>PNMC01000154.1 GCA_013823365.1 Parvibaculum sp. | reverse complement strand
AATAGTTTTCGATGCCGGCGCAGCTTCCCGTCGCCTCCATCATTTCGAGGTCGAATTGCGTGCGTTGTTCGAGGCGCTGCGCTTCGAGGAGCTTGCCCTGTCCCTTCAGTTCCTGCAGGCGCACCTGAAGGTCGTGCTTGATCTCTTCCATCGCCTGATTGAGCGTCGGGCGCGGCGTCACATAGTGCGAATTGGCGTAGAGCTTCACTTCCTTGAACTTGTCGGTCTTCTGGCCGGTCAGCGGATCGAACTCCGCGATCTCCTCCACCTCGTCGCCGAACAGCGAGATGCGCCAGGCGCGGTCTTCGTAGTGCGCCGGGAAGACTTCCACCGTGTCGCCGCGCACGCGGAAGGTGCCGCGGCCGAAAGCCTGATCGTTGCGCTTGTATTGCAGCGCCACGAGATCGGCGAGAAGCTGCTTGCGGTCGAGCCGCTCGCCGAGCTTCACGCTGAAAGTCATCGCCGAATAGGTTTCGACCGAGCCGATACCGTAGATGCAGGACACGGAGGCGACGATGATCACGTCGTCGCGTTCGAGCAGCGCCCGGGTGGCCGCGTGGCGCATCCGGTCGATCTGCTCGTTGATCGAGCTTTCCTTTTCTATGTAGGTGTCGGTGCGCGGCACATAGGCTTCAGGCTGGTAGTAGTCGTAATAGGAAACGAAATACTCGACCGCGTTTTCCGGGAAGAAGCTCTTGAACTCGCCATAGAGCTGGGCGGCGAGCGTCTTGTTCGGCGCGAGGATGAGGGCAGGGCGCTGCGTCCGCGCGATCACCTGCGCCATCGTATAGGTCTTGCCGGAGCCGGTGACGCCGAGCAGCACCTGTTCGCGCTCGCCCTTCTGCACACCTTCGACAAGCTCGGCGATGGCGGTCGGCTGGTCGCCGGCCGGCTCATATTCCGAGACGAGGTTGAAGCGGACGCCGCCTTCGGATTTTTCCGGCCGTTCCGGGCGGTGGGGTGCGAAAAGCGGCCAGCTTGCCGGGTCGCCCTGCAGCGCGCCCGCCCATGTGTCGCGGTCGGCCTGGGCCAGCGCCTCGCGGTCCGCGGGGATGAAACTTGCGCCCGGCGCTTCCGCAAGGCCCGGCGCGCGGCCGCCCGGCAGCGGCCGCTCCGAGCCGCGCCCGAAGGATTTGAACTTGTCTCTTGCCATGCGCTCAATATGGCGCGAGTCAGGCCCCGTTCAAAGGGGCAGGGCCGCGGCCCTGCTGACATCGGGTGTCAGTGGGTGTCAGGGGGCCGGGTCCTGCGGCGTCTGGGGCAGCGGCTGCACCGGCGCGGGGTCGCGCCAGTCGGGCGTCTCGCGGTTCAGCTCGATGGGCGGGACGGAATCGGGGTCCGCCGGCCTGTCCATGCCGCCGCCGCCGGGGAAGCCGAAAAAGAGCAGGTAGACAACGGCAAAGAGCACCACGATGGCGGCAAGGGAGGTTGCCAGCACATAGCGTGCGCCGGTGCCCGTCGTCGCCTGTCGCGCGCGGTCCTTCTCCTTCTCCACACCAGCCATGATTTCGCTCCTTTCCGTCTCGTTATCCTCTGAATGGAACTAGGGCGCGGGCGGAGCGGGGCAAGGGAAACGGGCCTTCAGGCGCCGCTTTCCATCGGGCAGGGCATCTGCAATCCTCGCTGCATGATTCAGCCTGCCGCCATTTCCGCCCGCTCCGGCGCCCATTGGACGATCTTCCTGCCCTCGCTCGCCGTTGCCGCCTCCTGGGGCCTCGTCTATGTCTGGGCGGTGTCGCGTGTGCCGCCGCTGCCGGCGATTGCGGCCATTGCCCTTGTCATCGAGGCGGCGGTGGTGCCTCTGCTGCTGCTCCACGCCTTCTTGCGCGCGCGCGTGCTCTCCGCCGAGGTCGATCCCGGCGAAGTGCGGCTCGTCTCGGGGTTTCCGTTTCGCCGCCGGCTCGTTCTGCCGCTTGCGGATATAACGCTTGCGCAGGTCAGACGCTCCATCGCGCAGCGAAAATTCGGTGGCGGTGCGCTTGCGCTGGTCACGCGGGAGGGGCGCCGTCATCTCGTCGCCGATCTCGCCGGGGCCGATGCGCTCGCCGCGGCAATCAACGAGGCCATCAGAAAGAAAGACCCATGAGCCAGATGCTCGATTTCGACGATGCAGCCGCCCGGGCGCTCGAAGCCATGTATCTGACGCCCGATGTGGTGGCACAGCGCGCCCGCGTGCTCGACCTGCTGGCGCCCAGGCCCGGCGAGCGCATTCTCGATGTCGGTGTGGGGCCGGGGCTGCTGGCCGAAGATCTCGCGCGGCTTGTCGGCGAAACGGGCCGCGTCACCGGCCTCGACATGGCCGAGCCCATGGTGAAGATGGCGCGGACGCGACTCGCCGCCCTGCCGCAGGCCGAATGCGTGATCGGCAATGCGACCGCGCCCGGCTTTCCGGATGCGTCTTTCGATGCCGCCGTGTCGACGCAGGTCTATGAATATGTCGCCGACATGCCGAAGGCACTCGCGGCGCTTCACCGCGTGCTGAAGCCCGGCGGGCGTGCGCTCATCCTCGACACGGACTGGCGAAGCACCGTCTGGCATTCGTCGGACGAGGCCCGCATGGCGCGCATTCTCGATTGCTGGGACGGGCACCTCGCCGACCCTCATCTGCCGGCAAAGCTCGGGGCGCTTTTCGCGCGGGCGGGTTTTCAGGTTCGCCGTGTCGAGGTCGTGCCCATGCTCGCGCCGCAATGGCAGCCCGTCTCCTATGCGGCGGGCATCATGCGCACCATTCACGGTTATGTGCGGGCCAATGCGGCGGCGAAGGGGCTTTCGGCGGAAGAGGTTCAGGCCTGGTATGACGACCAGCTCCGGCTGGCGGAGCGGGGCGAGTTTTTCTTCAGCGTGAACCGCTATGCCTTTCTGGCGACACGCTAGACCGGTCTAGCCTTTGCCCTCAGGGCCATAAAGCGCGAGATAGGCGTCGATGACGCGGTGGATCTTTTCATCCGTGTCGGGGGGCAGTTCCGTCTCGATCCCGAACAGGCCGGGCCAGATAAAGACTTCCTTCAGCATGCCCCCGCCGAGGCGCAAGCCGAAGGCGGCATCGTGCTGCTTCAGCATGCCGCGGCGGATCATCTCGCCGAGAAGGGCCATCAGGCTGTCGCTGCGCCGGTTGCCCAGCACCTCATAGAGATCCTGTGCCAGTTCCGGAACGCCCGGCACTTCGGCGATGACGATGCGCATCAGCGCATTCGCCTGCCTGTCGAACTGCACGGAGAGATAGGTCCGGCAGATGCGGTAGAGTACGTCGCGTGCCGTGTCGCCGGGCTCGATCGCCAGCGGATAATCTCCGGTCTCCTGCGCGACCTGCTTCACGATGGCGGTGAAAAGCACTTCCTTGGATTCGAAATGCTTGTAGAGGGTCGCCGTGGAGACGTCGGCTTCGCTCGCAATTTCCGCCATGCCGGCGTGAGCGTAGCCATGTGTCAGAAATTCGCGCTTCGCCGCCTCCATGATGGCGGTGCGTTTGCGTTCGCTGACTTTCTTTCGATGCGAGTGCAGTCCCAATTCCGCTTTCCCGATGCGGCTGCCTTTGCCTAGGCGCCGTATATCTTCAGATAGGCGTCGATGCAGGCTCCGATCTTTGCGGACAGATCGGCCGGTTTCTCGAAGCGCGGGGCAAAAAGCGCCGGCCAGACGACGAATTCCTTGACCATGCCTGCGAGATGCCGTGCGCTTTCCGCCGTGTCGTGCGGTTTCAGGTCGCCGCGCTTCACGAGGGCGTCGAGCACGGAAATGAGCTGTTCATATCGCGCCAGCACGCCGTTCTCGTAAACATGGCGGGCAAGATGCGGCGCGGTCGGCACCTCGGCGATGACGACGCGAAGCAGTTCGTTCATCCGGCCATCGAACTGCTGGGTGGCATAGGCATCGCCCACATCGCGAAGAACCTGCCGGGCGCTCTTGCCATCGATATCCGTGAAGAGAGAGTTTTCCGTCGCGGTGTAAGCATCCGCCACGATGGCGGCAAAGAGCGCATCCTTCGACGCGAAATGCTTGTAGAGGGTGGCAGTTGAAACATCCGCATCCCTGGCGATATCCGCCATGGCGGCGCGGCTGTAGCCGCCTGTGAGAAAGTTCTCGCGCGCCGCCGCCAGAATGGACGCCCGTTTCGTTTCGCTGATCGATTTTCTGTAACTTGCCAAACCCAAGATTAAGACGCCTCCACCGCCGCCTCGCTACGGCGTGTCTATCGACACGCGCCGTGCACTATTCAATACGTCGAATATTCGACGAACGGTCAAGCGCAATTGGGAAAACCGCCATCTTGCCATGATGTCCAAATCGTCGCACGAAACTAGCTACGCATACGGACAAACGCCGGATCACATCGGCAGTTGAGACGCGTTTTCATCTCGGGCCGGGATAGCAAATACTACGTAACGCAGCGGCCCTCTTTCCTTCGCATCGAAAGGATAGCAGGTAACGATGGCAAGGGCAGTTTCTGCGTGAGGGTCAATTCCGGACTGCCGCGCATCCACGATGCGTGCGCCGGATATTTTGTACTCTCGTCTAGTTCCGTCCTGGGTTGTCAGGATGACGACATCGTCACTTTCGAGTTCACGGATATTTGAAAAATGTGTATCGCGATGGGCCGCGATCACGGTGGTTCCCCGTTCGCCCGGCAGAGGCGTGCCGGAGAGGTGACCGGGACCGAAGGCAAGTGCCTCGCCGCTCGCATTGGAGAGAACGATGTGACTGGTGCCGAGCGAGGGGAACTCGATCTTCGCCACGGGCCAGGCATCCGCCCATGACCATGCCTTGTGCGGCTCGCCATCGCGCAGTGTCCTCGCCCATGCGCGGTCGAGAAGAAGCTGCGCGAGTTCCGCCTTCGCCTTGATGTAGAGTCCTTGTCCCAGCTGCCATGTGCCGAAAACGAGGCAGAGGGAAATGGTGGCGGCCCAAAAAAGGGCCGCCACGCTGCGTTTTGGGCGCTTGCTCACCGGGACCGCCTCGCCCAGGCGGTCGAGGTCCAGAGTCCGTACATCCAGCGTGCGGCCGCCAGGGCTGCGGCGAGAAGCAGCGCGAGAATGCCGGTCTGGATCAGCGAGGGCGCGTCGGTCGAGGTTTGCGGCAGGGCGATGCCGGCGGCGGCTTCTGCGGCCGGGGGCGGGGCGGACGCCATGGCAAGCATCTGCGCGCCGGCAGGCATACGGCTTGCGTGGCGCGCGGCGGTCGCCGCCCGGTCTGGACCGAAGACTTTTTCATAGTCCCAGCCATCGGGGAGGTTCACCGGCATATCGCGTTGTGTGAGTGGCATTCCATCGGGCCGCGCGGGCGTCACGTCGATGGCGACGAGGCTGGTGCGGCGGCTGACGAGGTGATGGTCCAGCGCCACCTGCAGGATCTCGCCGTCATTCATCTCCCAATTGCCTGCGATCTGGGCATCGGCCTCGAGCTGCTCAATCTTGCGCCGCGCCCAGAGCTTGCCGATGCCCGGGCGCGTTTCGCCCGCATCGACGGCCATATGCACTTCCCAGGGCTTGCCCGATACCTCGCCCTTGAGGGTGAGCGTGCCCTTTGCTTCCGCCATGCGGGCGGAAAGGACGATGGGTTCGCCCTTGTAGAGATCGGGCACGGGGTTCGGCCAGCTTTCGGTGCGGCTTCCATCGGGCCAGATGGCAGCGATGTTCGTCATCACCGGGCTTTCGAGCTTTTCGAAGAGTTCCGTCATGCGCTCGGCGACCTGTATTTCCGAGCCGATATGGGTGTAGGTGCCGCGGCCCGCCTCGGCGGCGCGGGCCATGAAGTAGCTGTTCGGCGCGGAACCGATGCCGACGGTGAAAAGCCGCGAGCGGCCGAGATTGGCGGTGATTTCCGAAAAGAGCTCGCGCTCGCTGGAGATCGCGCCGTCTGTCAGGAATACGACCTGGCGGATGCGCGAGGCATCCCGCGCATTGCGGTCGCGGAGGGCGGCTTTCAGGGCAGGCAGCATTTCGGTACCGCCATTCGCCTCGAGGCTCTTCACGAATCTCCGCGCCCTGTCGAGATTCTCGCCATGTGCGGGAACGGCGGCCGGGAAGAGCACGTCCATCGTGTGGTCGAAGCGGATCACGTTGAACGTGTCGCCGGGCTTCAGCCGGTCGAGGGCGAAGAGCAGGCTTTCCTTCGCCTGCACCATGGAGGGGCCGGACATGGAGCCCGAATTGTCGATGACGAAGATCGCTTCGCGCGG
>PNMC01000153.1 GCA_013823365.1 Parvibaculum sp. | reverse complement strand
TGGGCGGACCCTAGGGGCCGGGGCAGAATAAGTCAATATCGGGCCGCCGGAGCTTGACTCCCGCCACAGCTTAGCTAACTTAGCTAAGCTAACTTAGCTAACCTCCGAGGCAACGTCCATGAGCGAGATCGTCACCATCCACAAGGCAAAGACCGAGCTGTCGAAGCTCCTTGCCCGCGTGGAAGCGGGCGAGGAAATCGTGATCGCCCGCGGCAACAAGCCCATCGCAAAACTCGTCGCCGCCGAACCCGCCCCGAAGCCGAAGCGCCAGCCGGGACGGTGGGCCGGCAAGATGAGCATAGGCCCGGAATTCTTCGAGCCCTTGTCCGACGAGGAACTGGAACTCTGGGGCATGAAGTAAGTGCGGCTTCTGCTCGACACCCACACCTTCATCTGGTGGATGACGAACGCCGCCGCCTTGCCTCCCTCGACGCGCAAAACGATCGCCGATGAAGAAAACGCGATCTTTCTGAGTGCCGCTTCCGCTTGGGAAATGACGATCAAGTACAAGATCGGCAAGCTTCCGGTCGTGGCCGGGTTCATTGCCGATGTACCGACTGCCATCGAAGAGCAGGGCTTCATCGAATTGCCGATCGGCATCGCCCATGGCCAGATGGCAGGCGCTCTGGACGGGCACCACAAGGACCCCTTCGACCGCATGCTGATCGCGCAGGCGCTGGCCGAGGATCTGACGCTCGTCTCGAACGACATGCAGTTCGACGCCTATGGCGTCAAGCGCCTCTGGTAAGGGCGTCCTTCAGGAGCCGGAGCGCGGCCTCGCCGAAGTCATACATATTGGCGGCGCGGTCTGCCGAGCCCGTGCTGACCGTGATGGAAGCAGGAACCGGCCCCGCAATGCCGATCACCGCCGTGCCGGGCCCCGGCCCATAAGGCGAACCCGAAGGACCGGAAGCTCCCATCTCCGCGAGCGCCCAGGTGGAACCGAGCTTCTGCCTGACCACATCCGCCATCGCCGCCACATAAGGTTCGGTGAGCGGTTTCACGTCCGGCGCGGGCGGGCCTTGAAGCGCATAAAGCGCCTTCGCCGCCCCCCGCGTATAGATGACGGTCGAGCCGAGATAGAAGGCGGAGGCGCCGGGCTGCGCCACCAGCGCCGCCGAGACGAGCCCGCCCATCGAGCTTTCCGACAGCGCGACGGTCTCGCCCCGCTTTTTCAGGAGTTCCGCGACTTCCGCGGCAAGCGGCAACAAGCGCTCCATCACTCTTCCTTCCCGATGCTGGCGGCCTCGCGCAGCGCATAGAACTCCTTGTCCCAGACGAGATAAAGGAGGCGGGCGGGCACGCCATAGGCGGCCCGTACATAATCGCCCTGCGAGGCGTGGATTTCCCAGCCCTTGAGCTTGGAGGCCGTATTGCCGGGAAGCGCATGGCTGGCCGGCGGCTGGTACTCCGCGACGAAGCGGCCCGTCTCCCCGCCAAGCCGGGCCATGGCCCGGGCGGGCGTCAGCGCATAGGCGATATGGGAAGGACCGCGATAGGCCCCTTCCCCGGCCTGCAGGCGCAGGATCGCCTGCTCGGCGGCAAGCCCGATCCGCATATGGTCCTTATGGCCGGTGGCGCCGCTTGCGGGCCAGAAGGTCACCACGAGATCGGGCCGGTAGCGCGCCATCGCCGCCGCGACCCGCGCGACAAGCTCCTCCATCGGCACATCCGGCACACCGCCATCGGGATAATCCCAGACTTCCTGCTCGTCTATGCCGAGCGCGAAGCCGTTTTTCAGCACCTCCGCATGGCGGATAATGCCGAGATCGCCCTGCCTTGCGACGACGGGCACCTGCGTGCCGGCCTCGCCTCTCGTCGCCGTGATCTGCGCGACATAGGCGCCCCCTGCCTTGGCGGAGGTGATGAGCCCGTTCGCGAGCTGCTCGTCGTCGGGATGGGCGAAGACGGTCATCACCCGTTCCGCCCGGACCTCGGCGGCAAGCGAGGCGACGCGCTTTGCCTCCGGCGCCTCGAACAGCCGGTTCACCCAGACGAAGCCTGCGAGAAGCGCCAGCGCCAGCACCGCCGCGCCCAGACCGAGCATCCAGACCATGATTCCCCTCATTTCCGCCCCCTCCTTTTCCTCAGCCCCCAACTACTGGCACAAGCGGCCAAAAAGGGCCATATAGAGCCCATCATGACCCGCTCGGCACACCATTTCCGGAAGATGAACGGCCTCGGCAACGACTTCGTCGTGCTGGACCTGCGCCGCGAGCCGCTGGCGCTGACCGATGCGCTGGCGCGCGCCATTGCGAGCCGCGAGACGGGTATCGGCTGCGACCAGCTCATCACCATCGAGGAACCCCGCCATGGCGGCGACGCCTTCATGGGCATCCGCAACAATGATGGCGGCGTGGTGGAAGCCTGCGGCAATGCCGCGCGCTGCATCGGCCGGCTGATCCTGGAGGAGACGGGCAAGGACCGCGTGGTGATCGAGACGCCGGCGGGCGACACGGTTGCGACCCGCGCCGAAGGCGAGGACATCACCGTCGACATGGGCGAGCCGCGCCTCCTCTGGAACGAGATCCCGCTCTCGGAGGAATTCCGCGACACGCGCGCGATCGAACTGGAAGTGGGCCCACTCGGCAACCCGATCATGCATTCGCCGGGCGTCGTCAATGTCGGCAACCCGCATGCGATCTTCTTCGTGGAGGATGTGGATGCGATCGACCTCGGCCGCATCGGCCCGATGCTCGAACATCACCCGCTCTTTCCGGAACGCGCGAATATCTCCGTCGCGCAAATTCTCTCGCCGGCGCATATCAAGCTGCGCACCTGGGAGCGCGGCGCGGGGCTGACACGGGCCTGCGGCACCGCCGCCTGCGCCGCGACGGTGGCCGCCGTCCGCCGCCGCAAGACGGAGCGCAACATCACGGTGAGCCTGCCGGGCGGCGACCTCTCGCTCGAATGGCGCGAGGCCGACAACCACATCTACATGACGGGCGCCGCCGCGCTCGACTATGAAGGCACGCTCGACCCCGCACTTCTGACGGGGAAGGCATGACGAAGGGGACCGAGATCGTCACCTTCGGCTGCCGCCTCAACACCTATGAGTCGGAAGTGATGCGCGCCCATGCCGAAGCGGCAGGGCTCGGCAATGCCATCGTCTTCAACACCTGCGCGGTGACGGCCGAAGCCGAACGCCAGGCGCGGCAGGCGATCCGGAAAGCGCGGCGCGAAAATCCGCAAGCCCGCATCATCGTGACGGGCTGCGCAGCGCAGGTGAACCCGGACATGTTCGCCGCGATGGGCGAGGTCGATCTCGTGATCGGCAATGACGAGAAGATGAAACCCGAAAGCTGGCAGCCGGCGCTCGCGCTCCACGCGAATGAAAAAACGCGCGTGAACGACATCATGTCGGTGAGGGAAACGGCGGGCCATCTCGTGCAGGGGCTCGAGGGCCGCGCCCGCGCCTTCGTGCAGGTGCAGAATGGCTGCGACCATCGCTGCACCTTCTGCATCATTCCCTATGGTCGCGGACCGTCGCGCAGCGTCCCCGCGGGCGAAGTCGTCCATCAGGTGCGCGCGCTTGTCGAGAACGACTACCGCGAAGTGGTGCTGACCGGCGTCGACATGACGTCATACGGTGCGGACCTGCCAGGCCGCCCGAGCCTCGGCAATCTCGCGCGGCGCATATTGAAGCTCGTACCGGAACTCGAACGGCTCAGGCTCTCCTCCATCGACAGTATCGAGGCGGATGACGAGCTGATGCGCCTCATCGCCGAGGAAGAACGGCTGATGCCGCATCTCCATCTCTCGCTGCAATCGGGCGACGACATGATCCTGAAGCGCATGAAGCGCCGGCATCTCCGCGACGATTCGATCCGCTTCTGCGAGGAGGCCCGCCGCCTCCGCCCCGATATCGTCTTCGGCGCGGATTTCATCGCCGGCTTCCCGACCGAGACGGAAGAGATGTTCGAAAACACGCTGCGGCTTGTCGACGACTGCGGGCTGACATGGCTGCATGTCTTTCCCTTCTCTCCCCGTCCCGGCACGCCTGCCGCGAAAATGCCGCAAGTATCGCGTGAAATCGGGAAGGAACGCGCCGAGCGATTGCGCGCGAAGGGCGAGGCCGCCGTGCGCGCCCATCTCGACAGCGGGCTCGGCGCGACGCGGCCCGTGCTCATGGAAACGCCGACGCTTGGCCGCACGCATCAGTTCACGCCGGTGCGCGTGAGAGAAGCAGCGCGGGCAGGCGAGATCCTCGCGCTCCGCCTCGCGGCCCATGACGGCAAGAGCTATGAAGGACGGGCGGCGTGAGCGAGACGGACACGGAAACCGGCGAGAAGAAGAAATCCCTCTTCCAGCGGATGAAGGAAGGGCTGACGCGCTCGACGAAAAGCCTGTCGGACGGCGTTACCGGCATTTTCACCAAACGCAAGCTCGATGCGGCGACGCTGGAGGAGCTGGAAGAACTGCTGATCTCCGCCGATCTCGGCCTCGATGCCGCGGCCGCCGTGACGGAAGCCGTGGGGAAGGACCGCTACGACAAGGAAGTGAGCCCGGAGGAAATCCGCGTGATCCTTGCCGGCGAAATCGCCAAGGTGCTGAAGCCCGTCGAGCAGCCGCTGACAATCGACACCGCGAAAAAGCCCTTCGTCATCCTGATGGCGGGCGTGAACGGCGCGGGCAAGACGACGACCATCGGCAAGATCGGCGCGAAACTGAAAGCGGAAGGCAAGAGCGTGATGCTCGCCGCCGGCGACACGTTCCGCGCGGCCGCTGTGGAACAGCTCAAGGTCTGGGGCTCGCGCATCGGCGCGCCGGTCTGCGCCACGAAGATCGGCGGCGATGCGGCGGGCCTCGCCTATGAGGCGCTGGCGCGGGCGAAGGAAGAAGGCACGGATGTGCTGATGATCGACACGGCAGGCCGCCTCCAGAACAAGGCGGACCTGATGGCCGAGCTTGAAAAGGTGATCCGCGTGATGCGGAAGCTCGACCCGGAAGCACCGCATGCGGCGCTCCTCGTGCTCGACGCGACGACCGGGCAGAATGCCGTCAACCAGGTCGAAATTTTCGGCAAGGTCGCGGGCATAACGGGCCTTGTGGTGACGAAGCTCGACGGCACGGCGCGGGGCGGCATCCTTGTCGCCATTGCGCGGAAGTTCGGCCTGCCGGTCCATATGATCGGCGTCGGCGAGGGGATCGACGACCTGCAGGACTTCAGCGCCGAGGCCTATGCAAAGGCGATTACCGGGGCCGCCGCCTGATCCATGACGGCCGGCGCCGCGTAGGACAATTGGGAAACGGAAGGCAGCATATGAGCGACACGGAAGCCCAGAAGACTCATGGCGGCATGTCGGCCTCGCAATGGGTCCGCATGGCGATCGAGCTTGGGCCGCTCGCCGTTTTCTTCATCCTGAATTCGCGCGCCCATGCCTTTTTCGGCAATGAGGAAGCGCAGAACATATTCTATGCGACCGGCGGCTTCATGGTCGCAACGGTGATTTCGCTTTCCTATTCCTATGCGAAGTTCCGCCGCATTCCGACCATGCCGCTCGTCTCCGGCATTTTCGTTCTCGTCTTCGGCGCGCTGACCATCTATCTGCAGGACGAACTCTTCATCAAGGTGAAGCCGACCATCGTGAACGCGCTGTTCGCGGGCGCCCTGCTCGGCGCCGCCGCCTTCGGCAAGCCGATCATGAAGCAGCTTTTCGACGGCGCCTTCGACCTCACCGACAAGGGCTGGATGGTACTCACCGTGCGCTGGGGCCTTTTCTTCGTCTTTCTCGGCGTCGTCAACGAAGTCGTGTGGCGGAATTTCTCGACCGATTTCTGGGTGAGCTTCAAGCTCTTCGGCGTCATGCCGCTCACCATGATCTTCGGTCTGGCGCAGATTCCGGTGCTGACGAAATATGCACCGCCGAAATCTTCCGAGTAGGTGACGGTCTGGAGACTTCACAAGGTTCGGCGCCTCGGAAAGCTCTCATCTTCAATTCGTCATTGCGAGGAGCCGCGCAAGCGGCGACGAAGCAATCCAGGAGCCCCAAGCCCGGCACCTGCCGCCCCTGGATTGCTTCGCTTCGCTCGCAATGACGGCGTCGGGTTATCTCACTCCCCTTCCGGGTGCAGATCCCTGTCCTTCGTCTCCGGCACGAAGATGAGGCCGACCACCAGCGTCATGGCCGCGATCGCGATCGGATACCAGAGCCCCGAATAGAGATTGCCCGTCGCCGCCACGATGGCGAAGGAAACGGTCGGCAGGAAGCCGCCGAACCAGCCATTGCCGAGGTGATAGGGCAGCGACATCGAGGTATAGCGGATGCGGGTCGGGAAGAGCTCGACCAGCATGGCCGC
>PNMC01000152.1 GCA_013823365.1 Parvibaculum sp. | reverse complement strand
GCGGGGAAGGCCTTCGCCGCCACCTCGACCGCCGCGCGAAGCTCGGCGGCGGTGGCAAGCGGCGTGCGCGCCGTGACTTCGCCCGTATTCGGGTTCGTCACATCGAGAAAGCGGCCGCTCTTTCCGGCGACATGCGCGCCGCCGATGAAATGCGTGAGATCCTTCGCCATAGCCCTGACCGCTGGCCGCTTGCGCCGCCGCGTCTCCCTGCCTTGTTGTGAAGCTGCGCCTGTTTAACGTGCCGCCCGCTCATGCGGCAAGGGCCGCGCGGGAGGCCGGAATGCAGATGAGAAATGTTCTGCCTCCGTTCCAGCCGTGCCCCTGCGTCAACAATTCGAAAAGATTTCCAATAACGAACCTTTCCCGGTGGCAATTTACGCCAAATCATCCCTAACATTGCGGCCGGGCGCCTGTCTGAACCGTGGGAGACAAGCGGGGGTCCCGATCGGGCCGCCAGAAGGCGGCCGGGGTGAAACACGAGGGCGATATTCGCCAAGAGGGAAATATCATGTCCAACTTCATGAAGACCGCTATTGCCATCATCGTCATCGCTGTGGTGGCCGTGATCGCCTGGCAGCAGTTCGGCGACAGCGACACGACCGTCGGCGAGGCTGTGGACCAGGCCGGTGAGGCTGTGGGCGATGCGATGGACGCGGCTGGCGATGCGGCCGGCGACGCCATGGAGGCGACCAGCGACGCTGTGAGCGATGCCGTCGACGCCACCGAGGAAGCCGCCGAAGACACGGTGGACGCCGTGGAAGAAACGGCCGAGGACGCCGCCGAAGAAGCCGAAGAAGAAGTCGAGGGCCAGCAGTAAGGCCCGGCGCCCCGCAAGGGGGCGATGGAACGAGGCCCGCGCCTGCCGGCGCGGGCCTTTTTCGTGGCCGTCAGTCCGCCGCCGCTTGCGCGAGTTCCCGCCGGAACCAGCGCGTGCGGAGCCAGAGTGCGACGCTGACCAGCGCGACGAGCACCGGCACCTCGACGAGCGGCCCGATCACGGTGGCGAAGGCAACCGGCGAGGCGATGCCGAAAGCGGCGATCGCAACCGCAATCGCAAGCTCGAAATTATTGCTCGCCGCCGTGAAGGAGAGCGACACGGTGCGCTGGTAGTCGGCGCCGAGAAGCCGGCTCATGGCGAAGCTCACCATGAACATGATGAAGAAATAGAGCGCGAGCGGCACCGCGATGCGCACCGCATCGAAGGGCAGCGCCAGCACCGCCTCGCCCTTCAGAGCGAACATCACGAAGATCGTGAAGAGGAGTGCGGCAAGCGTGAGCGGCGCGATGCGCGGCACGAAGCCATTGTCGTAGGCCTCGGCACCGATGCGCGGGCGGAGATAGCGCCGCGTGAGGTAGCCCGCCGCAAAGGGCACGCCGAGATAGAGGAAGACGGCGCCTGCGATGGTCCAGAAGCCGACATTGAGTACCTGACCCTCGATGCCGAAGAGAGGCGGCAGAACGGCGAGGAAGAACCAGGCATAGACGCTGAAGAAGACAAGCTGGAACAGGCTGTTGAAGGCGACGAGGGCGGCGACATATTCATTGCTGCCCCGCGCAAGCTGGTTCCAGACGATCACCATGGCAATGCAGCGCGCAAGGCCGATGAGAATGAGGCCGGTCATGTAGGCCGGTTCGTCGTGCAGGAAGATCACGGCGAGCGCGAACATGAGCACCGGCCCGATGAGCCAGTTCTGCACGAGCGAGAGCGCGAGCACCTTGCGGTCCTCGAAAATGCGCGGCAGCTCCTCGTAGCGCACCCGCGCAAGCGGCGGATACATCATCAGCAGAAGACCTGCGGCAATCGGCAGGTTGGTACTGCCGATGGAAAGTCCGTCGAGAAAACCCGGAACGCCATCGACGAAACTGCCGAGAAGCGTGCCGAGCGCCATGGCCGCGATGAGCCAGAGGGTGAGCCAGCGGTCGAGAAAACCGAGGCGGCGGGGAGCATCTGCTTCGGACATCAGCTTGCCTGCGCGGGACTGCGCCCGAGATCGTCGAGCCGCTTTTTCAGCGACAGATTGTCGAGCTTGCCGATCGGCAGATTGGTGAAGATGTCGATGCGCGCACGTATCTGGCGGAAGACGTCGAGGAAGAAGGCGTGCTTCTCGGCATCACTCCCTTCGAAGGCGGCGGGATCGGCGAAGGGCCAATGAGCCGACATGGGCTGGCCCGGCCAGATCGGGCAGACTTCACCGGCTGCGTTGTCGCAGACGGTGAAGACGAAATCCATGTGGGGCGCGCCGGGGACTGCATATTCGTCCCAGCTTTTCGAGCGCAGCCCCTCGGTCGCGACGCGCGCATTGCGGAGCACGTCGAGCGCGATGGGATTGACCTTGCCGCCCGGATGGCTGCCGGCGCTGTATGCCTTGAAGCGGTTGCCGGGCAGCGAGTTCAGATAGGCTTCCGCGAGAATGCTGCGCGCCGAATTGCCCGTGCAGAGAAAGAGCACATTGTAGGTCTTGTCGCCGCTCATCGGCGGTACTCCCTTGTGTTGAATGTCAGCAGCAGACGGACAGGGGCTTTGACGCCTCGTCCTTTTTCGCTTCCGTGCGAGGCGCCGAGCAGCCGCAGGCCGCCGCGTCATCCGCCGAGAGATCGAGCTTCTGAAGTTCCGGCCCCGAGCCGAATTCTTCCATCTGGTGCATGGTGAAGAAGGCTTCCCAGCGCACGCCGTCGGGATCGGCCGTCCAGCTCTTTTCCGACTTGTGATAGCAGCAGGTGGTGACGCCTTCCGGCAGATAGGGGGCTTCGGCCTGCTTCAGCCGGTCGAAGATCGGCTCAAGCTCTTCCTGGTCTTCGACCTGGATGCCGGCATGGGAGAAGCCGATCTCGCCCGAAAGCGATTCCACGACGAAATTGACGCGCGGATCGTCGAGCATCCATTTCGCATAGCCCTCGCGGCGGACGGACGGCTCCGTGCCGAACAGCGTCGAATAGAACCGTACCGACTTTTCGAGATCCTTCGCACCGAAACTCACATGCAGACGCTTCATGAGGCGCACTCCTTTTCGCGGGTTGTTGCGCTGCCCGGCGCGCAGGGGGACAAGGTCGCGCAGGCGCCCTGGCAGCAATCGTCGAGCAGATAGGCGGTGAGGCCGAGCATGGCCGAAAGGTCCGCCTTGTAGATGAGGGAGCGGCCCTCGCGGCGCTGAACGATCAGCCCCGCATGGGTGAGCTCCTTCAGGTGAAAGGACAGCGTGGCGGGCGCCACGCCAAGCGCATCGGCAATCTCGCCCGCCGCAAGCCCGCCTTCCGCCTCGGCGGGCGAATGGGCACGGACAAGGGCCCGGAAGATCGCGAGCCGCGTTTCCTGGGCGAGGGCCGAGAGGGCCGTGATGGCTGTTTCCATTTCCATATTTTGACAATTATCGAAATATAGACGGCCTGTCAAGAGACAGGTGAGCGGAGGGGCTCAAAAGACCGCCGGAAAAGTCCCGAACGTCGTCATTGCGAGGAGCCGCTTAAGCGGCGACGAAGCAATCCAGGGGCGGAGAACTCCTAATGTGCGGCCCTGGATTGCTTCGCTTCGCTCGCAATGACGAAGTCGAGGTTTGCGTGTCGGGTATCGGTCAGCGGATCTTTCTGCCGCGGTCGCGACGGAATAGCCCCGCACCGCCGTTAGATGGATCAGGCGGGGGCGATCCCCCCCTTCGTCCCCGCCCTTCACGACCCCTCGAAGCGCCCGCCCCTCCCCGGGAAGGCGCGCCGGCCCGTGCCGTCCTCCCTCCCCCTTGGACGGCACGGGCCGAATTTTTCAAGGGCCGGTCAGGCGCCGGCGGCGCGCAACCCTTCAAGCAGCATTTCGATCTCGGCGGCGAAATGGCGGCGCGTGGCCTTCGGCTTTTCCGCGCCGCCGATCTCGCGCGCGGCCTCGCAAAGTGCGCCGAAAAGCAGCAGGGCGAGCGGCCGCATGGGCCGCTTCTCGATGAAGCCGCCCTCGGCCGACAGTTCGAGCCCCTTCTGGATCATGCCGAGCCCATAGCGCGCATCGATCTCGTGCCAGAGATCCCAGCCGAGAACGGGCGGCCCGTCCTTGAAGATGATCCTCTGCACATCCTCGCGCATCGCCTCGTCGAGAAAGGCGAGGCAGCCGGCCTTGAGGCCCGTCCAGGGATCGGCGGCGCGGGACGCCTGCCGCACACGCGCCGTGAGCTCCTCCTCCACCGCCTCGAAGACTTCGAGGAAGACTGCCTTCTTGTCCTTGTAGTGATGATAGAAGGCGCCCTTCGTGAGCCCGGCCTCGGCGGCGATACCGTCGATCGACGCCGCCTCATAGCCCTGCGCCACGAAAAGCGCCCGCGCGGAAAGCATGAGCTTCGCGCGCGAAGACGCCGACCGCTCCTCCTGCTTCACCATGATCTGCCTCTTGAAAACATACCCGAAGTATGTTTTACATACTCCGGGTATGCAACTGACGCGGAGGACGCGAAGATGCCGGACCGTGCCGTGGTTCTCGATCTCATCGCCCATGTCGAGGCGGGCAAATATGTGGAGGCGATCGAACGTTTCTACACCGAAGACGCCACCATGCAGGAAAACCTGGGGGCGCCCCGCGGCGGCCGCGACGCGCTTGTCGCCGCCGAGCGCACAGCGCTCGAGAGAAACCGCATCCTGGCGCGCAAGGTGAACTGGTATCTGGTCGATGGCGACCGCTCCGTCATCAACTGGGTCTTCGAGATCACCGGCCCGGACGGCAAGACCCGCGTCATGGACGAATTGGCCTGCCAGGACTGGGAGGGCGGCCGCATCCGCCGCGAACGCTTCTGCTATGATCCCGCCTCGATCGCCGAAAGGGCGTGACGCAGGGAGAGACCATGATCGTGATTACCGGCGCGGCGCGCGTCGGCGAGAAGAACCGCGCCGCCTTCGAGACAGTGGCCGAGCGGCAGGTGCGGCTTTCGCGCGCCGAGCCGGGCAATATCTCCTATTCCTGGTTCGAGGACCGGATGGAGCCCGGTCGCTTCTTCTTCTACGAGGAGTGGCGGGACCGCGACGCGGTCGACTTCCATTTCGCGCAAGACTATTGCCATGAATTCATGGAGGCCGCGCGGCGGCTTGCCGAAGGCGAACCCGAGATCGCGATCCGGGAAATCATGGTGAAGCAGAGGTAAACCATCCGGATGCGGAACGGTTGCCGTCATTCACCTGACGTTCAGGGATTTGGCGTTACGCTTCTTCCATGCCGCGCTTCCGAACCTCTTTTGCGGCATGACTTCCAGGGCAAGGCCCCGGCTGCGTTTCCGCCCCGGCACATCCTTCGCCCGAACAGGAACCCGGCCCGTCCCCCCGACGGCCGGGTTTTCTGTTTCTGCTCCGGCCCGCGCTGCGACCGACGAGAGGCTGCGCCCCCTCACCCTTCCCACCTACGCAGCTTCGCTGCTTCGGTGGGCCCCTTCCCTCTCCCCAAGGGGGAGAGGGAGATGGAGTGGCCTTCCCTTTTCCCTCTCCCTTGGGGAGAGGGAGGGAGCGGGCGTCAGCCCGCGGAAGGGTGAGGGGGCGCGGCAATCTCAAGGCGCCGTGGCGACGCTTATGAGTGAGGCACAATTCTGGAGATGGACTTTAGGTGGGAACGAGCGTCACGCTTTCAAGGGGGCGGAGGCATTCATTCCGCATGCGGAAATAGAGAAAAACTTATCCCCGGCTTTGGGAAGCAGGTTTTGAGCGAGCGCCTCGCTTGACGTGAGGCTGCGCCCCCTCACCCTTCCCACCGCCGCTGCGCGGCGGCGGGCGTTCGAGGACGAAAGGCCCTTCGGGCCCTTCTTATGTCCTCTCACCCCTCTCCCCCTGGCGGGGGCGAGGGAGATAACGCTCATCTTTCCCTCTCCCCCGGGGAGAGGGAAGGGGCCCGCCGCCGCGAAGCGGTGGTGGGAAGGGTGAGGGGGAGCGGCAAACTCAAAATCTGGACGGGGCGACATGCGGGATTGCAGCGAAACAAATAAAAAGGCCGCCCGGAGGCGGCCTTTGAAACTCGCGGAGATGCTGGCGCTCAGGCCTGCCGCTCCACCATCATCTTCTTGATTTCCGCGATGGCCTTGGCGGGGTTGAGACCCTTGGGGCAGGTTTTCGCGCAATTCATGATGGTGTGGCAGCGATAGAGGCGGAAGGGATCTTCGAGCGCATCGAGGCGCTCGCCCGTTGCCTCGTCGCGGCTGTCGATCAGCCAGCGATAGGCCTGGAGAAGCGCGGCGGGGCCGAGATAGCGGTCGCCGTTCCACCAGTAGGAGGGGCAGGACGTCGAGCAGCAGGCGCAGAGAATGCACTCGTAGAGGCCGTCGAGCTTTTCGCGGTCCTCATGGGACTGGCGCCATTCCTTTTCCGGCGA
>PNMC01000151.1 GCA_013823365.1 Parvibaculum sp. | reverse complement strand
CTCGTGCAGGGCAACGACCGGATCAAGAACGCGACCTCGATCCTCGACTATGTGTTCCGCGAGCTTGCCGTGTCCTATCTCGGCCGCTCCGATCTCGGCCATGTCGATCCGAAGGAACTCGCCTTCGACGCGATGGGCGATGGCGCGGATGAAGGCAAGGCGCCCGCCATGCCCGCCTCCGCCGTGGTGAGCCCCGGCTATACGCGCATGCCGCAGATGGCGAACCTCTATGTGGTGCGCGGCGGTGCAGCCGCCACGGCCCGCGCAGGCGCCGCCGAAGCCGCTGCCGCACCGGCGATCCGCGAGCAGACGGTGAAAGCCGAAGTCATGGCCGCCGGCGCGCTGATGCGCTCAGGCTCGGGCGAGAGCTTCGCCGCTGCCGCCGCAGGCTCGATCAGCATCGCCTCGTCAGGCGGCGCCATGTCCCGCGTCGCCGAAGCCCGCATGAAGGGCTATGAAGGCGAAGCCTGCGGCGAATGCGGCAACTTCACGATGGTGAGGAACGGCACCTGCCTGAAATGCGATACCTGCGGGGGGACCAGCGGGTGTAGCTGAGGGGTCCCCCCCGCAAATCCCTCAACGTGTAACCCCCGGGCGTGACCAAGGGGCCAGTGCAACATTTTCATATCCCAAAAATCGTCATGACCCGCCCATTATGATTTTAAAGGAGGGCGGGTCATCCACGTCTTGGCTGACTCAAACAGGAAGAAAGACGTGGATGGCCCGGACAAGCCGGGCCATGACGATTTGGGGCAGAGAAGATAAAATAATTGGCGGCCTTCCTTCATTTTTCCGTCCCCAGACCATCCCGGACAAAAAACTTATCCCCGCTTTCCCTACAGGCCCCATATTAGACGCACTCGCTCCATGGAAGGCGCGTCCGGACTGGCCGAAGGCGTGGAGAGGGGTTGCGGCCTGCGAAAGGCGGTACCAGACCGCCTTTCCCGGGAGGCAAGGGACGAGCCGGGTATTACGGCCCGGGGCCGTCACCGCCGATAAAAGCGGCTGGCGGTCTTGAAAGACACTCTCCCTCCGGAAAACCGCAATGCGCGGGGCGGAACGTGAACCGCCCTTACATGTGCCACATGTCACATGCGAGATACATGGTGTTTGCGTTCCGCCCCGCGCACTTCCACCTTGCGCGCCTCTGGAGGCTCATGCCTTGCGGAGTTGCGCATGCATGTCACATCGCTTCCGCGCATGTCCGCGCCGCGAGCAGTCACGCGATGGCGCGCTCGCCCACATGCTTCTTCAGTGCGTTGAGGATGTCGGCGGGACGGAAAGGCTTTGCGATATGGTCGTCCATGCCCGCCTCGAAGCAGGCCTCGCGGTGGTGCTGCATGGCGTTCGCCGTGAGGCCGAGGATCGGCGCCGTGAAGCCCGTCTCGCGGAGCTTTCGCGTCGCTGTCAGCCCGTCCATCACCGGCATCATGACATCCATGAAGACGACATCGAATTGCGCCGTCTTCACCGCTTCCAGCGCCTCCGCGCCGTCGAAGGCATAGACGGGCTCGATGCCCGCGATCGAGAGCACGGAGCCGATGACTTTCCGGTTCACCGCATTGTCCTCGACGACGAGTACGGAAAGCGGCGTGCCTGCGGCAGGTTCTGCATCCGCTGCAGGCGGCGTCCCGGCGGCCTCGGCCGGAGGGGGTGCCGCCTCCGCGGGCGCATGTCCCCGCCCGAGCGGCAGCGTCACCGTGAAACAGGAACCGCGGCCAAGTTCGCTCTTCACCTCGATCCCGCCGCCCATCGCATCGACCAGGCGTTTCACAATGGCAAGCCCGAGCCCCGTTCCCTCCACGCGCTCGCCAGCCGCGTCGCGCACGCGCTCGAATTCGAGGAAGATGCTGTCGGTCTTGCCGGCGGGAATGCCGCGGCCCGTATCGCTCACTTTCACGATCAGATCGAGGCCCTCGCCCGTCTGGCGCGTTTCCGCCGCGAGCGACACCTCGCCACTGTCAGTGAACTTCACCGCGTTTCCGAGAATGTTGTAGAGAATCTGCGAGATCCTGTCCGGATCGCCCTTGAGCCAGATGCGCGTCGACAGCGGCATCACCGCATTGAAGCGGAGACCCTTCGCTTCCGCGCGGCCCGCCATCATGTCGCAGACCGTGTGCAGCAGCTCTTCGGCATTGAAGTCGCGGCTTGCGATCTCGACGCGGCCGGCTTCGAGCTTCGCCATGTCGAGCACATCGTTGATGATCGAGAGCAGCATCTCGGCGGAGCTGCGCGCGGTTTTGATGAGTTCGAGCTGGTCTCCCGACACGCCGCTTTCGGCCAGCATGTCGAGCATGCCCATCACACCGGTCATGGGCGTGCGGATTTCATGGCTCATGGAGGCGAGGAAGGCCCCTTTTGCTTCGCTTGCCTGCTTCGCTTCGTCGCGCGCGGAGACGAGTTGTTCTTCCGCCTGCTTGCGGGCGGTGATGTCCTGAATCTGCGAGATGAAGTAAAGCGGCTGTCCGTTTTCCGCCCGCAGGATGGAGACCGCGAGATGGACCCAGATCGTTTCCCCGTCCTTGCGGAAATAACGTTTCTCGATCTGATAGGTGTTGCGCTTTCCATCCACACATTCATGCAGCAGATCGAGATCCGTTTCGAGGTCGTCCGGATGCGTGATGTCCTGGAAGGTTCGTGCCCGCAATTCCTCATCCGGATAGCCGAGCATTCCGCACAGGGCGTCGTTCACCTGAATGAAATTGCCGTCGAGTCCGACCAGGGCGATGCCGTGCGCGGCGCCCATCAGCGCCATGCGGAAGCGCTGGTCGCTTTCGGCGTGCAGCACCTCGACGGTGCAGTCCTGCACAAGGCCCCAGGCGCACTCTTCGTTCCGCCCGAGGCAGAAGACACGCGCAGCCACGGGGTCGTCCCGCAGGGTGAAGCTCGTCGCCGTGCTGTCGCCCTCGCCGCAGCTTTCCATCCATTTGGTGAGCTGACGCATCGCGGGGGTGTTGTCCGGATGGCGGGTGATGAGCTTGCGCGGCGCGTTCCGCTGGTCGAACAGGCCGGTCAGGAGGTCGATCTCGCCGCTGCCGGCATGCCAGACCCAGCGGCCGATCGCGAAGGTCTCCGCAATCGCTTCGAACAGGCGCGGCGGCACAGGGCCCCGTCCCTCGCTCTGTTTGCTATCCCAGATCTTGTCGGCAAGGCTCATTGCAACTTCCAGCTCCCGGCTGGCCCCCGGACACCCGTCTTGAGCCTGTCATTGTTAGGGAACCGGGATTAACCGTCCGTTTTCATGCGAAAGAAACGCGGAGGAGAACTGCTCGATATGCTCATTCGCGCATCTCCGTTTCAAACCGGCACAGCGGCGGTCCGGGCGCAGGCCAGCGTCCGGCCGCCCCTCCACAGGCGGAAATGTCGCATTCCGGTCAAAATCCCGGGATAGTTATGCTCATTCGGGGCTGAACCGCCAATCTGTGACCGAAAGGCAAAATGATGAAGAAAATCAGTGTCCTTCTCGCCGCCCTTGCAGTGAGTGCTTTCACCGCCGCTCCGGTCTTCGCCGCGAATGTCTATGAGACACTGAAGGCCGACCCTCAGTTCTCGACGCTTACAAGGATGATCGAGGCAAACGATCTCAAATTCCGCTATGCCGAAGGCAGCATCACCGTTTTTGCGCCGACCGACGAGGCGCTTGCGCGCCAGCCGGGCGGTGTGGACGACATGCTCAGCGGCGCCAATCCGAGCGTAAAGGAAAATGCCCGCGCGCTGCTGCTCTATCAGATTGTGAGCGGCCGCCACACACCGGAAAGCCTTTCGGGAAAGGTGACGGATGCCACCACGCTGCAGCGCGGCAAGGTGCGTATCGACGGCACAGTGAGCCCGATCCATTACGGGCATTCGGAATTCGGCGCCAATGTCACGGGCGGCGCCATCAGCGCGTCCAACGGCAACATCATCCCGATCGATGCCCTGCCGATCCCGGTCTTCGAGGAAACGACGCCACCGCCCGGCCAGTAACGGCCGCGGCTCTCAGACCTTGAACTGGTCCGAGAGCGCCTCCTTGATTTCGTGCGGGGTGAACCGGGTGTAGTCCTTGTTCACCTCGCCAATCAGCCGGTCCAGCGCCTCGCCGGAAAGTTCGGCTCTCAGATCGCCGAGCATGGTGGGCGGCGCGACAAGGACGAGCTTGTCGAACGCGCGCTCGCGCGCCTTGTCGAGCAGAATGCCTGCAATCTTTTTTGCGAAGTCTCTCTTGCCCTGGCGGTGCGGATCGGTCGGCGGCTCATAGGCCGAGCGGCGATTGCCGACACTTTCGAAGGTGCGCCCCGGCCTGTCCGTCAGTTGTTCGCGCGTGGGCGGATTATCCGTTTCGAGGTCCGGCAATGCAGGGGTTGGATCGGCATTGCGTTTCTCGCTTGCGAGAAAGCGGCATTTTTCGCCATCGGCAACGACGATCCAGATAAGGTCGGGCATGGGCGTTGTCCTCCTGAGTTTTCTTTTCAGGTAGTGCGGACAAGCCTGATGACAAGCCGGGCGAAGTGCAAGCCCGCACTTCGCCGCAGCTTCGTCAGCCTTCCTTTTTCTTCTCGAGCGGCAGCGCCAGCCGGATATGCAGTTCCTTGAGCTGCTTCGGCTCGACTTCCGACGGCGCCTGCATCAGCAGGTCCTGCGCCTGCTGGTTCATCGGGAACATCGTCACCTCACGGAGGTTTTCGACGCCCGCAAGCAGCATCACCATGCGGTCGACCCCGGGCGCGAGACCGCCATGCGGCGGTGCGCCGAACTTGAACGCATTCAGCATGCCGCCGAACTTCGTTTCGACCACAGACTTGTCATAGCCTGCGATCTCGAAGGCCTTGTACATGACATCCGGCTTGTGGTTCCGGATGGCGCCGGAGGAAAGCTCCACGCCGTTGCAGACGATGTCGTACTGGAAGGCGGTGATGCCGAGGATTTCGTCCGCATCGTCCTTGCCGAGCATAAGGAACTTGTCGAGCGGGTAATTCGGCATGGAGAAAGGATTGTGCGAGAAGTCGATTTTCTTCTCATCCTCGTTCCACTCATACATCGGGAAGTCGACGATCCAGCAGAACTTGAAGACGCCCTCTTCCACGAGGCCGAGCTCGGTGCCGACGCGCGTGCGCGCCTGCCCGGCGAAGCTCGCGAATTTGCCCGGCTGACCGGCGACGAAGAAAACGGCATCGCCCGCCTTGAGCCCCAACTGCGTGCGGATCGCTTCCGTGCGCTCCGGGCCGATATTCTTCGCGACGGGGCCTGCGCCTTCGAGCGCGCCCGCTTCCTCGCGGAAGAAGATGTAGCCGAGGCCCGGCTGGCCCTCTCCTTGCGCCCATGAGTTCATGCGGTCGCAAAAGGCGCGGTTGCCGCCGCCCGGCGCCGGAATCGCCCAGACCTCGACCTTCGAGTCCTTCTCGATCATGCCGGCAAAGACCTTGAAGCCGGAGCCGCGGAAATGATCGGTGACGTTCTGCATCTCGATCGGGTTGCGCAGGTCCGGCTTGTCGGAACCGTATTTGCGCATCGCCTCCGCATAGGGAATGCGGATGAAGGGATAAGGCGAGACCTTGCGGTCGCCCGCGAACTCATCGAAGAGCCCGTGCAGCACGGGCTCGATCGCGGAGAAAACATCGTCCTGGTTGACGAAGCTCATTTCCACGTCGAGCTGATAGAACTCGCCGGGCGAGCGGTCGGCGCGTGCATCCTCGTCGCGAAAACAGGGCGCGATCTGGAAGTAGCGGTCGAAGCCCGCCACCATGATGAGCTGCTTGAACTGCTGCGGCGCCTGCGGCAGCGCATAGAATTTGCCCGGATGAATGCGCGAGGGCACGAGGAAGTCGCGCGCGCCTTCGGGGCTCGAGGCCGTCAGGATCGGCGTCTGGAATTCGTTGAAGCCTGCGTCCGTCATGCGGCGGCGGATCGAGGCGATGATCTTCGAACGCAGCAGGATGTTCCTGTGCAGCGTCTCGCGGCGCAGGTCGAGGAAGCGGTAGGTCAGACGGATGTCTTCCGGATAGTCCGGTTCGCCAAAGACCGGCAGCGGCAGGTCCTGCGCTTCGGAGAGCACCTCCATGCCCGACACGGCAATCTCGATATCCCCGGTGGGAAGGTTCGGGTTTACCGTTTCCGCCGAGCGGGCGACGACCTTGCCCTCGATCGAGACGACATATTCGGAGCGGACCTTTTCGGCGAGGCCGAAAGCCTCTGCCCGGTCCGGGTCGAAAACCAGCTGGGTAAGCCCGTAATTGTCCCGCAAATCGATGAAAAGGAGGCCGCCATGATCGCGCTTCCGGTGGACCCAGCCAGAGAGGCGGACGGTTTCGCCCACATGCGACTTGCGAAGCTCGCCACAGGTGTGGCTGCGGAAACTGCTCATTGTCATAAGGCCTTGAGATTCAAGAACGAATCGGCGGAGGATTACGGAAGGTAGACCCCCGGCGACCGGCAAAAGCGCACGGATCGGCGGCCCTTGTCAAGGGCG
>PNMC01000150.1 GCA_013823365.1 Parvibaculum sp. | reverse complement strand
GGGCTTCGTGCTCGGCTTCACCACCGTGTTCGTCGCGCTTGGCGCGAGCGCCTCCGCCATCAATCCGCTCATCCTGCAGCACAAGGTGATCCTGACCCAGATCGCGGGCGCCATCATCATCGTCTTCGGCCTGCATTACATGGGGTTTTTCCGCATTGCGCTGCTCCACCGGGAAGCCCGCTTTCACCTTGCGGGCAATGGCGAGGGCGAGCGCAGCCATCTGATGCAGTTCGCGAGTCCCTATCTTCTCGGGCTTGCCTTTGCCTTTGGCTGGACGCCCTGCATCGGCCCGATCCTCGCGACGATCCTCGCCATCGCCGCGGCGCAGGAGAGCCTCACGGCGGGCGTTTCGCTGCTGACGGTCTATTCGCTCGGGCTCGGCATCCCCTTCCTTGCCGCTGCCTTTGCGATCCGCGGCTTTCTGAGCTTTGCGGCGAAGTTCCGCAAACATATGCGCAAGGTCGAGATTGCGGCGGGGCTGCTGCTCGCGGGCACCGGCCTCATGATGCTGACGGGCACTTTCGAGCGGCTGGCGATTTTCCTGCTCGAGACCTTCCCCGTTCTCGCAACCTTCGGCTGATCCTCAATCACCTTCAAGGCGATGCGCGGCGACGGGGACGACTGTGCGCGCGCCCATCATCCAGGCGTGGAAGCCGAGGCCGGGCAGCAGCGGATCATAGGCGGCATCCAGCACGTTGAGCCCGCCCGCATAGGCGCCGAAGGCCGGCATGATCATGCGTGTGCCGTCGGAGGCAAAGCAGCGGCGGCGCAGACGTCTGCCCCGCACACGCACCGCCGCGCAAGGGTGGAGATGGCCGGAAATCTCGCCGGTGGCGGGCGCCGAGCGCGGCTCGTGACGGAAAATGAGCGGGCCGAGGCGCAACTCCGCCATCACCACGCCGCCGAAACCCTGCGGCGGCTCGGGATCGTGATTGCCCGCGATCCAGACCCAGTCGAGCGCGCGCGAAAGACGGGCAATGCGCGCCGCGTCTTCCGCATCCATCCGCGCTTCCGCCTCGCCGTCATGGAAACTGTCGCCGAGCGCGACCAGCGTTTGGGGCTTGAGCCGCGCCACAAGTGCCTCAAGCCGGGCGATGGTCGTCCGCGTGTCGTAAGGCGGCAGGGCGACGCCGCGGGCTGCAAAGGCCGAGCCCTTCTCGAAATGAAGATCGGCAACGACAAGCAGGCGCTCTTCCGCCAGCCATGCCGCGCCTTCGGGCAGGAGGTCGAAGGCGACGCCGCAGACGGCGAGGGATGGGTGTGCGACCGGGCGAACGATTCCACCATCTATTGCCCGTTGCATTGCCACCCTACATCACCTGTAGAACTCATTCGTCATCCCGGGATTTATTCCCGGGACCCATCGGCGTCACCATCTATACAAAGGTGGATTGGGTCCCGGCAACAAGTGCCGGGATGACACCTGTGTCATTTCGTCAAACCAGCCGCGTCGCTTCGGCGATGAGGTCGTCCGCCGCTTCAGAGAGTAGCGCTTCGTCGGCCTCGCCGCCAACCGAGACCTTGCCGATATCGAGGAGGACCGGCACGGCGAGAGGGGAGACGCGGTCGAGGCGTTTCAGGCGGATATGGCCCCTGATACGCTTCAGCATTTCCGCGACGCGCGCCACGTCGAGCAGCCCGGTTGCGGCATCGTTGTAGGTGGCGCGCAGCAGGATGTGGTCCGGTTCGTGCTCGCGCAGCACATTGTAGATGAGGTCGGAAGAGAAAGTGACCTGGCGGCCCGTCTTTTCCTGCCCCGGAAAGCGGCGCTCGATGAGGCCCGAGATAATCGCGCAATCGCGGAAGGTGCGCTTCAGCAGGCTCGATTCCGCAAGCCACGCGTCGAGATCGTCGCCCAGCATGTCCTCGGCGAAGAGTTCGCCCAGGGGCAGTTCGTGACGCTCATGCATGAGGCCCGGATCGCGCAGGCACCAGATGGCGAGCGCATATTCCGAGGCGATGAAGCCCATGGGCCGCGCCCCCGCGCGGTCGAGGCGGCGGGTGAGCAGCATGCCGAGCGTTTGATGCGCGAGGCGGCCTTCGAAGGGATAGCAGACGAGGAAGAAGCGGTCGCCGCGCGGGAAACACTCCACCAGGAGGTCTTTCTCGCCCGGCAGCACGGAGCGCCAGGCCTGAATTTCCAGCCATTCGCGCACGGGCGCGGGGAGCGCCGTCCATTGCTCGCGATGCGCGAACATGCGGCGGACGCGAGCGGCGAGATAGGTCGAGAGTGGAAACTTGCCGCCGTAATAGGACGGGATTTTCGGCTCGGCGCTGGAAGACTGCGTGACGATGGCATCGGTTTCCGACAGGCCTTCGAAGCGGAGCACATGGCCTGCGAAGAGGAATGTGTCGCCCGGCGCGAGCTGGTCGATGAAATATTCCTCGATCTCGCCGAGATAGCGCCCACCCATGCCGCCAAGCGGGCGTCTGCCGCCGCGCCTCACCATGCGCACCTTCAGCATCGGCGCCTCGACGATGGTGCCCACATTCATGCGGTACTGTTGGACGACGGCGGGCGAGGCGGCGCGGAGCCGCATGTCGCCTTCCGCTTTCGCATTGGGCCGGAGCCGCGCGAAGCGGTCATAGGTCTTGAGCGCATAACCGCCGATCGAAACGAAATCGACCACCTTGCCGAAATCGTCGCGCGTCAATGCGCGATAGGGCGCGGCGCTGCGTACTTCACCGTAAAGTGCGTCCGGATCGAAAGGTTCGGCGCAGGCGCAGCCGAGCACATGTTGCGCCAGCACGTCGAGTGCGCCCTGCCGCGAGACCATGCCATCCTGCGCGCCTTCAAGCGCGGCGGCGCGGGCAGCTTCGCATTCCAGCACCTCGAAGCGGTTGGCGGGCACGAGCATCGCGCGCGAGGGCTCATCGAGCCGGTGGTTCGCGCGGCCGATGCGCTGCAGGAGGCGGCTCGCGCCTTTCGGTGCGCCCATGTTCACCACGAGGTCGACCTCGCCCCAGTCGATGCCGAGATCGAGCGTCGAGGTGCAGACGACCGCGCGGAGGGTGCCGGCCGCCATCGCCGCCTCGACCTTGCGGCGCGCTTCCGCGGAGAGCGAGCCGTGATGGAGCGCTATGGGCAGCGCATCCTCATTGAGCCGCCAGAGTTCCTGAAAGACGAATTCTGCCTGACTGCGCGTGTTGACGAAAACGAGGACCGTCTTGTTCGCGCGGATCGCCTCGTAGACTGCGGGGAGCGCATGGCGCGCCGAATGACCGGACCAGGGGATGCGAACTTCCTCCGAGCCTTCGTCGGCGGGCGTCAGCACCGAAATCTCCGGCACGGCGCCGGGCGGCGCAACGACGATCTCGCTCAGGGTCTCTCCCGTTTCCGGCTGGGGCATGAGATAGCGGCGCAGCGCATCGGGCTCTGCGACCGTTGCCGAGAGCCCGGTGCGGCGGAGCGCCGGCGCAAGCTTCGCGAGCCGCGCAAGACCGAGCGCCAGAAGATCGCCGCGCTTCGAGTTCGCCAGCGCGTGAAGTTCATCCAGCACGACGCAGGACAGGGCGCTGAAAAACTCCCGCGCATCGGGATAGGAAAGAAGAAGCGCAAGCTGCTCCGGCGTCGTCATCAAAATGTCCGGCGGCTCGCGGCGCTGACGCTGGCGGCGGTTCTGCGGCGTGTCGCCCGTGCGCGTCTCGATGGAAATGGCGAGGCCCATTTCCGCGACCGGCGTTTCGAGATTGCGTTTCACGTCCACCGCCAGCGCCTTCAAGGGCGAGATATAGAGCGTGTGCAGCCCGCGCTTCCGGGCCGCCTCCCGGTCCGCGAGATCGACAAGGCTCGGCAGGAAACCTGCCAGCGTCTTGCCGGCGCCCGTCGGTGCAATAAGGAGCGCGGACTTTCCTGCCCCGCCAAGTTCCACCAGAGCGAGCTGATGCGCGCGCGGGCGCCATCCTCTGGCGGCAAACCAGCGGGCAAAGACGGGAGGCAGGCTGCCAGCCTCGGACGCGAAAGGGAGCGGGGCGGTCATGGCGCCAGCCTATCAGCCCGCGCTCGCCTGAAAATAGCCCCTTTCGGCAGGTTCAAATCCTTCCTCGCCCGTGGGACACTCCCTGCTCCGGAATCAGCAAGGGTCCGCCTTTTATGTTCGACCAACTGCCGCCCTCCCTCCGCGAGCAACTGGAACTCCTTCTGCCGCAGCTTGTCGAAAGCGGCGTCAATATCGTGACGGCCGTCGCGATCCTGATCCTCGGTCTCTGGTTCGCCGGGCGCTGCCGCGTCTGGACCATGCGGGGTCTCGACCGCTTCCCGACGCTGGACGACATGCTGAAGAACTTCTTCGGCTCGCTGGTCCGCTATCTCATCATCATTTTCACCGTTCTCGCCGTTCTCGCGAAGTTCGGCGTTCAGACGGCCAGCCTCATCGCAGTGCTCGGTGCAGCAGGCCTCGCCGTCGGCCTCGCGCTTCAGGGTACGCTTTCCAATGTGGCGGCGGGCGTGATGCTGCTCATCTTCCGGCCCTTCCGGGCGGGTCACTATGTGGAAGCAGGCGGCGTCGCCGGCACCGTCAAGGCCCTTACGCTTTTCACGACGGAACTTGCCACGCCCGACAATGTGCAGATCATCGTGCCGAACAGCGATGTCTGGGGCAGACCCATCACGAATTACACCTATCATCCGATAAGACGGCTCGAGCTCACCTTCGGCATTTCCTATGGCGACGACATCGGCAAGGCAATGGACATCATCCGGCGCGAGATCGAGGCGGACGAACGGTGCCTCGGCGAGCCGGCACCCTTTATCGGTGTCATGAGCCTTGGCGACAGCTCGGTGAACATCGTTACCCGGATATGGGTCATGAACGCGAATTTCTGGCCCGTCCGGTTCGACATGATGCGGCGTATCAAGGAGCGCTTCGACGAAGGCGGAATCACCATCCCCTTCCCGGTGCGGACGATCTATACTGTCAAGGCGGAGTGATCCCCGAAGACGGGGCCATAGCGGGCGGCGCGCGAACCAGAAAGTGGAAATCATATGAACCGGTTTTTCGGCGGGCCCGTCCTGCCCACGCTGCTAAAGCTCGCCATCGCGTCGATCGCCGTCGGCGTCGTGCTCGCCGTTTTCGGCATCAAGCCGATCGACCTCTGGCGCGATTTCATCGACACCATCGCACGCGTTTGGGAAATGGGCTTCGACGCCATCGGCTGGTCCGTTCAGTATCTGCTGCTCGGTGCCGTTGTCGTCGTTCCGATCTTCGTTGCCGTGCGTCTCTGGAACCTGCTTATGGCGCGCGGGCGCGACTGAGCCTTCCGCTACGTCACACCGAAAAGCGAGACGGCAAAGCTGCGAGAAGCTAATCTTCCCCGCAAAACGCATCAGCGGAGGACGATATGCATTCGATGTTTCGCAACGATCTGCTCAAGGGCAAGCGCATTCTGGTAACCGGCGGCGGCACGGGTCTCGGCAAGGAAATGGCCGAGGATTATCTGCGTCTCGGCGCCGAGGTCTATATCTGCGGCCGCCGCAAGAATGTGCTCGACGACACGGCGAAGGAGCTCATGGACCGCCACGGCGGCTCCGTGAAGACGCATAGCGTCGATATCCGCGTGGCGGCAGCGGTCGACGACATGGTTGCGGAAATCTGGGCCGATGGCGGGCCGCTCACCGGCCTCGTCAACAATGCGGCGGGCAACTTCATTTCGCCGACGAAGGATCTTTCGACGCGCGGCTTCGACGCTATTGCCGGCATCGTCTTTCACGGTTCCTTCTATGTGACGCATTCGATCGGCACGCGCTGGATCAAGGACAAGGTGCCGGGCAGCGTCATCTCGATCCTCACCACCTGGGTGTGGAACGGCGGTCCTTTCACCGTGCCTTCGGCGATGTCGAAGGCGGGCGTCAACATCATGACGAAATCGCTTGCCGCCGAATGGGGCCCTTACGGCATTCGCCTCAACGCCATTGCGCCGGGCCCCTTCCCGACCGAAGGCGCATGGGCGCGGCTTTCGCCCGGCCAGTCGACCGATGGCGACAGTTCGCGCGAGGGCATTCCGATGGGCCGCGTCGGACAGATGTATGAGCTGAAGAACCTCGCGACCTTCCTCATGGCCGATGGCTGCGATTATCTCACCGGCCAGTGCATTGCGATCGACGGCGCGGGCTTCTCCGGCAATGGCGGCAATTTCTCGCGCCTCTCGAAACTTTCCGATGAGGAATGGGACAAGATGCGCGAGATGATCCGCGGCGCGAACGACAAGGACAAGGCTCAGCGGAGCGTTTGACGCGCGCCACACAGAACGGTGTCACCCCGGCGAAAGCCGGGGTGACTTCTCCGGGCAGGGTTACATCTCGATCACGACCTTGCCGACGGCCTTCCGCTCCTGAAGCATGCGCATCGCATCGACGGCACGCTCCAGCGGGAAGCGGGCACAGATGTAAGGGTCGATCTTGCCCTCGGCGGCGAGCCGGTCCACCGCCTCGATATTCGCCTTGCCCGCTTCCGGGTCGCGGCGGCCATATTCGCCGGCGCGGACGCCGATCACCGAGAAGCCCTTGATGAGCGGCATGTTGACGGAGACGG
>PNMC01000149.1 GCA_013823365.1 Parvibaculum sp. | reverse complement strand
CCCCGACTCCGAGAGGCCCGAGACCGAACCGTCGAAGATGATCTTGTAATAGGCGAATTGCCGGTTGAGCTGCACGCCGCTCACCCAGAGGATCACGAGAAAGGCACCGACGATCGTGAGGATCGTGAAAACGCCGATCAGGATATTGTTCGATTTTATTTCCATGGCCGTTACTTGCCCGCAAGAGCCGCGCGCGCACGCGGCCCGTGAAAATATTCGTGGATCCAGGGATGGTCGCTACGCAACATATCGTCGATCGTGCCGACAAGGATAACATGCTTTTCGGCAAGCACCGCGATGCGGTCGCAAGTGGCATGAAGCGTATCGAGATCGTGCGTCACCAGAAAGACGGTGAGGCCGAGCGCTTCCTTGAGTTCGTTTATGAGATCGTCGAAGGCGGCGGCGCCGATGGGATCGAGACCCGCGGTCGGCTCGTCGAGAAAGAGGATTTCCGGATCGAGCGCCAGCGCGCGGGCAAGCCCCGCCCTCTTGCGCATGCCGCCCGAGAGTTCCGATGGATAGAGCGCGCCTGCCGTCGGACGGAGGCCGACCATCGCGATCTTGATCGCCGCGAGCTCGTCCATCAGCTCGGGCGAGAGGTGGAGGTGCTCGCGATAGGGAACCTGGATATTCTCCGCGACCGTGAGCGCCGAGAACAGCGCGCCGTCCTGGAAGAGCACCCCCCAGCGGCGTTCGTGCAGACGGCGTTCTTCCTCGGGAAGCTCGGCGAGATCGATCCCGAAGACGCGGATGCGCCCGGCATCGGGTTGCTTCAGGCCGAGGATCGTGCGCAGCAGAACCGACTTGCCGGTGCCCGAACCGCCGACAATGCCGATGACCTCGCCGCGATTGACGGTGAGATCGAGGTTCTCGTGGATCACATGATCGCCGAACGCCGTCATGAGGCCTTCCACTTCGATGATCGGCTCGCTCTTTCCCGCCATGCTCATATCCCGACCGCCGTGAAGAACATGGCGAAAAGCGCATCGAGAATGATGACGAGGAAGATGGAGCGAACGACAGAGCGTGTGGTCATGGCGCCGACGGATTCGGCGCTGCCGGTGACGGAAAGCCCGGCGCGGCAGCCGACCAGCGCGATCACCGCCGCCATGAAGGGCGCCTTGATGAGGCCGACCGCAACGGTCCAGAAGTCGACCGCCTCCTGCACCCGCGTCAGATAAACGCCGGGCGACATGTCGAGCATGAAGAAGACGACCACGCCGCCGCCGAGAAGCCCCATCAGATCGGCGATGAAGGTGAGAAGCGGCAGCGTAACGGTGAGTGCCATCACGCGCGGAATGACGAGCATGTCCATCGGATCAAGGCCGAGCGCGCGCATGGCGTCGATCTCCTCGCGCATCTTCATGGAGCCGATCTCGGCGGTGAAGGCGCTGCCCGAACGGCCGGCCACGATGATGGCGGTGAGGAGGAGCCCTACCTCGCGCAGGAAAATGATGGCGATGAGATTGACCGTGAAGACTTCGGCGCCGAACTGGCGAAGCTGCACCGCCCCCTGCTGTGCCACGACAGCGCCGATCAGGAAGGTCAGCAGGCAGACGAGCGGCAGCGCATCGAAGCCCGACTTTTCCATGTGGTGCACGAAGGGCACGAAGCGGAACCGGCGCGGATTGGCCACCGTGCGGCCGATCGCGGAAACGACGGCGCCGACAAAGCCCAGCATGCCGCGGGCTTCCTCGCCCATGTCGCGCATCGTGGCGCCGATCCTGTCGACGATTTCGATATAGAAAGGCACAGGCGGCGATTTCGGCCTGTCCGGCGTGTCGCAGGCATCGACCTTGTCCAGCAGGCGACGCTGCGCATCGCTCGCCCCCTCGAACTCGACCCGGAGCCCCTTTTCCTCGAGAAGCCGCGCCGTCCGGTCGAGCACGGCGGCCGAGGACGTGTCGAAGCGGGTGATGCCGGAAAAATCGATGACGGCGCGTTCCGCCTCGATCTTGCGGCCGGCAAGCGCGCGGAGCTCGCCGTCGACCGCGCTCAGGGCGGCAATCCGCCAGTCGCCCAAGGCCTCGACGCGCAGCACCCCCTTCTCGGTGGCGATGCGGCAGCGGGCGGCCTCCTGCGGCCCAACCGATTTTTCCGTGCGAGATGATGCCGAACCGGCCAAAATTCCCCCGATTTCCGCCGTTGCAAGCCGACCCTGCCGCCGACGACGCCAATGTGCCCGCCCCCGCGCCGCGCCGCAAGCAGAGCCCGCGCCGGTTCGTCGCATCCTCTTCAAAAGTTCGGGAGATAGGATAGGTTCCCATCGGGCGGCGGCCGAGTCGGCCCGCCCTGATGGCTTTGATGGAGAACGGATCATGCGTGGATTGTGGACGGGCGTCGCGGGATTTGCCGTGGCGATGGTGCTGTCGGGCGCGGCTCTGGCCGACGAGCCCGATCTCGACAAGGGCAAGAAGGTCTTTGCCCGCTGCCAAGCCTGCCACACGCTGAATGAAGGCGGCCCCAACCGGGTCGGCCCGAACCTCCATGGCGTCTTCGGCCGCACGGCCGGCACGCTTGAGGGCTTCAACTATTCCAAGGCCATGACGGCCAAGGGCGCCGAGGGCCTCGTCTGGACCGAAGAAAGCATGAACGCGTATCTGCACAAGCCGGCAGCCATGGTGCCCGGCACCAGCATGGCGTTTCCCGGCCTGCGCAAGGAAGACGAGATCAGCAACCTGATCGCCTTCCTGAAGGCCGAAACGGGCGCCGAATAACCTTCCCGGGGCGCCCCGGCCTCAAATTACTCGCCATAACCTTGCCGCCTTTCGTTCTTCCCACTGGAACGGAAGCTGCAACGATCCTACGAGAGGCCTGAAGTCTGTTCAGAAAAGGGACAGCTTCGGGCCGATAGGGTCAATATGAGGCAATTCTGCGCCGGACATGCCGGTGCGGGCGAGTAACAAGACATGAATCCGACGCCTGCGTTCCGCAGACTTTCAGCCATCCTGCCCGGCCTCGTGCTGGTGCTGAGTCTTGTGCTCGCAAACTACAATCCCGAAGGCGCCGGTACTTTCCTGCAGGACCGCGTCTTCGACGTCTATCAGCGTCTGCTGCCCCGGAGCACCGCCGCCGAGGGCCCCCGCGCCGTCTATATCGATATCGATGCGGAGACCGCGAAGGCCTATGGCCCCTGGCCCTGGCCGCGCAAAAGGCTGGACGATCTGGTGAGCCGCGTCTCGAAGGCGGGCGCGGACGCTATTCTGATCGACATGCCGCTTGCCGATCCCGATCCGACCTCGGCCGCCGAGCTGATCCGGCTCTGGGCCCCCTTGCCCCGCCAAGGCGATTTCAGCGGACTTTCGCAGGCGCTGCGGCAATTGCCGGACCATGAACGCGAGCTTGCGGCACTCCTTGCCGAGACGCGGTCGGTGGTTTCCTTCGTGCCCGGCAAGACCGATTTCAGCGGCCACCACCTGCCGCGCGCGACCGCCCCCGTATCGCCGCAGGGCGGCGACCCGCGCCACTATATGGCGCGTCATGAACTCTGGCGCTCCACGCTTGCCTCGTTCGAGAATGCGGCCAATGGCAATGGCGCAACGATTGCCGCCGAAGCAAACGGCGCAGCGGTGCGCAGACTTCCCCTGCTCGTCAATCTCGATGGCACGCTTTATCCCTCGAATGTGCTTGAAGCCTTGCGCGTCTCGCAGGGCGGTACCGGCTACCGCGCCATGGTGGCGACCGCGGAAAGCGGTTTTTCCTTCGAAATCGAACCGGGCGTGGAACGCATCGCGATCCTCGGCACGGGCTTCGAGGCGCATGCGGCGCGCAATGCGGAGCTCCGCCTCTATTTCGGCAATGAAGAGAGCCGCCGCCGCATCCCGGCAGGGGACATTCTCCGGGGCACGGCAGAACTTTCCGCTCTCGATGGCCGGATAGCCGTGATCGGCGTCTCGGCGAACGGCTCGAACCACATGTTCCGTACGCCGATCGGCGTGAGCATGGCATCGGGCGCCATTGCCGCCAACGCCATCGACCAGATCGCCGCCGGGCAGTATCTCGTGCGGCCGGGCTGGGTGTCGCCTGCCGAGCAGATATTCATTCTTGTGGGCGGCGTGATCGTCATTCTTGCCGTGCGGCGCTTCCGCCTGCGCTGGGGCCTGACGCTGACGCTGCTTCTTGCGGCGGGCGCAACCTATGGCTCCTGGTGGGCTTTCGAGAACTACCGCTGGCTGATCGACCCCGCGCTTCCAAGCCTGACGCTCTTCGCGGCGGCGCTGACCTGCGCGGTGATGACGCGGCTTCACACGGAAGATGAAATCCGCTTCGTCGAAACGCAATTCGGGCGCCGCCTGCCCGCCGCCGGCCTTGCCAGGGTGAAAGCCAATCCGCGCATGATCCATGGCGAGGGCGCGCTGCGCGAGGTGACCTCCGTGGTTGCCGGCCTGCGCGGTTTCAACATCATCGCCGACCGCTATCTCGAGGACCCGACGGCCTTCGCCGATATTCTCAACCGCTTCTTCTCGCCGATGACGAAGATCGTGCTCGACCGCAACGGCATGGTGGACCGCAATGTCGGCGATACGCTCTATGCCGTGTGGAACGCGCCGCTCGACGCCGCCGACCACGCCTCGAAGGGCTGCGACGCGGCACTTCGCATGGTGGAAAATCTGGAAGCGCTTAACGAGTTCCTCGAAGAGGATGCGCGCCGCCAGCATCTGAGCCATGTGCCGTTGAGCCTCTCCATCGGCATCGACACAGGGACGGCCATCGCCGGGAATATGGGCGCCGTGCAGCGCTTCGACTATGGCGTGCTCGGCGAACCGGTGAGCTTTGCGGCCTATCTGCAGAAGAATGCGCGGCACTATGGCCCGGCCATCATCGTCGGCGAAGGTGCCCAGCGTGCGGTGGGCGACCGCTATGCGCTGCTCGAAATCGACCTCGTCTCGACCTCGCGCCACCCGGAGGGCCGCCGCGTCTATGCACTTCTCGGCGACCCGATCATGCGCGCCAACCCGAAGTTCCGTGCACTGCAGGAAGCGCATATGCTGATCTTCTCGGCCTATCGCAACCAGCGCTGGGCGGAGGCCCGGGCCGCCATCGCCGAATGCCGCAAGCTCAATGGCGCGATCCCGACCCTTTACGACTTCTATGAAGCGCGGATCGCCCAATATGAGGCGAACCCGCCCGGCGAGCATTGGAACGGGGCCTGGTTCGCGGGTAGAATCTGATCCGGATGGCGCAAGGTCTCGAATTGGGACTTTGAGGAAGCTCACACAAACGCCATTATCGCGCGCCAATCTTCGGCCCATCCGAAACCCGAGCCCCCTCCCCGATGCGCGAACTCACCGTCGAAGCACAATCCTGGCCCATTGCGGGGGCCTTCACCATATCGCGCGGCGCGAAGACGGAGGCCCGCGTGGTGGTGGCCCGCGTCACCCATAACGGGGTAACGGGACAGGGCGAATGCGTCCCCTATGCGCGCTATGGCGAGACGGAGAAGGATGTCGTCGCCGCCATCAAGGCGCAGCAGCAGACCCTGTCGGACGGGGTGACGCGTGAGGAGCTGCAACGCGCGATACCCCGCGGCGCCGCGCGCAACGCGCTCGACTGCGCACTCTGGGATCTTGAAGCGAAGCTCGCCGGAAAGCCCGTCTGGGAGCTGGCCGGCCTTTCGGCGCCCCGCGCGCTCACCACCGCCTATACGCTGAGCCTTGCCGCGCCGGACGAGATGCGCGAGGCGGCCAAGGCGGTGGCGCAGAGGCCCCTCCTCAAGCTCAAGCTCGGCCATGGCGGCAGCGAGGACATTGCCCGCGTGGAAGCCGTGCGCGAAGGCGCACCGCATGCCGCCCTGATCGTCGATGCGAATGAAGGCTGGAAGGCGGACGATGTGGTGCCACTGGCAAGGGAATTCGCGCGGCTCGGCGTCTCGCTGATCGAGCAGCCTTTGCCCGCAAAGGACGATGAAGCCCTGCGCGGCATCGAAAGCCCCGTGCCGCTCTGCGCCGATGAAAGCGCACATGGCGTGGAAGGAATGAAGCGGCTTGTGGGGCTCTACGATTTCATCAATGTGAAGCTCGACAAGACGGGCGGCCTCACCGAGGCACTGGCCGTGATCCGCTGCGCAAGGCTGCGCAAGCTCCGCGTCATGGTGGGCTGCATGGTGTCGACCTCGCTCGCCATGGCGCCGGCCATTCTGGCCGCTCAGCAGGCGGATTATGTCGATCTCGACGGACCGCTGCTGCTGGCGCAGGACCGCAACCCCGCCCTGCGCTATGACGGCAGCCTCGTCTTCCCGCCGGAGCGGGAGCTTTGGGGGTAGTCCCCCCTCACCTCGACAACGTCATTGCGAGCGACCGAAAGGGAGCGAAGCAATCCAGGGGCGGCAGGCGCAGAGCAAGCGGCTCTGGATTGCTTCGTCGCTACGCTCCTCGCAATGACGAGTTGGCTCACATATTCAGCACGATCTTGCCGAAATGCGAGGCACCCTGCATCAGCCGGAAGGCTTCCTGCGCCTCTTCGAGCGGGAAACGCTTGTCGATGACGGGGTGGATATCGTTCTGCTCGATGGCGCGCGACATTTCCTCGAACTGTGTGCGGCTGCCGAC
>PNMC01000148.1 GCA_013823365.1 Parvibaculum sp. | reverse complement strand
CCCTTCGCCCCTGTTTCCGAACTTCGCCATGCGGGTCATGCCCGGACGGAAGCAAGCGGGGTTTCACTATCAAGAACCGTGCCGCAAGCTGCGGCCCGGGTTCCGGGCTCAAATGCGGCCGAATCCCCCGCATTTCGGGCAGATGTAGTGCCTCGGACCGCATGGCGGCGGAGGCGCTGCCCGGCGGGCTTTCGCGCCATGCACAATTTGTAAGCATGATCGGAGAGGGCCCGGCGGACAATGCTCAGGCTACGGAGAAAGAGGCATTCGCTGCGGGAATCGCGATTCCTCTCCGGCCGCCGTCCGGCTGCGTCTGTCGAATCCGGAAGCCGGAAAGTGGGCGGCGGGCCTTGTTCGGGCGGGTCAGGCGCTGAATCGCGGGGTTGTTGCGTATTTTCTTGGCACAATGCCTCATATGCACAAATATTAGGCGTTTCTGTGCCGACCCGGCGCCGGCGCGAATTGAGTATGGGGTGGGTTTTCCGGCCTTTGGCCTTGGGTTAGAGTTTTTCATCAAAAAGGCGGAGGAAAGCTCCGCATAAAGAGGCAGGCGCCAAAGGGCAGGGCGCATCAGGGACGGGGAGGTCCATGGCTGATCTAGCGAAGAATTGGCCCGTGGCGGTGAATGCCGCGGCGGGGCTGGTGCTGGCCGGTTTCATCGGCTGGCAGTTCATCGGCGGCGGAGAGAGCGCGGCACCCGCGCCTGCGCCGAGCGTGGCGGAAGCGCCGGCGGCCGAGGAAGCACCGCGCGTCGAAGGCGCGACGGGCGTCGATCTCGAACGCATTCTCAATGCCGACAGCGAGCCCGGAAACTGGCTCGCGCATGGCCGCACCTATGACGAGCAGCGCTTCTCGCCGCTCGACCAGATCACGGCTGACAATATCGGCGAGCTGTCGCTTGCCTGGTCGACCGACACCTATACGACGCGCGGCCTCGAGGCGACGCCGATCGTGGTCGATGGCGTCATGTATCTCTCGCTCAACTGGGGCATCACCATCGCGGTCGATGCGAAGTCGGGCGAAGAGCTCTGGCGCTTCGATCCGGAAGTGCCGGGCGAGTGGGGCCGTTATGGCTGCTGCGACGTCGTCAATCGCGGTGTCGCGGTGTGGAAAGGCCGCGTCTATTCGGCGAGTTTCGACGGACGCCTCTTCGCGCTCGATGCGAAGGACGGCTCGGTCGTCTGGGAAGTGAACACGGTGCCGGGCGCACCCTACACGATCACCGGCGCGCCGCGCGTCTTCAACGACAAGGTCGTGATCGGCAATGGCGGCGGCGAATACGGCGTACGCGGCTATATCACCGCCTATGACACGGAGACGGGCGAAGAGATCTGGCGCTTCTACACGGTGCCGGGCGATCCTTCGCTACCGCTCGAACATCCCGAACTCGAAGCCGCGGTGCCGACCTGGAAGGGCGGCGAGTGGTGGAAGGTCGGCGGCGGCGGCACGGCCTGGGACTCGATGGTCTTCGAGCACGAGACCAACACGCTTTATGTCGGCACCGGCAACGGTTCGCCCTGGACACGCGCGATCCGCTCGCCCGGCGGCGGCGACAATCTCTATCTCTCGTCGATCCTGGCGCTCGACGCGGATACGGGCCGGATGAAGTGGTATTACCAGACGACGCCCGGCGACAACTGGGACTACACGGCGACGCAGCCGCTGATGCTCGCCGATATCGAGATCGAGGGGCGGCTGCGCAACGTCATCATGCAGGCGCCGAAGAACGGCTTCTTCTATGTGCTCGACCGGCATACGGGCGAGCTTCTCTCGGCCAATCCCTTCTCCACGGTCACATGGGCGAGCCATGTCGATCTCGAGACAGGGCGTCCCGTCGAAACGGGCGAGGGCGAGTATGGCGACCGCACGGCCTTCGTGCTGCCGTCGGCCAATGGCGCGCATAACTGGCACCCGATGGCGTTCCATCCGGGCACCGGGCTCGTCTATATCCCGACGCAGGATATCGCCGGCATCTATTCGCTTTCCGAACAATGGAAGCGCGACGGCGAATATGAAGTGAAGCAGAACTGGTGGAACACCGGCATCGACTGGACCGCCTATATCGATGCGATCAATGCGCTGCCGGAAATTCCGACCGAGAAGGGCTATCTGAAAGCCTGGGACCCGGTGACGGGCGAGCCGCGCTGGCAGGCGGAATATCCCGCGCCGCTCAATGGCGGCGTGCTCGCGACGGCGGGCAATCTCGTCTTCCAGGGCACGGCGGACGGATATTTCCATGCCTACAAGGCGGATACGGGCGAGCGCGTCTGGTCGCAATATATCCAGACCGGCATCGTCGCCGCGCCCGTGACCTACACGGTCGATGGCGAGCAATATATCGCCGTGCTTGCGGGCTGGGGCGGCGTCAACATCGTCTCGGGCGATGCGCGCACCTCGGCGGCGGCCCGCTACGGCAATGAGGGCCGCCTCATCGCCTTCAAGATCGGCGGAGGCAAGGAATTGCCGAAGCTCGCGCTGCGCGACCAGTCGATCCCGGAATGGCCGGCGCTCACCGCATCGGAAGAAGAGGTCAGGCATGGCGAGATCGGCTATGCGACCTATTGCATGCTCTGCCACGGCGCGCTTGCGATTTCGCCCGGCGTCACGCCGGACCTGCGCCGCATGAACGAGAATGTGCGGGCCGTGTTCGACGATATCGTGCGCGGCGGCATTCTCTCCGACAATGGCATGGCGAGCTTTGCCGACCACTTGTCGGAGGAAGACGTGCAGGCGATCAAGTCCTATATCCAGAAGCGCGCGCTTGAAGACCGGGCGCGGCAGGAAGCGACGAACTGATCTTTCCCGAAGATCGGGTGGGAAGGGCCCCGGCAGCGATGCCGGGGCCTTTTCATTTGAGCAGGCGCTCGAGCGCGAGGCCGAGCGAGAGCAGTTTTTCTTCCGTACCCGGAGCAGCCTGCAGCATGAGGCCGATGGGAAGGCCGTTATCGTCCTGCCCGCAGGGAAGCGAGAGGGCGGCCAGGCCGAGCTGGTTGCCGATGGTGGTGTTGCGGAGCGCGAGGCGGTTCGCGCGCCCGTAGGCCTCGCCACCTCCCTCAAGCTCGGCGATGGGGGGCGGCGCGATCGCGACGGTCGGCAGGATCACGGCATCGACGCCGGCGGTCGCGGCGAGGTAGTGCGCCGCGATGTCCCGCCGTTTCAGATCGGCGCACACGAGATCGCCCGCCATGAGCTTCTCGCCCGCCATGACGCGCTCGAAGACCGGGCGGTAGATGAGGCTTTCATTGGCGGCGAGCATATCGCCCCATTGCGCATAGGCTTCCGCGACGAGGCGGCTTGCCTTCGGGTCCCAGGCGAGCGCATGGACCTCGTCGAGTTCCGGCAGGGGATGTTCGACGATGCGGGCGCCTGCGCGGACGAGGCGGCGGACCGCATTGTCGAGTGCGGAGCGGATGGGCGGCTCGACGCTTTCCCAGACGACGCCGCCCGGCGGCAGCCAGAAGGTGGCGCGGGTGAGATCCGCCGCGTGAAGCGGGCGCACGGCGCGGCCTTCGAGCAGGGCGAGCAGCGCGTTCGCATCTTCCACATCTTTTGCGAGCGGGCCCACCGTGTCGAAGGTCGGCGAGAGCGGCACGGTGCCCTTCAGCGGCAGGCGGCCCGCGCTCGTCTTCAAGCCGACAAGACCGTTCCAGGCGGCGGGAATGCGCACGGAGCCGCCCGTATCCGTGCCGATGGCGGCGGGTGCGAGACCGGCGGCAACGGAGACGCCGGCGCCCGCCGACGAGCCGCCCGGCACGCGCTCTATCTTTTCGTCATGCGGATTGGCGGGCGTGCCGAATTTCGGATTGATGCCGAGGCCGGAAAAGGCGAGTTCCGTCATCGCCGTCTTGCCGAGCGCGACGGAGCCCAGCCGCGTTGCGCGGGCGAGTACTTCGGCATCGTATTCCGGCACACGGGACTTGAGTGCCAGCGAGCCTGCCGCCGTCGCCTCGCCCGCAACATCGAAGAGATCCTTCCAGGAGAGCGGTACGCCGTCGAGCGCATGGCGGCGGAGCCCGCGCTTCGCGCGGTCGTTCGCGGCCTCTGCTTCCGCGCGGGCGCGGCGTTCAAGCAGGCGCACATAGACGCGGCGGTCCGGGTCCATGAGGCCCGCGCGTTCGAGACATTCCTCCGTCACCTCGCGTGGATCGGCTTTTCCCGCCTCGAAGGTGCGGCCAAGCTCAAGGGCGGTCATTTCTGCAAAACTCATGGGGCTCTCCTCACGGGCGGAGACTAGGATGCCCGGCACCTTGCGTCCATCCGCCGCTTGCCTTTCGGGCCCTCCCGGCCGATCTTCCTTTCCATGAAACCGGACAGCGATATTCTGATCGTCGGCGGGGGCCTTGCGGGCCTGCCGCTCGCGCTTGCCTGCGCGCAAGGGGGACTCAGCGTGACGGTTGTCGATGCGCTCGACCCCGCGACGGCGACGGATGCGGCGTTCGACGGGCGCGTCTCGGCGATCGCCTTTGCCTCATGCCGGATGCTCGCGCAGCTCGGCGTGACGCAGCATCTCGAAGGACAGATGCAGCCGATCAACGACATCATGGTGTCGGACGGGCGCGTCCGCGAAGGGGCATCGCCCTTCTTCCTCCATTTCGATCACAAGGAAATCGGCGACGAGCCGCTCGGGCATCTGATCGAGAACCGGCATATGCGGATCGCGCTGCAAAAGGCGGTGGCGGATCAGCCGCTGATCCGCCTGGTCGCGCCGCAAAGCGTGAAGCGCGTGGACTATGGCGCGCAGGCGGTCGCGACGCTCGGCAATGGCGAGACGGTGTCGGCGCGGCTCTGCTTCGCGGCGGACGGGCGCGGATCGCCGACGCGCGAGGCGGCGGGCATCAAAACGGTCGGCTGGGATTACGGGCAGACGGGCATCGTCTGCACGGTCGAGCATGAAGTGCCGCATGAGGGCGTGGCGCAGGAATATTTCCTCCCCGGCGGGCCCTTCGCGATATTGCCCATGGTCGGCAACCGCGCCTCTCTCGTCTGGACGGAAAAGACGGCGGATGCGAAGGCGATCCTCTCCCTGCCGGACGATGCCTTTGCAGACGAGATGCGCGCGCGCTTCGGCGATTATCTCGGGGCCTGCGCGCCTGTGGGCCCGCGCTGGTCCTATCCGCTGACGCTGCAGCTTGCGCGCGACTATGTGCGCCCGCGCCTCGCGCTTGTCGGCGATGCGGCGCATGGCATTCACCCGATTGCGGGGCAGGGGCTCAATCTCGGGCTCCGCGATGTGGCGGCGGCGGCGGAAGTCGTCGTGGATGCCGCGCGGCTCGGCCTCGATATCGGTTCGCTCGATGTGCTGGAGCGTTATCAGCGCTGGCGGCGCTTCGACAATGTGGCGCTGTCGCTCCTCATGGACGGGCTCAACCGCCTGTTCTCGAACGATATCGGTCCCGTGCGGCTTGCGCGCGATCTCGGCCTTGGCATCGTGCAGCAGATCGGCCCGGCGCGCCGCTTCTTCATGCGCCATGCGGGCGGCGTGGTCGGCGATTTGCCGCGGCTGCTCAGGGGCGAGGCGGTGTGATGGGCAATCTATTCACGTAGTTTGATCGCATAGTTAGAAAAAAGGCCGCCCAAAGGCAGCCTAAAATCTTACAGACAACTTTTGCTTGTCTTTCTATTCTGCGGCCAAGGACATTCTCTCGGCCATCAGCTTAGTCATCGACTTCTGTTGCTGCTTCTTGCGTTGAGCGATCGCCTTCTTCACTTGGGTCGCCGTAGATATCGCGTCCTGCCTCAACGAGCCGATTTCGGATTGTGTCAAAGGACGGGGCTGCGAGAAGGTGACCCGCTTCGCCCTCGGTGAGTGCGTCGAGTCCATAACCAAATTCCTCTTGCCAGTATTTTCCAAGTCCACGGTGCTTATGTTCAAGCTGTGTTACCTGCATGTCCATCGGCGCAATATAGTATGGGTGTGCGACATTCCGACGCGCTAACGTGGACATCCCTAATACTATACCGCCTTTAGTCTCAATAAAACCTTTCAAATTTGCCAACGTTCCGCCCACGGTGCACGTGTCGTCCACAATCAGATAATGCGCTCCTTCTTCGACGTAGCCGTCGAAAACCGGTTGCGAAACCATTCGATGATAGGCCGATTGTGAGCCGCCGTGATTTGCCACCGATGCCTGTACAATCCCTGGATCTGTGCTCAGGTCCAAGATTTCAGCCAGTACTTCTGCATACGTAATGGGAATTTTGTTCCGCCCTAGAGCCTCTTCGGCGTGTACCCCCACGATTCGTGGTCGACACTCATTAATAACATTTTTTATGTGTTCAATTGTTTTGTCGTTGATCAGGTCGTAAACAAGTGACAACGCTGCTTCTACGCTATTACCGCTCTTAGCCTCGCTGTATGCGGAATGCTCGCGCATTTCACGGTATTCGGCATGAGCATACACTGGAGGAAAATCGGACCTCCATGTCGTTCGTGGGGTTCGCGGCCATTTGGAGGGCATCGTAAATCCTCAAAATATTATGGTGCTTAAAATTTAAATGAAACAAACGTGACATATTTGGTTAATTTTCGCAGTTTCAAGCGGGCTGGAAAATATCTGCGCTTCACTCGCGGTTCAGGCCTTGGCGCTCCAGCGCGGTGAGGTAGTCGGCCCAGAGTTTTTCGGCGTCGGTCCCCAGGCGATAG
>PNMC01000147.1 GCA_013823365.1 Parvibaculum sp. | reverse complement strand
CGGCAACAGCGCCTTTCATGGCGGCGACGGGCCGCTCGGCGTCAGCAATCCGCGCAAGACGAACGTGCTGTTCGAGGCCTTCGTGGAGGCGGGCAAACAGGCCGGCCATCCCTACACGGAAGACTTCAACGGTCCGCAGCAGGAAGGCGTCGGCCCCTACCAGCTGACCATCAAGAACGGCCAGCGCTGCAGCGCGGCCAAGGGCTATCTCGTGCCGGTGCTCAACCGCCCGAACCTGACGATCGAGGTGGAAGCGCTGACGTCGCGCGTTCTCTTCGACGGCAAGAAGGCCGTCGGCGTCGAATATACGCAGAAGGGCGAGACCAAGGTCGCGAAGGCTGCCAAGGAGATCGTCGTTTCGGGCGGCGCCGTCAACACGCCGCAGATCCTGCTTCTGTCGGGCATCGGCAAGGGCGAATATCTCCGTAAGTTCGGCATTGATGTGGTGGCCGATCTGCCGGGCGTCGGCCAGAATCTGCAGGACCATCTCGATTGCGTGGTCATCAATGAATGCACGCAGCCGATCACGCTGCACAGCACGGTGAGCAACCCGCTGAAGCAGATCATGACCGGCATGCAGTACACCTTCTTCAAGACAGGGCTTGCGACCTCGAACGGCCTCGAGAGTGGCGCCTTCCTGAAAACGCGGCCGGAGCTCGAAATTCCGGACATCCAGCTGCATTTCGTGGCGGCCATGATGCGCGACCATGCGCGGATCAAATCCGACCGTCACGGCTTCACGGTGCATATCTGCCAGCTTCGCCCTGAAAGCCGCGGCTATATCGCGCTCAAGTCGACCAACCCGGCCGATCACGCGCTGATCCAGCCGAACTATCTCGAGTCCGAAACCGACCGCAAGGTGATGCGCGACGGGGTGCGCATGGTGCGTAACATCATTTCGCAGCGCGCGATGGACCCCTATCGCGGGCCGGAATTCTGGCCGGGCGCGGGCAAGCAGTCCGATGCGGAAATCGACAGCTGGATCCGCGAAACGGCGGAAACGATCTATCATCCGGTCGGCACGGCGAAGATGGGCAACGATCCGATGGCGGTCGTCGATGCGAAGTGCCGCGTGCACGGGCTTCAGGGCCTGCGCGTGGTCGATGCCTCGGTGATGCCGACGCTTGTTGGCGGCAATACGAACGCGCCGACCATCATGATCGCGGAGAAGATTTCCGACGACATGCTGGGCAAGGCGCCGCTGCCTGCCGAGCATGTGACCATCGCGGAAGACCGCGTGGGCCACGCGGCCTGATCGCCGCTTCGGGCAAAACAAAAGCCGGTGTCGCAAGACACCGGCTTTTTTTATGTGGCTCTCCGTGTCCTAGCCCAGTTCTTCCTTGCCCTGAAGAGGGGACTTCACCAGCCGAAGATAGGAGCGTTCGCTGCGGAGCGGGGCGCGGCTGCGGCTTGCATGGCTTGCAATACTGGCGACGGCGACCGGCGGTTTTTCGGTGAGAATACGGCGCGCAACGGTTTCGGCGTCGCGCTGCGGGGAGCGCATGCGTTCCGGGTCGAGACGGCGCAGGCGGTCGATCCACTGGCGGGCGAACATGCGGTCGCCGATCCAGGGAAAGCGGTCTACCGGTACGGCGGCGCCGAGCACACGGCTCATCGAGCCATCTTCATGCGCAAGCGGCAGGAGGATCATTTCGAAGGTCGCCTCGCGTCCGTCATTCGTGGCGGCGGTATACTCGACGACGGAAATGGTCGCGTTCACCGTCACGTCTTCGAGCGCATCCTTGAGCGTTTCGGCGCATTCCTCTGCCCACATGGAAATCATGTTGTGGCCGCGGAATTCCATGCCATAGGTGCTGCAGAGGCCCGTGCCTGCGAGGCGGAAGCGCCAGGTGTCGCGATCCTTGCGCTCAAGGATGAAGACATAAGGGAGGACGCGGCGGATATCGCCGGGTTCGATCTCGGCGCGGCGCGGCGCCGGCCGGCCAGCGCGCAGCGCATTCCAGTAATCGAAGAGAACCTGGTTGTTTGCGTGCTTCATGCCCATCATCCCCTGCCGCGCTGCCGCCCGGCGGGGGATGCCCCCATTTGCCCGGCGAAAATCCTAACCCATTCCCGGAAGGGCGTCCCGTTTCGGTTCGCTTTTTCCGGCTTCGGTACCGAATGTCTCCGCCGGTGCCGATCCGGAACGGCCATTTGCCATGGAGCTCCGGACGTGCGGTCAGGAGCAGAAAGCGTGCCAGCCGTTAACGGCAAGGCCGCGACAGAGCAGCGGCGGGGAGGCATGCCGGGAATCCATAAAGAAAAACAGGGGCTTGCGGCTTCGGCCCGGAGGCGCAGCGATGGGGCAATCCTTAACGGTGCGGGGGCGGTGCGCCATTCCGGCGCAAAATGCCAACGCGTTAACCATTGCCTGTCGCGTTTCATGGCGATCCGGACGTCCGGCACGGCTTCTGCATTCACCGGCCCAAGAGCCCGAACGGGTTTCCAAACGACGCAGGCCAACGCGCCCCGACGGGGCCGGGAGTGTCAGGATGAAGCAGATGTCTCTTATCAATTCGAACCGGCTTCCGGTTCTCGGTGCGCTGGCATTCGGTGCCGCGCTGTTCCTTTTTGCCTTTGCAACGCCCGCGGGCGCCGGTTCTTACGGCGGTGGCGGCGGCTGCAATACAGGGTGCACACCGCCTCCGACCAATTGCGGCGGTTGCGGCGGCGGCCATGGCGGCGGCAAGGGTGGTAACCACAACTACAACAAGAACTACAACCACAATCACAACAGCAACAAGAACACCAACACCAATACGAATATCAACGAGAACAACGTCAACGTTCATGTGAACGTGAATGCGGGCGCCACCGCGACGGCCACGGCAATCGCCAATGCCAATGCGGCGGCGGACAGCGCCTCGCGGTCGATGGGGCGCGACAGCGCGGTCGCGATCGGCAATGGCAGCGGTGGCGGCTATGGCGGCGGCGGTTCGAGCTATTACGTCTCGGCACCGCAGGCGGCGCCGATGGGCGCGCTCAATGTGATCGTGCGCACGGCGCGCGTCGTGAAGCCGGTGAAGGCGATCTGCGTCAGCGCGAAGGGGCTCGAAGAGGCGGCGCGCATGAGCACGAATGTGACGGAGGTCGATCCGACAGACGATGTCGAACTCTTCCACTGCACGGCGGGCGACATGCTCGTCGCCACGATCGGCCGCATGGCGGGCAAGGGCGACGCGGCGACGCCCGACTATATGGGCGGTTATGTGATCGAGTGCCGCCCGGGCGAGGCGCTGCGCCACGGCTCGAACGGCATGCTTGCCTGCCTGCCGCAGCAGAAGTTCGGGCAGAGCACAGTGCCGCCGGCATCGCGCGCGGCTTACGCGGAAGTCTTCATCCGCAAGAACGAACGCGGCGAAGAAGTCGCCGCGACGGGCGGGGCCTTTTTCTCCGGCGGCGTGGGCTACTGACGAGGGGTGCGGGAGGCGGCGGCTTCATCCCGCCTTTCGCAAAACCGGGTGAGACGGGGAGGACAAAGTCCTCCCCGTTTTCTTTCTGGAATCTCAGGCGGGCATTCTTTCCTCAAGTCCCGCCAAGGCTTCAGTCACGGAAGCGCGCCAGCTCTCCGGCGTCACTTCGTTGACGGGGTGCTTTCCTTCCGGCGCGGCGCTCGATATCACGACGTCCGGAGCGAGTTCGCTCAGCCGTTCCAGGCTTTTCTTCAGCTTCTTCCTGTCGCTCATGCCTTCGATATAGCCGGCGCGCCAGCGGCCGTCGCCGTTCATGAAGATCGTGTCGCCGGTGAAGAGATATGTCCGTTCATGCGGCGAGCGGACGAGGAAGCAGGTGCTGCCCGGCGTATGGCCGGGTGTGGGCATCACATCGATATTGCCGAGATGGGTTTCCGGGCTGTCGAAGGTGCGATCCGGTATGAGGATTTCGCTTACCTCGTCCTTCTCGGCGGCGTGGCTGAAAAGCTCCGAGCGGAACTCCGCCTTGATCGCGCGCAATGCCGGTCCGACTTCATCCTGGTGGCTGAGATATTGGCGTCTGAGGCCGCCAAGTTCCCCGATGCGGCGGTGCTCGGCGGGCAGGCCCGAACTGTAGAACAGCACGTTGCCGTCTTCCCGTGTCAGCAGAAAGGCATGGGTGATGAGCGTCGGCACCGAAGGGATCGGCTGTTCCGGCGCGGTCTGCCAGAGGTCGGGATAGATCTGTTTCATGACGTGCTCCTTTTTACGCATCGAACGAGGAGCTCATGTTATAAAACCTCAAGTAAAGTTGAGGTCAAGGATAAATCGGCATGGCGCAAAAGGCGAAAAAGGGCGCGACGCAATCGCTGAGCGTGGGCGAGGTTGCGGCGCGTGCGGGCGTTGCCGTTTCGACGCTGCATTTCTACGAGAGCAAGGGGCTGATCGAGAGCACGCGATCCGAGGGCAACCAGCGGCGCTATGCGCGCGGTGTGCTGCGGCACGTCGCGGTCATCAAGGCGGCGCAGCGCCTCGGCATTCCGCTTGCGTCGATCGCCGAGGCGTTGAGTTCGTTGCCCGATGGGCGGACGCCGACCGCCGCGGACTGGAAACGGCTTTCGGCACGCTGGAAGGCCGAACTCGACGCGAGAATTGCGGGCCTCATCGCGCTGCGCGATCATCTCGACGGCTGTATCGGCTGCGGCTGCCTTTCAGTCGCCGCATGCCCGCTGCGCAATCCCGACGATATTCTCGCAAAGCAGGGCCCCGGCGCGCATCTGTTCCGGCGCGACGGGTCCTAGCGGCGCGTTATTCCACCCGTTCCCAGGTTTGCGTGCGGCTGCCGATGCCGCGGGAGCCGGTGACGTCGAGCTTCGAGCCGCCATCGGCGAGTTCGATGCTGGCATTCGCCGTCTTGCCATTGGCCGGGCGGAGGATCGTGCCGCCGGACCAGCCGCTGCCTTTCGGTGTCAGATCCCAGAGGATGACCATGCCGACCAGCGGCTGGTTCTTTCGTGCGCCGTCGCATTTCGGGCAGGTGGTTTCGCCATTGTCGAGCAGCTCGACGATGGTGCCGGTCAGTGAGCCGCCCGCTTCGGTGATCTCGACAACCGTCTTGGGCGCGCCGGTGTCGGGGTCGAAGGTGCGCCACTTGCCGATGGGCGATGAAGCGTCGGCAGAAGCGGGAATGGCAAAAATTACCGCGAGGAGCGCTGCCGCACCGAAATATCCAAGCAAACGGAATGTCATATCAGTCCTCCCTGACCGAAGATCGAAGCCACGCCTGACGTCATCGCCGGGCGGTCTTACTCGATACGCTGCCACTTTTGATCGACCTGAAGGGGCCCGCGGCCGGTCGTCATGTGAAGCGCGCGGCCGTCCTGCTCAAGCCGGAAGAACGCCGGCGAGACCATGCCTGTTGCGGGGCGCATCATCACGGCCATCCAGCCCTGACCGTTCCATTTGCCTTCCTTGATGAATTCCATGCCTGCGAGCGGCTTGTTCTTGTTTTCGCCGATGCAGCTCCAGCAGATGGCGTCAGCCGGACCGTCCGCAAGCCCGACGATATGACCGGAGAGTTCGCCGTTTTTCTCCTCGATCTCGACGACCATGTAGGGCTCGCTCGTCACCGGGTGATAGATGCGCCATTTGCCCGCAGGCGAGGCGCTGTCCGCCTGAGCTGCGGCGGCTGCGAAAGCGGAGGCGACGATTGCCGCACCCACGAGCTTCACCAGTCTGCCGAATGTCATTTGTCCCCCAAAATATATTGGCATTTTCAATGCCAATATAACATGCGGTGCAGAAGATGCAACCAATGTTTCGTTTTGCTATACAGGGCTCCGCAGGGACGGCCCTGCGGCGGCATTCCGCCATTATCCCGATCGCGGGGACGGCCTCGCTTCTTCGACAGGAGAGGCAGATGGCCTGGGTCTATCTTCTCATTGCAAGCGGCGCGGAAATCGTCTGGGCGTTCACGCTCAAGGCGAGCGACGGATTCACGAAGCCGATGATGGTGGTGCTCAACGTGACGGCGCTGCTCGTCGCGGTGTGGTTTCTGGTGCAGGCGATGCGTGTGCTGCCGCTCGGCACGGCCTATGCCGTGTGGACCGGGATCGGCGTGGCGGGTGCGGCGGTGCTTGGCGTGGCGATGCTCGGCGAGAGCATGACGCCGATGCGGCTTCTCGCCATCGGCATCATCGTAGCCGGCGTGGCGATGCTGAAGCTCGCCGACGGATGAAGCACAAAAAAGGGGAGGGCCGTTGGCCCTCCCAAGTGGTCTTCCTGTCCGGATAAAGGAAACTCGTGAAATCCGGTCAGGGATCGGCGGACAAGCTCCGCCTCGGCTCTCATGGTCCGGCCGGAGGCCGACCAGCCTGGACGCAATGAGGGTGTGAACCGGCGATACGTTTTGTCATTTCTGTCTCCGGTATCGCCGGTAATTCTCTGGAAGGATGTTGCTTAGTAGGTGCCGCCGCGCAGACCGCCGGTCTCGAAGACGGGCTCGGAGTAGTAGGCGTAGGGCTCGCTTTCGGCCTTGCGGGCAGGCGTCTCGGCGGGGGCTTCAGCGACGCGCTGTGCGGGCTTCACCTTGGCGCCGGGATTGGCCTGACGGTAGTCGATCTCGCCCATCGGATCCTTGAAGCGGCCGCAATCCGCCTGGTTCGCGCCATAGAGCGGCACGAGCATCTTGAGCACGGCCCGTTCGATGACCGAGCGGACGGCGAGCTGGATCGGC
>PNMC01000146.1 GCA_013823365.1 Parvibaculum sp. | reverse complement strand
TTTCGCTCAAACCGCCCGGGCCTGCCTTTCGGCGGGCTCTCGGGCGATATGAGGGAAACGGCGTGCGAACGAAGTCATCGACCGGCGATCCGCCTCACCCCCGAGAAAGGCCCGCATGTATCCCCATGCGGGTCCCGGACGGGTGACCGGCTCTGGCTGCGATGGACGCGCCTTCAGCTTACTGAAGGGCGGCCTGCGCCTGGTTCACCAGAGCCTTGAAGGCCTCGGGCTCATGGATGGCGAGATCGGAGAGAACCTTGCGGTCCACCTCGATGCCAGCCTTGGCGAGGCCGTCGATAAATCGCGAATAGGTCAGGCCGTGCTCGCGGACGCCGGCGTTGATGCGCTGGATCCAGAGGGCGCGGAAGTTGCGCTTCCTCGTGCGACGGTCGCGATAGGCATACTGGCCGGCCTTCTCCACCGCCTGGTTGGCGACGCGGAAGACATTCTTGCGGCGGCCATAATAGCCCTTCGCCTTCTTGATGATCTTGCGGTGCCGGGCATGGGCGGTAACGCCCCGTTTTACGCGCGACATGAAACTTCTCCTTGAAGTAGAGGGACCTTATTTCAGGCCGTAAGGCGCGAAAATCTTCACAATCCGCTTGGTGTCCGGCTCGGCCACGAGGGTCGTGCCGCGCAGGTTGCGGATCTGCTTGTTGGTCCGTTTGATCATGCCGTGACGCTTGCCGGTCTGGCCGCGCTTCACCTTGCCCGTGGCGGTGAAGCTGAAACGCTTCTTCACACCACTCTTGGTCTTCAGCTTGGGCATTTTGCTCTCCGTGTTTTGGGACCGCATTGAAGACCTTGAATTCATTGAAGAATTCGGCAGGTTGCGGGTCCGGGTCTTGGCATTACGGGCGGTCACGGCATGCCCTACAGGCCGGGCCGCCCCGAAGCCGCGGATTTATAAGGGAAAAGCCCCGCGCGTCAAGCGCCAGACGGCATTTACGGTCATGCGCATACTTGATGCGCATGAGCAATGCGCATAGACTATGCGCATGGCAAAGAAAGCGGTCAATCTCTCCATCGATGCGGAGCTTCTGGCGAAGGCCAAGGCCGCGCGGCTGAACCTGTCCGCACTTCTCGAGGCAACCCTGTCCGAGCAGGTTCGGGCGGAGCAGGAAAGGCGCTGGCGGCAGGAGAACAAGGCCGCCATCGACGCTGCCAACGGCTTCGCGGAAGAGCAAGGTATCTTCGGCGAGGATTTCCGGCCCTTCTGATGGCGGCGCTCGACATCCACGCCAACCCCGAGCCGCGAACGCGTGGGGCCATGCCCTATGTCATGGAACTTCAGGCAAATCTTCTCAGCGACCTCAATACAAGGCTTGTCGCGCCGCTCGCGCCCTTGCGGCTCTACCGGGGGGCGATACCGCGCCTCAACCCCGTGATCGACATTAGGGGCGAGCCGCATGTGCTCATCACGCATCAGATGGCGGCGCTGCCCGCCCGGCTTCTCGCCGCGCCGCCCGTTGCCAATGCGGAGGCACATCGCTACGACATTGTCGCCGCGGTCGATTTCCTCGTCACCGGCATTTGAAGGGAAAAGCCATGAGCCGTTTTTTCGGGAAGGTCTGTCAGAACGGCTATGTGGTGCGCGACATCGAAGCCGCGCTGAAGCACTGGACGGAAGTGATGGGCGTCGGGCCCTTCTTCTATATCGACCGCGTGAAGTGCGACTGGTTCACCTACAAGGGCAAGCCCTCGCCCGTCGAGATGAGCATCGCGCTCGGCAATACGGGCGATCTCCAGATCGAACTCATCCAGCAGCGCAATGACGCGCCCTCCATGTACATGGATTTCCTGAATGCAGGCCATGAAGGGCTGCAGCACATGTCCTATTGGACCACGGATTATCAGGCGGCCTATGACCGCGCGATTGCGGCGGGCTACAAGGTCGGCCACGAAGGCCAGATCGGCGGAGAGCAGGGCCGCTTCGTCTATTTCGATACGCAGACCCATCCAGGCACGGTGATCGAGATGTCGGACATCTCGGGCGGCAAGGGCAAGTTCTTCGAACATATCCGCAAGGCCGCGATCGACTGGGACGGCAGCGAGCCGGTGAGGATCGTCCGCTGACGGACAACCCTCACCGAGACGGAATTATCCGCAATAGATGCGGGTGACGTTACCGCTCTCGTCCACATCGACATTCAGACGATCGACGCGGAAATCCTTCGTCACGGCCGTGCCGGGATGGATCACTCGGATGGTGGCAACACCCTCGCCCGCCATGACGGCCTCCTCGGCTTCTGCGAACGGCCGTCCGACCCAGACCCCGCCCAGCGCATCGGCCGCTGCCTGACAGGCGGCCGCGGCATCGTCCGGGTCATCGCCTGCAATCACGTCGTCCACCGGCATCTGACTTTCCGGCATCGCTGTGCCGGGCATGGCGCTTTCGGGCATGTCGCCTTCCGGCATCCCGGCGGCGATTTCCTCTCCCGCCTCGCCGGCGGCCTGCTCGTCCGAATTCTGATCGCAAGCCGCGATCATCAAAACGGTGGCCAGCGCGGCGGCGCTCGTGAAGCCTTGCATCCGCTTCATTCCTGTCTCCCATTTGTCGAAACCATGCCGGGGACCCCCGACCGCCCGAGAAAGCCTCCTCAATCCGGCAGAAACATGGCCGCGCGTCAGATTTTCGCGATCAGCTGATGCAGCGACTTTTTCACGCCCGGCCAGTTCGCACCGAGCGATGCCTCGACCTGCATTTGCGCCTCGCGCCACAGGGGGAGCGCCTGTGTGAGTTTCTTTCGGCCCGCCTTGGTCAGCCGCAGGCCGAGCGAGCGGCCCTCCCCGCTCGGCGCACTTTCGAGGAGACCATCGTCTTCGAGCAGCTTCACATTGCGCACCAGACTCGACCGTTCAAGCGCCAGCATGTCGGCAAGCGCGGTGAGCGACCTCACCTTGCCTTCGGCAACGGCGATCAGCAGCGTGAATTGCGTGATCTTGAGGCCCGCGGGACGAAGCGCCCTGTCATAGAGGCGGGTGAGCTTGCGGGCGGCCATGCGGGCACGCAGCGCGGCGCAATTTTCCCTGACTTCGGCTTCGAGACTGGCGGTGAGAGCGGCGGTGCCGGACATGAGCGCGATCCTTGTTGCAGATACACGCTAATGTCCGGCGCCATGGGAGGCAAGCGTCAGCCGCAGAAGATGCGGGTGATGGTGCGGTCCTCGCCGAGCTCCACATTGAGCCGGTCCGGACGATAATCCATGGTCACGGCGTCGTTCGGACCGAAGACGCGGATCGTTGCCACGCCCTCGCCTGCGCGCACCGTTTCCTCCGCTTCCGCCCAGGGACGGCCGACCCAGACGGCGAGGGCCTCGGCCGCCGCCTTGCAGCTTGCCTCCGTCGCCTGCATCGCGCCTTCGATATCCACGGCCTCGCCTTCGACGGCCGCTTCTTCGCCGATCGCGGTTTCCGGTGAGGCCGCATTATCCGCCTGGTCTTCCGAAGACTGATCGCAGGCCATCAGCGCCACCGCCGCAACGGCGATCAGTCCCATCGTCACTTTCTTCATGGTCTTCTCCCTTATTCTGCCGCGCTCGAACCCTGGTTCACCTGGGCCTTGGCGACCGATGCCTTTACCACCGGGATATCGTGATCCGCGAGCGGCTTCATCCAGTTTTTCCGTTTCAATGCCGCCTCGATCCAGGGCGCGAGCTCGGCCTGCTTCTTCGCTTCGCGCTCTGCCGCTTCCTGCTTGAACTCCGGCATGACTTCCTTCGCGAAGAGTTCGAGCGACTCGCAAATATGGGTGTGCTTGTTGCGGCCTGCCTGCTGCATGAAGATGACCTGGTCGACGCCTGCATTGCGGAAGGCGCGGAGATGCGCGCGCATGTCGTCCGGCGTGCCGATGCCTGTGGCAATGGCGTCGGCCCGTTTGGCTGCGTCGATCACTTCCTGCGTGCGGTTGCCGCGCGCCTTGATGTAGTCGCCCCAGATATCCGTGCGGCCCGGCACCGTGTCATGTGCGACAAGGGCGTTGAGCGCATAGCCGAAGAATTCGAAGCCCTCATGGCCGCGGCGGATCGCCTCCTCGCGGTCCTGATGCAGCGAGAAGTTCGACACCATCGCAATATTCGCATTCACGCTATGGCCGATGGGGCGGCATTCCTCCGACTTGATGATGCCGTAGTAGATTTCCGACCAGTGATGCGCTTCTTCGGGATCGAGGAAGGAGAAGGCGAGCGCACCGACACCGAGAGAGGCCGCCACCTTGATCGTGTCGCGATTGGTACAGGCCATCCACATCGGCGGATGCGGGCGCTGCACGGGCTTCGGCAACACGTTGCGGCAGGGCATGGAAAAATATTTCCCCTCGAAACCCGGATAAGGATCGAGCACCATCATGTTGGCGATCTGCTCGCCGGCCTCGATCGCCATGGCACGCTTTTCCTTCGCCGGAATGCCGAAGCCGCCAAGCTCAAGCCGCGTCGCCCCTTCGCCGATGCCGAATTCGACGCGGCCATTCGACATGATGTCGAGCGTGGCAAGGCCTTCGGCCGTGCGCGCGGGGTGATTGTAGTTCGGGATCACCTGCCGGATGCCATGGCCGAGGCGGATGCTCTTCGTAACGGAGGCGGCTGCCGCGAGAAAGACCTCCGGCGCGGAGGAGTGGGAATATTCATCGAGAAAGTGATGTTCGACTTCCCAGGCGTGGTCGAAACCGAGCCTGTCCGCCAGCACGATCTGCTCCAGCGCCTCATGGAAAAGCCGCGCCTCGTCGCCCTCGTTCCAGGGCTTCGGCAATTGCAGTTCGTAGAACACTCCGAATTTCATGTGACGCCTCCCGCGTGCCGCATGCCTCGCGCTCGGCGCACGGGCATGTCTGTTCTGTTGTTTGCGGGAGGAAGTCTAGTCGGCAAATGCGATCATCGCGAGAGCGCAGCTCGCACCCTCAGCCAGGCATCTCGCGATAGAGTTTGTTCCGCTGCGTCAATGAAGATCGCGGCTATCGGGGCGGCGGGCCAGACGGAGTGCAAGTTCCTTTTCCGCCGCCATGCGCCGGGCCGCGCTGGCATCATTGCCCGCGATCGTCCGCAGTTCCTCTTCAGGCAGGAGGCGCATGTCGATCGGGCCTATGGCCTCGACCACATCGCGCATCACATGCTGCGATTCGTAGAAGGATCTTTTCCGGTGCTGGCGCCCTGTCAGGCGCCGCAAAAGGGTCGATAAGGACATAGCGTCTCCTGCCTGTCGCAGACAAAATCGTCGTCGATCCCAGGCATCCCAACCCTGCCCCGAGAACACACCCTGCCCCGGGGTTTCGTTTCTTGAACGAGTTCGACGTTACACCTTGCTCACACGTGAAGCCAGCACGCCGCAGGCAAATCCCGATATTCTTGTTCCGTACCGGATAGAACTCCGGCGCGATAGACGGACACCGGCGGCGATGTGTAACTTTCCGGAACACTCAACGTTACGCTGCGCATTCTGACGAAGGAAAAAGACCTAAAAATGACAGCCCCCCTTCAAATCGCCCATCGCGGCGGTGCCGGTCTCTGGCCGGAAAACACGATGGCCGCCTTTCGCCGAGCCATGGAGGCGGGTGCCGACGGCATCGAACTGGATGTGCATCTGACGAAGGATGGCAAGCTCGTTGTGCACCATGACGAAAGCCTGAAACCCGCAATTGCGCGCGGACCGGATGGCCAATGGCTGACGCGCCCCACGCCGCTCTTGAAGGCGCTCACCTTTGAGGAGCTCCTCGCTTACGACGTCGGGCGGTTGCGGCCGGGCGCCGGTTATTCCGCGCGCTATCCCGACCAGACGGGCTTCGACGGCGAACGCGTGCCGCTGCTTGCCGATGTCTACAACCTTGTGAAAGAGCAGGCGAAGCCCGGCTTCCGCCTTTATGTCGAATTGAAAACCGCGCTGCTCGACCTCGTACAATCCGCCGATCCGGTTGCGCTGGCCGATGCCGCGGTTGCGCTTACCCGCCAATACAGGCTTGAGCGGACGGTGACCTTCGTCTCGTTCGACTGGCGGGCGCTCGACCGCGCGAAGGAGCAGGCGCCCGACATTCTCAATGCCTTCACGACGCTGCCCTTTTTCCAGATCGACCCCGAAGATGCATCCGCCGCGCGCGATGCGCCGGGATCGGAAGACGATCTCATCCGTAAGGCATCGGCCAGCGGCGCGCCCTGGGTGGCGGGCTTCGACTGGCGCGGACAGAAGGGCGCGAGTTTCGCCGAGCGGATGTTGCGCGCGATCGCGTCGGGCCCCGCCGATGGCTGGTTTTCCTGGCATGGCGATGTGACGACGGAGACGGCGGCGCTCGCGCGGGAACTCGGCCTTGCCGTTTCCTGCTGGACGGTCGACGAGGAGGCCGAGATGAGGCGGCTTGCGGCACTCGGTGTGGAAGCGATCCTCACCGACCGGCCGGACAGGCTCTCCCGGGTGCTCGTGGCATGAAAAAGGCCCGGTCGCATGACCGGGCCTTTTTATTCACTCTGGGCAGGCGGCCCTATTTCGGCGCCAGCACCATGATCATCTGCCGTCCTTCAAGGCGGGGATAGAGTTCGACCTTCGCGATCTCCTCCACCTGCTCCTTCACGCGGTTCAGAAGCTGCATGCCGAGTTCCTGATGCGCCATCTCGCGGCCGCGGAAGCGGAGCGTGACCTTCACCTTGTCGCCTTCCTCGAAGAAGCGGAGCATGGCACGCATCTTCACGTCATAGTCATGCGTGTCGATA
>PNMC01000145.1 GCA_013823365.1 Parvibaculum sp. | reverse complement strand
GGGTGCAGATGGAGCATGCCGAGGATGTGGAGGATGTCACCGTCGGCAAGATCTGGCGCTATGCCATGCCGGCGGTCACGCCAAACGGCGTTGTCGGGCGGCCGAGCGAATCCTCTGCTAAACTCGGCCGGGAAATGCTCGACCGGATCATCGCCGATTTCGAAAAGCTGCTGGAGGCAGCCGAGATGGAGGAATGGCCGGAAGTTCCGGAAGCGGTGAAGGGCGGATAATCGTGAAGGCGAAAAGCGCGGCAAAAGAAAAGAAAAAGCCCGCGAAAGATACGAAGACGGCAGGCGGTCCCCGTGCGAAGCTCCCGCGCAAGCCGGGACGTCCGCCTGTGGAACAGCCAAACGAAGCGAAGCGGGATGCGATCGCCGATGCGGCGCTCCGGCTTTTTTCGCGTTCGGGCGTCGCGGCCGTATCCAACAAGGAACTTGGGGAAGCGGCCGGGATAAACCCGGCGCTCATCTATTATTATTTCGAGGACAAGGACGACCTTTTCCAGTTCGTCGTGCGCAAGGCGCTGTCGGATGCGCTCGCCGCCTATGAAGACATCAAGAAGAGCGAAGGCGGGATCGGCGACCTCGATGCGTGGCTTACCAGCAATCTTCAGCTCTTCGGCGAAATCACGCGCTTCCTGAAGGTGATACTCGACTACGCGCATTCCGGTCAGCGCTCGGCGCAGACGGATGACGCGATCAAGCGTTTCTACGATACGGAAACGGAGCTGATCGGCCATGCGCTGCGGGAGGAAGGGGCGGCGCTTCGCGAGGCGCATGACCTTGCCGAGCTGGTCTCCGTCTTTCTCGACGGGGTCATGGTGGCGCGGGTATTGCGGCCGGAAATTCCGTCGGAGAAGCTTGTCGGACTGATGCGGGATCTGATCAGGCGCAAGACCGGCTGATCACTTCCCTGTGTCGAGGTGGTCGTTGATGAGCTTTGCGAACCAGAGGCGAAAGCGGGTGAGCCCGTCCCTGTCGAGGCCTGCCGCTTCCGCGAGCTGACGGCCGACGATCGCTTCGCCGAAGGCGGCGCTCGCCGTCAGCATGGCGATGAACAGCGTGTCCTCGCGGTCGGGCGCCGGCTGGTCATGCGTTTCCGCCCAGTCTTCACGGCGCGCCTGGATGGCGTCCACGATCTCGCGCATCACATTGGGCTCCATCTGCTCGCCGCTCGCGCGGCCGGTCAGCAGCAGCCAGGAGAGGAGCCGTGCCGTGCCGCGGTCGCTCAGCGCCTCGAAGACATGGCCGATGTGATAAGCCGTGTCGCCCCCCTGGCCGTCACCGTCCAGCGCCGAGAGCAGCTTGTCGCGGAGCTGCCGGTTCGCGCGGCCGATCAGCGCCCGCACAAGCCCCTCACGGCTCTCGAAATGATGGAGAATCGCCGGGTGGGAAATTCCCACATCCCGGGCAATGTCCTGAAGCCTCAGCCCCTCCGGCCCCTGACGGGCAAGCCGCGCTTCGGCCGCATCGAGAATCAGCCGCCGGGCCTCGTCCGCGGTGCGGCGGATACGCTTGGCCGCGGGCTTGGCGGCAGGGGAGGTCTCGGATTTTGAGGCGCTCGACACTCGAAGGTCCTTCTTAGGCAGGTATATTGACAATCATGTAAGTATGGCCTATATGTCCAAATACAGGCGCGGGGCTGAGGCAGCCACTATAGCAACGGGACATAGCCGATGACGACAGCAAGCCCAACCGAGTTTCGCAGCGCCAGTCCGGCGAAGCGGGCGCGCAAGCGCATCCAGCCTCTGAAGGCGATCCGCGCCATTCGCGCGTTGATTGCCGATAAGGAAGACACGTCACAAGTCTTCAAGATCATCGACGCACTTTCGGGCGATTCCGTGGGCAGGGGCTTCAGGCGTTTCGCGCAGACGGAGACGGGCCGCCGGATTCTCGCCGAAAAGCGCAGTCTGGTGACGATGCTTTCCGATCAGGCCCGGCTTGCGGCATTGCCTGAGGGCACGCTTGGCCGCACCTATTATGAATTCATGGCCGAAGAGAACCTCACCGCCGACGGGCTCGTCGAGGCGAGCGAGGCCGTGGAACGCATGGATCTGCGCTCCGACGACGAGCTTCTTTTCGGCGCCCGCCTTCGTGACCAGCACGATCTGTGGCACGTGACCGCCGGCTATGGCCGGGACGGTCTCGGCGAACTCGCGCTGCTCGCCTTCACCTATGCGCAGACCCGCAATCGCGGCATCGGTTTCATCGTGCTTGTCGGCGCCCGCGTGACGGCGAAGAGCCTTCCCGAGGTCAAGATCTGGCGCGTCATCCGCGAGGCATACAGGAACGGCAAGAAGGCTGCTTGGCTTCCTGCCGCGGATTGGGAAACGCTGCTCGAAAAGCCCCTTGCGCAGGTTCGGGCCGAGCTCGGCATTGCCGCGCCGGACGCCTATGTCGAGGCAGAGCCCTATACGACGGCTGCGGAACAGGCTTTCAAGGCGATGCGCGCCGAACAACAGCAAAAGCAGGCCGCCTGAGCGCTTTCGAGCGGCAGGCTTTGGCCCTCCCCCGATCCCGGTTATGCTTCTCCCGATGAAGCGGAAACCGGGATGGGGCGGTGCTGACACTTTACGGACTGAAGAACTGCGACACCTGCCGCAAGGCCGTGAAATGGCTTGAGGCGGAGGGCATTGCGCATCGTTTCCACGATCTGAAAGTAGAGGGTATTTCTGCCGCGGAGGTGAAGCGATTTGCTGCTGCGGTGGGCTGGGAAGCGCTGCTCAACAAGGCGAGCACCACCTGGCGCGGTCTTGCCGATGGCGAAAAGGAAGGCCTCACCGAGGCGAAGGCCATCAAACTCATGACGGCCCATCCTGCGCTGATCAAGCGGCCCGTCTTCGACAACGGGAAGGCCGTTATCTCCGGATTCCGGGAGCCCCAGAAGCCCGATATCAGGAAGGCCTTCGGAAAATGAGGCTCGGCAAGCGGGCGGCCGCCGCTCCCTCCATTGCTCTCCCCCTTGAAACGCCGCGCCTTCTCATTCGCGAATTTACGGCAGGCGACATCGAAGCCGTACATGCCTATTCCTCCCTGCCGGAGGTGACGCAGTTCCTGATCTGGGGGCCGAATTCGCTTGAGCAGAGCAAGCAGTCGATCCTTGCCTTTCTGGACGACCAGAAGGAGAAGCAGCGCAACAATTTCGATCTTGCGGTGGTGCTGAAACAGGTCCGCAAGCGCGGGGAGAAGCGCCGCCTCGCCGGCGCCGTCGGCCTCAAGCTCGTGGACTGGGACAACCGCACCGCCGAGATCGGCTATGTTCTGCATCCCGACTACTGGGGGGCAGGCTATGCCGCCGAAGCCGCGCATGCGGTGATGGCGGCTGCCTTTCACGATCTGGGGCTGCAGCGCATCGTGGCCAGCTGCGACCAGCGCAACAAGGCCTCGGCCCGCGTCATGGAAAAGCTCGGCATGCGGCGCGAAGGGGCATTCCGGCGCAGCAAATACATCCAGGGCGCATGGAGGGACGAATATCTCTATGCGATCCTTGCCGAAGAATTCGCCCTCTAGAGCCCTTTCACGGGCTTCGCCATGAGGTCGTCGTCTTCGGCCACGACATGGCCCCGGCGGATCAGAAACTCGATCCATGTCCCCCGGTCGCGGATTTCGACGAGTTCGTGGCCTGCTTCCGCACAAAAATGCGGCATATCGATACGTGCCACGGGATCGCTTGCGAAGACGCGGAGCAGTGCGCCGGGATCGAGCCGAAGCAATCTCTTTCGCGCCCGCAGCACGGGCAGCGGGCACTGCTGGCCGATCACATCGAGCAAAATCTCGCCCGGCTCTTCTCTCTCGCCGTCTTTCATCCCGATCCGATCACGAAATCGTTAGCAGTGGCCACACAGCCCGGCGGGATATTGCCGTTCAGGGTGCTTCCTGTCACGAGGGGCTTGCGAAATCGGCCTTTCCGCGACGGCTTTCCTTGACGGTCCGCCACCCTCGCGGGCATAAAACAAGCGAAACTTTAATACAACACGTCAATCGGGAGGACTGCCGGATATGGGTTTCTTCAAGCGGGTCGGCAACGAAATCATCTTCGTGCGGGCGGCCCTCCGTTCGCTGAAGAAGCTGAAGGAAATCCGCGCCGACACATCGCGCACCTACTCGGACATTATCGAGGATCTGGCGCGCACCAAGCCGAACAACGTCGCGATCTATTTCGAGGATCGAAAGCTCACCTATCGCGAATATGACGCGGAAGCGAACAAATATGCCCGATGGCTTCAGGGGCAGGGGCTCGGCCGCGGCGACGTCGTTGCGCTGATGATGGAGAACCGGCCTGAATATCTGATCGCCTGGCTCGGCATCGTGAAGGCAGGCGCGACAGCGGCTCTCATCAATACCAACCTCACCAAGGGTCCGCTCGCTCATTGCCTCAATATCTCGAATGCGAACCACCTCATCCTCGGGGCGGAACTTGCCGAGAATTATTCGACGGCGGCAGACCAGCTCGAACGGCCGATGTCGGTCTGGACCACGGGCGGCCAGATGCAGGGCGCGCATGATCTCGATACCGCGCTCGCCCAGCTGCCGGGAGATGCGCTGCCTGCCGATATCCGCAAGGATGTGACGCAGGATGACGATGCACTCTACATCTACACGAGCGGCACGACCGGCAATCCGAAGGCCGCCAAGATTCCCCATGTGCGCCTGAATTCCATTATGGGCGCGTTCGCCGCCGGTACGAATGCCACCGAGAAGGATCGCATGTATGTCGTGCTGCCGCTCTATCACTCAGCGGGCGGCGTCTGCGCCGTCGGCTCTACGCTGACGGTCGGCGGATCGGTGATCCTGCGCCGCAAGTTTTCCGCGACGCAGTTCTGGGACGATGCGCACAAGTACAAGGCGACGCTCTTCCAGTATATCGGGGAGCTCTGCCGCTACCTGCTCAACACGGACAAGCATCCGAAAGAACGCAAGCACAAGATCCGTCTGGCGGTGGGCAATGGCTTGCGCCCGGAAATCTGGAAGTCGTTCCAGGATCGCTTCAAGATACCGCGGGTCCTCGAGTTCTACGGCGCGACGGAAGGCAATGTGGCGCTGATGAATTTCGACGGTTCGCCCGGTGCTATCGGCCGCATTCCGAGCTGGGCCAAGGCGAAGTTCAATGTCGAGATCGTGAAGTTCGATATCGAGAACGAGCAGCCGGTGCGCGGGCCGGACGGCTTCTGCATCAAGGCCGAGTTCGGCGAGGCGGGCGAGGCCCTCGGCAAGATCACCGACGATCCGGAGCAGCCGACCGGCCGCTTCGACGGGTACGCCAAGAAGGAAGAGACGGAGAAGAAGATTCTCCGCGACGTCTTCGAGAAGGGCGACGCCTGGTTCCGCACGGGCGATCTGCTTCGCCAGGACAAGCTCGGCTATTTCTATTTCGTCGACCGCATCGGCGATACGTTCCGCTGGAAGGGCGAAAACGTAGCGACATCGGAAGTCGCCGAAGCGATTTCCGTTTTCCCGGGTGTCAAGGAAGCCAATGTCTATGGCGTCCATGTGCCGGGCGCCGACGGCCGCGCGGGCATGGCATCGATCGTTGCGGAGAACGGATCGCTCGATCTCGACAGGTTCCGGCTGCAGATGCAGAAGGAGCTGCCGGATTACGCGGTGCCCGTCTTCCTGCGCATCCAGCCGGAAATCGAGATCACCGGTACTTTCAAACATCGCAAGGTGGAGCTGGTGAAGGAGGGATTCGATCCTTCCATCATTCCGGAGCCCATCTATTTCAACTGCCCGGTGCAGAAGAAATACGTGCCGGTCGACCAGCATCTCTACGGCAAGATCTGCGCCGGCGAATTCCGCCTCTGAGGTGACCGGCAGGGAAACAAAAAAGGGCGGCTCTTGCGAGCCGCCCTTTTCATTTCGGAGATATGTTTTTACTGGGCGGCGTCGGTCTTCTTGTCGAGGCCCATCGCAGCGAGAATTTCGGGGCGGATGTTTTCCGTGCCCTTTTTCTCGACATGCTGCGCCACGCGGCTGCCCACTGCCATCATCGCTTCGCCCATGAAGGTCGGGCGGTTGTCGCGTGCCCAGTTGAGGGAGGCTTCGCGGTTCTCGTTCAGCTGCTGGAACTTCGGGAAGACATAGCGCGCCATCAGCTCGTAGGACTTCTTGGTGTTTTCCCAATTGGCCCAGTTATGTGCGAGCTGCATGAAGCAGCCGAAGCCGCCCGACTGCGCCTGCAGCCGCTCGATCTGCGCGATGGCGTCGTCCGGCGTGCCGATCACGGCCATGCCGGAAGCGATGAGTGCATCCACGGGGTCCGAGCCGTCGGTGGGCGCCAGCGGCAGGGCCGCTACTTCACGGAAGTAATAGAGCCACTGTTCGAGGCCGAAGCGCACATTCTCGCGCGCCTTTTCCCGCGTCTCTGCGATGTGTACCGGGCCGACAAGGCGCCACTGACTGCGGTCGATGGTCTTGCCATGATCCTTCGCCGTGTCCTCGCAGATCGCCCAGTTGGACGAGAGGGCGTTGAAGCCGCCGGCGGACGTGGCGCCGATCGAAAGGAGGCCGAGGCCATGGCGGCCGGCCGCCGTCGCGCCGGTCGGCGAAACCTGGCTTGCCACCGCGATCTCGACCGAAGGCCGCGACCAGGGTGTCATCTGCAGCTGCGCATCCTTCAGTTCGAACCAGTCGGTCTTTGCCGTCACCTTCTCGCCGCGGAGCAGCGGCACGATCACGTCCAGCGCCTCATCCATCATGTCGCGCTGCTTCGCGACCGTGATGCCCATCATGAA
>PNMC01000144.1 GCA_013823365.1 Parvibaculum sp. | reverse complement strand
TCGCGGATCAGCGTGGCGATGCCATGCGAGGGCAGGATACCGGTCGTGTGCATCTGGCCGGGGCCCACGCGGCGGGGCTCGTCCTGGTGGTTCGGGAAAAGATCGTCCGCCGCTTTGGTCATTGAATTCAGGGCCTTGCCGCCGCGGGCGCGCCATCCGCGCCGGTCACAAGCGACGGTTATAATTGGCGCAGGGCGCGGGGGAAAGCCCGGCCGCCCGCCTGAAGCCTTGACGGGAGGGCCCGCCGCCCCTTAAATGCCCGCCAATCCCGTGGTGATTTGAGCCGACCGGCTTGCGGCCACGTTAAACAACTCGCTAAAAAGGTCGGGACGCGAGCCCCGATCCCTTTCACGGTCGGGGTTTTTTATTTGGGGTAGCCCGATGAGCAAGACGACACGCGACGGACGGAAACTGAGCGCCCGCACCGAGGCCGTTCACGGCGGCACGAACCGCACGCCCTTCGGCGAGACCAGCGAGGCAATGTTCCTCACCTCGGGCTATGTCTACGAGACGATGGAGGCGGCCGAGCGCCGCTTCAAGAACGAGGAGCCGGGCTTCATCTATAGCCGCTTCTCGAACCCGACGGTCCGCATGTTCGAGGAGCGGATGATCGCACTCGAAGGCGCGGAAGATGCGCGCGCGACCGCAACCGGCATGGCGGCGGTCACGGCGGCCATGCTCTGCTATCTCAATGCGGGCGATCATGTCGTCTCGTCGCGGGCGCTGTTCGGCTCCTGCCGCTATATCGTGGAAGACCTGCTCCCGCGCTTCGGCGTGACCTCGACGCTGATCGACGGGCGCGACCTCGATGCCTGGAAGAATGCCGCGCAGCCGAACACCAAGGTTTTCTTCCTCGAAACGCCATCGAACCCGACACTTGAAATCATCGACATCAAGGCGGTCGCCGAGATCGCACATGCGGCGGGCGCAAAACTCTTCGTGGATAACGTGTTCGCAACGCCGGTGCTGCAGCGGCCGCTCGAACTCGGCGCCGATGTCGTTATCTATTCGGCGACCAAGCATATCGACGGGCAGGGCCGGTGCCTCGGCGGCGTGGTCCTGGCCGACCAGCAGTTTATCACCGATCATCTCTCCAATTTCATGCGCCAGACGGGCCCGAGCCTCAGCCCCTTCAATGCCTGGGTCATGCTGAAAAGCCTCGAAACGCTCGACCTGCGCGTGCGCGAACATGCCCGCGGCGCGGAAGCCGTCGCCCGCTTCCTCGAAGGCCACAAGGGCATCGAGCGCGTCTTCTATCCGGGCCTGCCGAGCCATCCGCAGCACAATCTCGCCATGGGCCAGATGGACATGGGCGGCAACATCGTCGCCTTCGAGGTCAAGGGCGGCAAGGAAGGCGCGTTCCGCTTCGCGAACGGACTGCAGGTCGTGAAGATCTCCAACAATCTGGGCGATGCGAAAAGCCTCATCACGCATCCCGCCACGACGACCCATCAACGGCTCACACAGGAAGCCCGCGAGGAACTCGGCATCAATGAAGGGCTGCTGCGGCTTTCGGTGGGGCTTGAGGATGCCGCGGACCTGATCGAGGATATGGAACGCGCCCTGGCAGCAAAGGGTTAACCAAGCCCGCGCGAATACGGGGCCGTTAAGGGGAAGTTAGCCGGTCGCCCATATGGTGCGATTGTGGCGGGGGAAGGGGTTTCGCGGCACTTGCCGCAACGCCCCGTGCGGCACATATTTTTCCCTGCCGGGTCGCAGCCAGGAGGCTGCGGTTCCGCAAACCTCGACGCTTCGTGCAAGGACCGCCCGATGTATAGCGCCATAACACGCTCCATCAATATTCTGGTCGAACCGACCTATCTTGAGGACCAGTCGGAGCCCGATCAGGACTATTATGTCTGGGCCTATCACGTCACGATCGAGAATCGGGGCGATGAGACGGTGCGTCTGCGCTCACGCTACTGGAAGATCACGGATGCGTCGGGCCATGTGCATGAAGTGCGCGGCCCCGGCGTCGTCGGCGAGCAGCCCCTGCTCCGCCCCGGCGACAAGTTCGAATATACGAGCGGCACGCCGCTCGGCGCGCCGTCCGGCATCATGTTCGGCAATTACGAGATGGAAACGGACCGGGGCGAGACCTTCGAGGTCGATATTCCTGCCTTCTCACTCGACAGCCCCTATGCGAAGCGGATGCTGCACTAAGCGGGAGCGCGCTCGCTTCCTCGCGCGCGGCGGACTAGGATGGCTCACACCGTCCATGCCAGTCCGGAAGTTTCCGCCCCATGCCTGCGCCGCACTCCTTCACGTCCCGTGAATTGATCGAAAAGCTTATCTCCTTCGATACGACGAGCCATCTCTCCAATCTCGACCTTATCGCCTTCGTGGAAGACTATCTCGCGAGCCACGGCGTTGCCTCGCGCCGGGTGATGAACGAGGACGGCAGCAAGGCCAACCTCTTCGCAACCTTGGGCGACGAAAACCAGCCCGGCGGCATCGTGCTTTCGGGACATACCGATGTCGTGCCCGTCGAAGGCCAGGACTGGTCGAGCGATCCCTTCCGCGTCGAGGAGCGCGATGGAAGGCTTTATGGCCGCGGCACCTCCGACATGAAGAGCTTTCTCGCCGTGGCGCTTGCCCATGTGCCGGAATTTCTCCGCGGCGGACCGAAAGTGCCGGTGCACTTCGCACTGTCCTATGATGAGGAAGTGGGCTGCCTCGGCGTGCGCCCCATGATCGAGAGCGTCATCCGCACATTGCCCAAACCGCAGGTCGTGATCGTGGGCGAGCCCTCCTCCATGAAAGTCGTGAATGCGCATAAGGGCATTCAGTCCTATCAGACGACCGTGACCGGCCTCGAGTATCATTCGAGCCAGACCCATCTCGGCATCAGCGCCATTCAATATGCGATGGAGCTCATTTCCTTCCTGATGGAGCTTGCGGCGGAAATGCGCGAACGGGGCGACCCGTCCGGCCGCTTCAGCCCGCCCTATACGACGGTCAGCGTCGGCCTCATCAAGGGCGGCACTGCGGTGAACATCATTCCGAGGAAATGTTCCTTTCTCTGGGAATACCGCACCCTGCCGGACGCCGATCCGGACGAGATTCTGAAGCGTTTCAACGCCCATGCGGAGAACGAGCTGCTGCCGCGCATGCGGGCGCTTTATCCGGAAGCGCGGATCGAGACGGTAACGCGCGCGCAGTCGCCTGGCCTTGCCGCTCTCGACGGCGACCCGGGCGAAACCCTTGTCATGAAGCTCGCGCAATGCAATTCGGCGGAAGCCGTTTCCTACAATACGGAAGCAGGGCTCTTCCAGCTCGCCGATATTCCGACCGTCGTTTGCGGCCCCGGCGACATTGCCCAGGCGCACAAGCCGGACGAATTCATCGAGCTCTCGCAAGTGGCGGAATGCGAAACCTTCATGCGGCGGCTGGCGGATTATGTGTCGGGACGGCCGCTATAGGTCGGGCGCGCCGCGCATGTGGCGGCTTGCATAGAGCGAGCGCATGAAGGAAAGAATTTCCGGCGCCTGCTTCTGCAGCAGGGCGACATTCGGGTTCTTCGTCAGATCGCCTGCATCGACCGGCTGGATGTCGCCGCCCAGGTCGCCATGGAACAGCTTTTCGAAACCCATCGTCCAGTTCGGGAAGTCACGCTCCTCGCGGTCGCGTTCGAGAACGCGGATCAGGGCGCTGTGCCTGCGGTCGACGGAGATGCGGGAATAGGTCCGCTCGACCGTTTCCCCCTCGCCTTCGAGAACCTGAAAGAAGGTCCCGTCGAGCAGCAGCAGCATGCCGGAGAGGGCGTCCCGCCGGTTGTTCTTCGAGGAGGCGCGCAGGATGTCGTGCATCTCCGCCTCGGTCAGGCCGGGCTTTGCGGCGCTCATATAGGCAATCTGAAAGACCATGGCGGAAACCGGCTCGTGTCGAACCCCCTTAGCCTATCGCGGGCCGGTTTAGGGACGGTTAACCCTTTGGGAACCGCCGCCTCAACGGAGCGCGGGGCGCATGCTGCGCTGGATTTCTGCAGTGAGCGCCGTATCGAATTCCCGGGCAAGAGCCTGAAGCAGCGCGCCATAGGCGGCGTCGCGTTCATTGAGGCTCGCGCTTTCGAGGACGGTGCGGTTCGCGCTTGCATCCACATCGGCGGTCCATTGCTGGAAATCGCCGGCACGCGGCCCCGGCTGATCGACCACAAGGCGCGCGCGCAGCCGGGCCGTCAGGCGGACGTCCTGCTGGTCGCCGAAAAAGCCGGTGAGCCCGCCCTTTTTTGGCAGGTTCTCTGAGATCACGCTGCCATCGAGCACGGTGAGCGTGGCCGTGCCGCGCGTGCCCACACCAACGACGCGGGCGGCGGCCCAGGCGCGCGCAGTGGTCTCGGGCGTTACGCTATGGAGATGTTCGACATTCGGCGCGCGGCCCGACTCCTGATAGCGGCTCACCACGGAAATGGAGGTGACGTCGAGCCGGATCGGCGGCTGCGCCTCGAAGCTCGGCGCCCGCGGCCCCGTGGAGGCAGGCGGCGCGCCGGTGCAGGCGGAAACAAGCAGGAGAGCCGCCAGTGCGGCGCCGATCATCCGAAGGGGTCCAGGGCCCGCCACAAGCTTCACTTTCATTCTCCCTCAGTTCAGCCCTTCCTTCAGGTCGCCGGGCTCGAAGACATAGACCTCGCTGCAGAATTCGCAGGTCGCAGTGATGACACCATCCTGCACCATTTCGTCGATTTCGTGACTGCCGAATGAGCGCAGTACGGATGTCATCCGCTCGCGCGAACAACGGCAGGAGAATTCGATGGGCGAAGGCTCGTAGGCGCGCACCCCGTCCTCGTGGAACAGCCGGTAGAGCAGCCGGTTGGGCTCCAGTTCAGGGTCAAGAAGTTCGTGATCCTCCACTGTGCCGAGAAGGATCGACGCCCTGTTCCAGTTTTCCTCTTCCTCGGTATAGGGACTTTCGTCCTCCGTCTCGCGGTGGCCCGTCAGGCCGCCATCGCGTGCGATGTGCTGGATCATGATCGCGCCGGCTCGCCAGTTCTTTTCCGTGCCGCCTTCCTCGCGGTGGTAATAGGGCCCGGCAGCAAGACGAATGCGCGTCGCCACCTGCTCCGAACTCGCGAAATATTCGTGCGCGCTGTGGCTCAACCCTTCCGGGTGCAGCGAGACGATGCCCTGATAGCGCTCCATGTCCGGGCCCTGATCGATGGTCAGCGCGAGATAGCCATCGCCCATCAGATCGGCCGGCGAAGTGCGGCCGTTTTCCAGCGCCTCGGCAAGGCGCTCCTCGTCCATCTGCGCATAGCCGCGAACGCTTCCCGGGGACTGGAAGTCGGCGACCAGCATGCCGACCGGCCCCTTGCTCTGGGTCTGCAGGATGAAACGGCCCTCGAACTTCAGCGCCGTGCCGATCATGGCGGCGAGTGCAAGCGCCTCGCCGAGCAGACGCGACACGGGTTCGGGATAGGCATGCGCCTTCAGCACGCGGTCTACCAGCGGGCCGAGCCGCACGATGCGCCCGCGAATGCCCAATCCCTCGATCTGGAAAGGCTGTACCAGATCGTCGATCGCCATGTCCTTTGCATCCGTCATCGCATCCGTCACCGGAAGCACCAGGCCAGAACGCCCTTTTGCGCGTGAAGGCGGTTTTCCGCCTCGTCGAAAACGACGGAAGCCGGACCGTCGATCACGTCTTCCGTCATTTCCTCGCCGCGATGGGCAGGCAGGCAATGCATGAAGATCGCGCCCTTCGCGGCCGCCGCCATCAGGCGCGCATTCACCTGATAGGGTGCGAGAAGATTGTGGCGAAGCGCCGCTTCCGTCTCGCTGTCGCCCATGGAAATCCAGGTGTCGGTGTTGATGCAGTCGACGCCATCCACCGCCTCGTAAGGATCGGTGGTGAGCGATACTTTCGCGCCCCTTGCCTTTGCCCAGTCGAGCGCTTCCTGCGAGGGAGAGAGCTCGGGCGGGCAGGCCATGCGCAGTTCGAATTCAAGCTGCGTTGCGGCGTGGATCCACGAAGTCGCGACATTGTTGCCATCGCCCACCCAGGCAACGCGGCGTCCCTTGATCGGGCCCTTGCGCTCTTCGAACGTCATCACATCGGCCATGATCTGGCAGGGATGCGAGCGGTCGGTGAGCCCGTTGATCACGGGCACGGTGGCATGCTCGGCAAGCTCGATGAGCTTTGCGTGATCGGTCGTGCGGATCATGATGGCATCGACATAGCGCGAGAGAACGCGCGCGGTGTCGGCGATGGTTTCGCCGCGGCCCAGTTGCGTGTCGCCGCCATTCAGCAGCAGCGTCTCGCCGCCGAGCTGACGCATCGCCACATCGAAAGAGACGCGTGTCCGCGTCGACGGCTTCTCGAAAAGCATGGCGAGGAGCCTGCCCTTGAGCGGCTTGTCCTGATCGGGCTCCGCCTGGCCGAGCCCGCCGCGAGCCTTCTTGCGGGCCACGGAATTGTCGAGGATCGACCGAATGTCTGAAGCCGCCACCCGGTCGAGATCGAGAAAATGCTTGCCTGCCGGAACCGCGCTCATGACTTTGCTCCTGCAGCCTTTGCATCCGCATCGAGCGCGGCATCCAGCTTGGCGCAGGCGGCCATCAGCCGCTCCATCGCGTCGTCGAGATGGGTTTCCTCGATATTGAGCGGCGGCAGGAGCCGCACCACATTGTCGCCCGCGCCGACGGCGAGCATCTTTTCATCCCGCAGCGCCGCCACGAGATCGGTATTCGTCACCCGGCATTTAAGGCCGAGCATCAGCCCTTCGCCGCGCACGCCTTCCACGATCCGCGGATAGCGGTCTGCAAGCATCGCCAGTTTCTGACGGAGCTTGAGGCCGAGCATCTGCACATGCGGCAGGAA
>PNMC01000143.1 GCA_013823365.1 Parvibaculum sp. | reverse complement strand
ATGCCGCGCTATGCCGAGCTCATCTATAACGGCTTCTGGTGGAGCCCCGAGCGCGAGATGCTGCAGGCGCTGATCGACAAGAGCCAGGAAATGGTGACGGGCACGGTGCGCCTGAAGCTCTACAAGGGCTCGGCCACGATTGTCGGCCGCTCCTCGCCTTATTCCCTATATTCGGAAGCGCATGTGACCTTCGAGGAGGACGCCGGCGCCTACGACCAGAAGGACGCCGCAGGCTTCATCCGCCTCAATGCGCTGCGCCTCCGCCTCCTCGCCGCCCGTAACAAGAGAGTATCGAAGTAATGCGTATAGATGCCATCCCGGTCGGCAAGAACCCGCCGGAAGACATCAATGTGATCGTCGAAGTGCCGCATGGCGGCCATCCGGTGAAGTATGAGCTCGACAAGGAGTCGGGCACGCTCTTCGTCGACCGCTTCATGCACACGGCCATGCAGTATCCCTGCAATTACGGCTTCGTGCCGCATACGCTTTCGCTCGATGGCGACCCGGTGGACGTGCTTGTCGTGAGCCGCATTCCGGTCGTCCCCGGCGCCGTCATCCGTTCGCGCCCCATCGGCGTGCTGATGATGCATGACGAGGCCGGACAGGATGAAAAGATCCTCGCCGTGCCGGTCGAGAAGCTCAATCCCTATTACAAGAATGTGCAGAACTATACCGACCTGCCGGACATCCTGATCCAGCGCATCACGCACTTCTTCGAGCACTACAAGGATCTCGAGGAAGGCAAATGGGTGAAGATCGACGGCTGGAAGGATGCCGACGCCGCCCGCGCCATCATCCGCGAAGGTATCGAGGCCGCGAAGAAGGCGGGCTGAGGAGGCTTACGGCCGGACCCAGGGCGTTTCGACGCCGAGCACATGGCCGGCCACTTCCTGCATCAGCACCTTGCCGCTGTCGGAATTCGTCAGCACCACAATTGCGCTGCGCCGCGCGGGCTCGATCACCATGAGCCCGCGCAAGCCGATATTCGCGCTTGGCTGCCAGATGGTGAGCCCGTCCATGCGCTCGCGCGTGTAGAAGCCGAGGCCGGTGCCCGCGCGGTCGCCGATGGGCCCGCTCACCTCGACACGCTCATCCACCATGCGCGCCCGCGCCGACACGCCGATCAGATCGCCATTGATGAAGCCGGCGGCAAAGCGCGCAAGATCATGCGCGCTGGAGCGAAGCGAGAGGGCGGCGTTGAAATCCGCGCCGTCCCGCGCAGGCAGCGGCACCTGCCAGGACATGAAGAAAAGGCTCGCGACAACCACGACGCCGAAAGAAAAAGGACTGAAGGCCTCGCGGCGCATGCTGCCGCGCGAGATCATGCCATCCTGCCAGCCCTGGCCGAGAATGAAGCGGCCATACTGGATCGCCGCGGTGAGGAACAGCACGCCCGCGATCCAGACGAGAAAATAGCCGAGGCAGAAAATCAGCGTCCAGCCGCCCTGCATGTAATAGAGGAAGATGCTGGCACCGACAGGCGCGAGGACGGCCGCGGGAACGAGATCGAAGGGCTTGAGTTTCAGCCGGTGAAAGCCGAGCCGGATGACGAGCAGCGTGACGACAAAGCACAGGGCGAAAATCGCCGCCATGGGCGCCGCGAAGGCGGTGATCGGCACCCACAGCGCATCATGGCCGCGCGCCACGGCATCGACCAGGGCTTCCGGAATGATATAGCCAGACGACGACATGCCGAGCGGCTGGAACAGCCGCTCGCGCATCAGCCTGTCGAAAGGCTTTCCCTCGGCTTCCGCCATGACATGCGCGAGATAGACGAAGCCCATGCCCGAATGGCGATAGGCGCTGCCCGGTTCGAAGCCGACGGACCGCGAACCGAGACGCACACGATCCGACAGTCCGGAGCGATGCGTCAGAACATGGCGCAGCGTGACCGCATTGGATGCGGCGCGCTTGGGCAGCCAAGGCCGGTCGAGCGCGCGGGAAAGCGGCTCGTCCATCGCAAGCTTGCCTTCCTGTACCATCTGGAGAGCCGCGAATGCCTGCAGCGGGAAGCCGATGGCGCCCGCCTCGAACATGGTGTTGGGCGTCACGGGCTGATCGCCGCTCGCATCGGCGACGCCATAACCCTTTTCGAAAACGATTGCGCCATCGGCGACGATGGCGATCGCAACGCCGGGCACGGCAAGCTCCTCCATCCGCTTCTCGATGAAATGGTCGAGCGCAGCCGCCATCTCTTCGCGCGGCCAGTCGAGCATGCCGCCATCCGCATCGAGCGCATGGGCGATGTGTGACGGGAGGCACAATGCCGCAAGAATAATCATGGCGAGAAAGGACCGGGATTGACCGGCAAAGCCGCGACGGTCTATTCCTTTGTCCTCACGCCAGATGGAGCGTTGATGTCTGTATTCGGAGAAAAGCGCGGCCGCTGAGGGGAAGATTCCCTTCCTGCATGGCTGCCCTGTGGGACGGTTTCCTGCACGCACGGCCTTGAGGCCTGTGCGGAGCATGAGCCGGGACATGCCTTGCCTTTTCTCCGGAACTCTATCCATGAATATCTCGAAGTTCGAGCAGCGCACGCTCCATGCGCTTGCCCGCGGTGGCTGCATCCAGGTCGAAAAGAACGATGAAGGAAAGATCGTCGAAGTCGCCTGCATCACCCGTGAGGGCTGGATCCTGAGCGATTGCACGCTGGCGATTTTTCGCCGGTTGCGCCGCCGGCGCCTCATCGCATCGCGGGACGGCAGCCCCTATCGGATCACGCGGGAAGGCCTCCACGCCGTTCGCGCGCAGCTCGACAACCGGTAGGGGAAGAGCCGGGAGCTGCATCTAGAGCGTGCCTTCCCCGTCGATGGGCATGCGCGGAAACTGGAAATTGAGGCGCAGCGCATCGATCCTCTGGCGGAAGTCCTCGTCAAGCGGCCCGCGCGCGGCGGCATCGGCAACCGCGCGCAATTCGCTGCGATTCTTCACGCCGAGCACCAGCGTGTCGACGCCTTGCATCGCCAGCGCATAGCGATGGGCGACGAGCGCGGGGTCCTCGCCTGCCTCGCGGCAAAGCGCGCGGAAGGGTGCCGCCTTCTCGTAATCCCGCATGTCCGGATCGTCGGCTGCGAGCGGCCGGTCGATCTTTTCGGTGAGCGCGCCCGCCTGCACCGCACGAATGCCCATCACGCCGACATCGTTGTTCTTCGCCGTGCGGATGATGTTGCGCGGCTCGGCCGGCTCTTCATAGCGGCGCATGCCGCCCGGCGAATCCATGAGATTCGTCACCGCCTGCACCACCGCAGGCTTCGGCTCGCCGCGCAGCACCTCCATGATGCTGCGCGGCAGGCCCGTGCCCGTGATGCCCCAGACGCCGATAAGCCCCCTTGCCTTCAGCTTTTCGAAGGTCGGCACCACTTCGCCGAAGAACACGCTTTCGCGCACCGCGCCGTAATTCGGATAGGCCGGGTCGAGTTCATAGGCGTAATTGTCCGGACAGATATTCGAATGAAGAAAGAAGATATCCGCCTGCTCCCGGCCCATCGCCTGAAGGCTGCGCAACACGGATTTCTCGATGCGCGACGCGATTTCCGAATAGTGCCGCTCGCCGATCATGCATTTGGTGGTGACGCGGAGATGCGTGGGCCAGGTGCCGCCAAAGGCCTCGCCTGCCACCGCTTCCGCCTCGCCGCGCCCGTAAAGCGGCGCAAGATCGATCAGATTGATGCCGAGATCGACTGCCTCGCGCAGCGTTGCCACAGCCTCCTCGCGCGACGTCTCGCCCCAGATCTGGCCGAGCCCGCCCCCGCCCAGCGAAAGCGCGCTGACAGGCCACAAGGTTCCGAGGCGGCGCATTTCCATCGCTCAGAAATCCTTCGGCAGGTCGATGGCGTGACGGCGGCAGGCCGCGATCACCGTGTTGCGGAGAAGGCAGGCAACCGTCATGAGCCCCACGCCGCCCGGCACCGGCGTGATCGCGCCCGCGACCTCCGCCACATCCGCGAAATCGACATCGCCCACAAGCTTCGTCTTGCCCTCGCCCTTTTCCGGCGCGGGCACGCGGTTGATGCCGACATCGATGACGATAGCGCCCTTCTTCACCCAGTCGCGCTTTACCATGTTCGGGCGGCCGACCGCGGCGACGAGAATATCCGCCTCCCGCGCAATCGCGGGCAGATCGTGCGAGCGGCTATGCGCGATGGTGACGGTGCAGTTTTCCTTGAGCAGCAATTGCGCCACCGGCTTGCCGACGAGATTGGAGCGGCCGATCACGACCGCATGCTTGCCGGAAAGATCGCCGCCCGCATGCTTCGCCATGATGAGACAGCCTTCCGGCGTCGCGGGCACCATGGCCGGCAACCCGCTTGCAAGCCGCCCGGCATTCAGCGGGTGGAGCCCGTCCGCATCCTTCGAGGGGTCGATCGCATCGATCACATTCTGCTGGCTGATGTGATCGGGCACCGGGAACTGCACCAGAAATCCGTGCACGGCGGGGTCGGCATTGAGTTCGGCAACCTTGGCGAGAAGATCGGCCTCGCTCGTCTCCGCAGGCAGGCGGTACTCATAGGAGTTCATGCCCGCCTCTTTCGTCGCGAGCCCCTTGTTGCGGACATAGACCTCGCTGGCGGGATCGTTGCCGACGAGAATGACGGCAAGGCCGGGCGTCAGCCCGTGCTCGCGCTTCAGCCGCGCGACTTCCACGGCCACGCGGGCGCGCAGGTCGGCTGAGATGATCTTGCCGTCGATAAGGGAGGCTTTGGCGGAAGATGTCATTCGGGCACCTCGATATCCGGATTGGGTGCCCAGGCGAGCGGCGCTGTCTCGCCCCGCGCTCCACGGTGGTTCACCACCTTATTCTCGCCAGTCACGCGGGGGCAGCGGCACTATAATAAGGAGGGGCGCGGCGCGGCAAGGCCTCATGGCGCTCATTTGCGCCGTTCCGGCAGGGCCGCGAGCAAGGCCCGGAACCGCGCGAGAAGCGCCTCCGGCTCTCCGGCCGCAAGCACGGTCTTGATCGGGGCCGTCTCGCCGGAAACGATGGAGAGGGAGGAGCGCGGCAGGCCCGAGGCCTTGGCGAGAAGCGCGAGCACGGCGTCGTTCGCCTTGCCCTTCTCGGCCACGCTCGAGACCCGGAGCTTCAGATGCGCGGCACCCGCGGCATCCTCTCCCCGTCCCTCGATCCGGTCTGCCCCACCCCGCGGCGTGACCCTGAGCCGGATCGAAACGCCGCCCGGCACGGCCCGGAAGGGCAAGGCCCTATCTCAGGCCGAACCAGACGGGCACGTCATAGGTGAGCAGGTTCTGCGCGAAGACGAGCAGCAGGATCAGGATCACCGGCGAGATATCGATCCCGCCGAGATTGGGCAGGATATTGCGGATCGGCCGGAGCGCCGGCTCCGTCAGCCGGTTGATCGTATCCGCCACCATATAGACGAAGCGGTTCTGCGTGTTCACGACATTGAAGGCGATGAGCCAGCTCAGCACCACGCCGATAATGAGCACCCAGATATAGATCGAGATCAGGGTGACGATAAGGTTCAGAAGGGCAATCATGGGGGCTCGCCGGTTGTGGTTCTTCGGGGTGAGGCGGCTCACGCGGTCGGCCGGGACCCGGCCGGAAACGGAAGGCCGGCAGAACCGGCCCACCAAGATGTAACCGCCGGATTGGGCCGGTTCAAGGAGAGCTTTGCCCGGCTTGGACGGCTCTCTTGACACCTGCCCCGCCGCCGCCTAATAAGCGGCCTCCGGCGCTGAAAAGCGCAGGGCTCCGGGGCCGTAGCTCAGTTGGGAGAGCGCCTCGTTCGCAATGAGGAGGTCAGCGGTTCGATCCCGCTCGGCTCCACCATTTCCCGGATGCCCCACCCCCGAAAACCAGCCTGAAAATCAGTCCTGCTCCGGCGGCAGCCAGTGGTCGAGGAAACGTCCGAGCCAGGCCTTGAGCGTGGCATCGTGTTTTTCCCGGCCCTGCCGGTGAAGCTCCACGGGCTGGGCGCCCGGCTGCGAGAGCCGCTGGGTTGCGAGCGTCAGCCAGGCATCCATCATCGGCGTCGAAAGCTCCGGATGGAATTGCAGCCCATAGGCGGCCTTGCCATAGCGCATGGCCTGCACCGGGAATTCCTCGCCTTCGGCAAGCTGCGCCGCGCCGGCCGGCAGGTCGAAGCCCTGCCCATGCCACTGATAGACATATTGCGGATCGTCGAAGAGGGCCCGGCCCTCGCCTGTTGGCCTGATCGGGTAGTAGCCCACTTCGACCCGCTCATCCTCGCGCGAATAGACCCGTGCGCCGAGATGCCGCGCCATCATCTGCGCGCCGAGGCAGATGCCGAGAAAGGGCTTTTCCTCCTTGAGGGGCACGCCGATCCATTCCGTCTCCGCCTTGATGAAGGGAAGATCGTCATTGGCGCTCATCGGCCCGCCGAAAATCACCGCCGCGTCATGCCCGCTCATATCGCCGGGCAACGGATCGCCCAGCGCCGGGCGGCGGATATCGAGCTCGCAGCCACGCCGGAGGAGGCCCTGGCCGACCCGGCCGGGGCTGGACCTCTCCTGATGGAGAACGATGAGAATGCGGCGACCCATGCGAGATCAAATGTGGCCCCGCGCTCCCGGCGGCGCAAGAGGCGCCGCCCTCACATCGCGCTGATGCCGCCGTCGATCTTGATCTCCGCCCCGGTGATGAATTTCGATTCGTCCGAGGCCAGATAAAGCACGCAATAGGCGACATCGTCCGGCTCGCCGACAATGCCGAGCGGCACCTGCTTGGCGAGCTTCCTCACCAGCTCCTCCTTCGACATGCCCCGTGCCATACCGTCCAGGATCGGCGTGTCGATGAAGGTCGGATGAATCGAGTTCGAGCGGATGCGGTAGCCGCGCTTGGCGCAATGAAGCGCGACGGATTTCGAGAGCAGCCAGACGCCCGCCTTGGCCGCATTATAGGCTGCCATATTGTGGCCCGCGATCAGCCCT
>PNMC01000142.1 GCA_013823365.1 Parvibaculum sp. | reverse complement strand
TCAGATCAAGGCGGAGACGTCCGCTTTCGTGTCGCTGCTCGAAAGCGTCTATGACGATATGGGCTTCACGGATCTGAAGGTGCGCCTCGCGCTGCGGCCGGAACAGCGCGTCGGCTCCGACGAGACGTGGGACAAGGCGGAGAAGGCGCTGGAAGAGGCGCTGACGGAGATCGGCCGCGAGTTCACGCTGGCACCGGGCGAAGGCGCGTTCTACGGGCCGAAGCTCGAATTCCATCTGAAGGATGCGATCGGCCGTTCATGGCAGCTCGGCACGCTGCAGCTCGACTTCAACCTGCCGGAGCGGCTCGATGCGAGCTATATCGGCGAGGACGGGGCGAAGCATCGCCCGGTCATGCTGCATCGCGCGATCCTCGGGTCGCTGGAACGCTTCATCGGCATTCTGATCGAGCATTACGAAGGCCGCTTCCCGCTCTGGCTCGCGCCGGTGCAGGCGGTGGTGGCGACGATCACGTCGGATGCCGACGAATATGCGGAAAAGGTGGCGGCGGACCTGCGCGCTGCCGGACTTCGCGTGGAGCTCGATCTTCGCAACGAGAAGATCAACTACAAGGTGCGCGAGCATTCCGTCGGCAAGGTGCCGGCGATCCTCGTCGCGGGCAAGCGCGAGGCGGAGGAGGGCACGCTTTCGGTCCGCCGCCTCGGCTCGCAGGACCAGAAGACGATGGCGCTCGGCGATGTGGTGGCCGCGCTCGCCGAGGAAGCGACGCCGCCTGATTTGAGGTGAGGTCTGCACTTTCGTCGTCATTGCGAGCGAAGCGAAGCAATCCAGGAGCGGCAAGCGCACCGCTTGCGGCTCTGGATTGCCGCGTCGCGGCTTTGCCGCTCCTCGCAATGACGGTCAAATGAAGGATGGGTACCGTCACGGCAAGTTCAATTGCCACGAAACGCCGTAGCGGTCGCTGAGCCAGGTGAATTTGCGGCTGAAGCCGTAATTGTCGAGCGGCATCAGGACCGCACCGCCTTCGCCGAGGATCGCGGCGATACGCTCCAGTTCTTCTTCCGTGCCGAGATCGACGAAGAAGGAGAAGGACGGCGTGAAGGTGAAGGCGTGTTTCGCCGGGCTGTCGATGCACATGACGGTCTGGCCGGCGAGCGTGAAGCTTGCCAGTTGAACCGTACCTTCGGGACCGGGTTCGCCCGCAGCGTAGCGATTGATGCTGTCGATGCGGCTTTCGGGGAAGAGCGAGACATAAAGATTCATCGCCTCCTCCGCCTTGCCTTCGAACATCAGGAAGGGGCGTATCGTCGTCGCGGACATGTCATTCGCTCCCGTTTCTATTTTCCCGTATAGCGCTTGCGGTATTCCTCCTCTGTGCCGTCGAAGGCCGACCAGAAGGGCGTTTTTACATCGTCTGCAAGCTGCTCCTCGAGCATGAGGAGGTGGATGTGCCAGCCGCCGGAGAAGTTGATCGCATCGTCAATGCCGGAGATGCGGCGATGGGTGAGGACGAGGCGGACCTTGCCGCCTTCCGCTTCCGTCAGCTCGAATTCGACGGTGCAGCCTTGCGGGTTCATGTCGTCGTCCCAGGTGAAGCCGAGGCGGTGGGGCGGCTCCCAGATCGTCACGACATGCTTGCTGTCGAAGGGGCCTTCATATTTCTTGAAGCGCTCCGGCGCGGGCTCGGGATGGGCGCCGAGATTTGAATTGTCGAAAACGACATCCATCCTGCCGCCCCTACGTGGCTCCATCGGCCCGCCGGCGAACCAGAGCCCACGCAGTTTCGCATCGGTCAGGTAGTCCCAGACGCGGGTGATGGGGCCGGGCAGCAGGCGCTCGAAGCGGACGGTGTTGTTGTCGATCAGTTCGCCCCAGGCCTTGTCAGTTACGGTCATTTTCCCTGTCCCTTTCGGCGGCTGCGTTCAATGCGCTTTCGAGCGCGTCGAGTTTTGGTCCCCAGAAGCGGCGGATTTGGGCAAGCCAGTTCTCCACGGTTTCGATTCCTTCCGGGTCGAGCGAATAGATGCGGCGCTGGGCATCCACGCGGACACGGACGAGGCGGGCCGCTTTCAGCGCCTTCAGATGCTGCGAGACGGCGGGGGCGCTCATGTCGAAGCGGCGTGCGATGTCGCCGGCGGCAAGCTCGCCGCCCGCCAGCATTTCAACGATCTGGCGCCGTGTGGGGTCGGCGAGGGCTGTGAATGTTTCCATGCCTCATTGATTCCGTAGTTACTTAATTAAGTCAATAGATAAATAACAAGAGAGCCGGGGCGTGGCGGACAGGCCGCGTCCGAACGTGGTTAACTAAGGTTAAGGGGTACGATGACAGACAGCCGGCGGGGGCTATGCGAATGAAGCGTGGAATGTTCCTGGGTGCCGCGGCGGGTGCACTGCTGCTGGCGGCTGCGGCGATGCCTGCCTGTGCCGAGACGGCAACGATGGCTCCGGTGGCGAGCGGCGCCGAGAGGGTGGACCCGGCGCTCGTACAGACGCCGGCCTCCTTGCGCTGGCGCGTCACCCGCACCGCTTGGACCGAGAGCGACGAACGCGCCTTCGGCGAATTCGTGACCGCGATCGGCGAGAGCAATTGCCGCACCTTCGATGAGTGCCTCAAGGGCCCGTGGAACATCTACCGCGCGTCGGACCCGAAAGGCATGTTCTTCTATGCCGATTGCGCGGATCTGCCTTATGCGCTGCGCGCCTATTTCGCGTGGAAGAACGGGTTGCCGTTCTCCTATGTGAGTGCGGTGGCGCCCATCGGCGCGTCGAACGATCTGCGCTATTCGCGCTACGGCAATTATGCAGTGCGGCGCACGGATGTGGTCGCGCAGGCGGATGGCGCGTTTCCCAATGCGCGCACGGTGCTCAACACGGTCAACAATTTCGTGTCGAGCGCGATGTACCGTTTCGCGCCGGATGTGGCACGCGGCGAGCTTTTCGATTTCTATCCGGTGAAAATTCAGCGCGGTTCGATCCGGCCCGGCACGGTAATCTACGATCCGAACGGGCATGTCGCCGTCGTCTACAAGGTGGATGACGAAGGCCGCATCCGCTTCATCGACACGCATCCCGACAATACGCTGACGCGCGGTTCCTATGGCAAGCGCTTCGTGCGCGCCTCGGCGCCAATGGGGGCGGGCTTCAAGAACTGGCGGCCCATGAAGCTCGTCGGCGCGAAGCAGGGCAAGGACGGCACCTGGGTCGGCGGACGCGTGGTGCTGGCGAAGGACAAAGAGATCGCCGACTGGTCGGACGAGCAGTTCTTCGGCACGGAGAGCCCGCGCCCCGCACAGTGGCGCGCCGGGCGCTTCGTCCATGAGGGTGTCGCGCTCGATTATTACGACTATGTGCGCCAGGCGCTGGCCGCCGGGGATGTGGACTACGATCCGGTTGCGGAAACGCGGCTGATGGTGCGCGAGCTTTGCGACGATCTTCACTACAGGGTGCAGGCCGTCGATGTGGCCGTGGCGGCGGGGCTTCACCGCCAATCGCAGCCGCCGCGCCTGCCGGACAATATCTACGGCACGCATGGCGACTGGGAGACCTATTCGACGCCATCGCGCGATGCACGGCTGAAAACCTCTTTCGTGGAACTGCGCGAGACGGTGGCGCGCTTCATCGAGATGGCGGACGCGGGCGATCCGAAGCTTTCCTATGAGGGCGACGATGTTCGCCGCGACTTGCGCTTGGCTTACGAGGAAGAAGCGGGCGCCTGCAATATTTCCTATACGGCGAGCAATGGCGAGGCGCGGGCGCTGAGCTTCGAAGAGGCGCGCTCCCGGGTCTTCCAGTTCTCGTTCGATCCCTATCATTGCCCGGAGCGGCGCTGGGGCGCGCGGGACGAGGCGGAGCTCGCAACATGTCCGGACGGGCGCGACAAGGCCGACTGGTATCACGCACAGCAAAGGCTTCGGAACCAGACCGAGCGCACTTACGATGTGCGGATGGGCTTCTCGCTTACGGATTTGCGCGCGGGTAAACCCGGCTCCGGCGTCGATGCGCCGCCCGGCACGGATGTCATGGCGGTCCTCGGCGCGGCAGAAAGCGGAAATGTAATCGCGACCGCCGAGTAGCTCAAAAGCGATACCAGAGCGCGAGACGGAATGCCGTCTCGTCGATGGCGCTGCGGCCGAAGGCGGTTCTCTCCATGCCGGCCTCGACCGACACGCCCGGCGCAATGGATCGGGGAAGTTCCTGCGCCAGCGAGATGGCGATCTTGCCTGAGAGATAATATTCGCCGGTCTCCGTCGCGCCGATGGAGCCTGTGTTCAGGCTTTTCAGCAGCAGCATGGTGCCGGGGCGGAGCTTCGTGCCGAGGGTGATGTCGGCGCGTATCTGGTCCGGACGGCCGCTATCGCGCCAGCGCCAGGCGAGCTCCTGCACGGAAAACATGTCGAGCCCCAGCAGCTTTTCGTTCCGGGCGAGGACGAGGCCGATCTCCGCGTCCATGTCGCCGCGCCGCGTGGCGGCGGGGTCGTCGCCGGCATCCGCCAGATGCATGGTGACGAGGGACTGGGCGGAAAAGAGCGTGTCGTTCCAGGTCCCGATAGAGAAACGCGCGCCGGCCTTCACACGGGAGAAGCCGCGGTCCTCGAAACGGTGTCCGAAGTAGTCGGTGCTTTCTTCCCGCCAGGCGGCTTCGCCAACAAGTGTCAACCGGTCGAACAGGCCGTATTCGGCGTAAGGCGAGAGTTCATGCTTGGTGTAGCTGCTCGTCCAGTGCTTCTTGCCGCTGTTTTCGTAGCGTTCGTCCGCCCGATGCGAGGAATAGGCGACGATGACCTCGCCTTCGCCGCGCGGCAGGGGCCAGCCGCCGGCGAATGCCGCAGGCGACAGGTTCAGCACTGCCGCAACCGCAGCCGCCCATGCGATACAGCGCTGACCGTCCGACCGCCCCACCGAAAGCCCCTTTGTTCCCCAAGGTCATGGTGGCGGGCGGGCTTGTTCCTGTAAAGCGCGAGGATTAAGTAGAGCGGTGCGCACCCGCCGAGAACATCCGAAGGACCAGACCTTGCCCCGATCTCCCGAAACCATCGAACTCCTGCTCACGCGCCGTTCCGCAAAGGCGCTCACCATGGTGGAGCCGGGTCCGGACGAGAGCGAGCTGCAGACGATCCTGACGGCGGGCGCGCGGGTGCCGGATCACGGCAAGCTCGCGCCCTGGCGGTTCATCCGGTTCCGCGGCGAGGCACGGGCACAGTTCGGTGCTGCGCTTGCGCGCATTTATGCGGCCGCACAACCCGGTGCCACGGAAGACCAGATCGCTTTCGAGGCGAACAGGCTCGTGCGGGCGCCCGTCGTGGTCGCCGTGATTTCGAGGGTGACGCCCGGCATCAAGATTCCGGAATGGGAGCAGCTTCTCTCCGCGGGTGCCGTCTGCCAGAACATGCTTGTGGCGGCCACCGCACTCGGCTATGGCGCACAATGGCTGACCGAGTGGTATGCCTTCGACGGTGAGGTGAACCGGGTTCTCGGACTTGCTGAGAACGAGAAAGTTGCGGGTTACCTCTATTTCGGCAGCGAGAGCGTTCCGAAGGACGAACGTCCGCGTCCGGAGCTTTCCGCGATTACGTCGGACTGGACGCCAGCCCGCTAGAGGTCAGTTTCCGCTGTAGGTCGGAGAGCCACGCACCTCGCCTTCGGCAAAGCGGGTGAGGGCAGTGCCTTGGGCAATGGCCGTTGCCACCTTCTTGTCCTGAAGCTTCAGACGGTCCGCCTCGCTCGGAAAGAGCGAGCGACGATTGTCGGCCACGAAGGAAACCAGTACGAGAAGCAAAAGCGAGCCGACGCCGAGGGCGCCGGTTTCGTTCTGGAGATAGATGGCGCCCGTCACGCCGGCGCCGCCAAGGGCGATGATCGCCGCTATGATGATCCTGATGAGTCGCATGGCGCTTCCTCCGTCTTCCGGCATTGCGTCTAGACAGGCAGTATAGGCGGGAATTGTGTCGAAACGGAACAGGCAAGGGTGCAAATGGCAGAAATCCGCGAGGTGAAGCGGCCCAGGGGCCTGCTCTTCGACAAGGACGGCACCTTGTTCGACTATCACCTGACCTGGACGCCGCTGCTTTCCGACCTCGCCTTGCGGCTTGCGGAGGACAACCGCGCGAAGGCCGAAGCCATGCTGGCCTCTATCGGATATGAGCGCGCGCAGGGCCGCTTCCGCTCCGGCAGCATTGCGGCGGCAGGCGATACATTGGCCCTGGCGGATGCCTGGCTGCCCCATCTGCAAGGGAGCGACCGCGCGGAGCTCATTGCCGTGCTCGATGCGCATTTCGGGGAGGCGGGACCGGAGCGCTCGGTGCCCGTCACCGATCTTGCGGCGCTGTTCGGGCGGTTGAAGGCGAGCGGCTATATCATCGGCATTGCGACAAATGACGTGGAAGCCTCGGCGCTCGGCACAGTCGCGCGTTTCGGTCTTGCCGCGCATGTCGATTTCGTCGCCGGTTATGACAGCGGGCATGGGCAGAAGCCGGGGCCGGGCATGGCGCTCGCCTTTTGCGATGCGGTGGGGCTCAGCCCCGCGGAGATCGCGGTGATCGGTGACAATGGCCATGATTTCGAGATGGGCCGCCGCGCAGGCGCAGCGCTTGGCGTCGGCGTGCTGACAGGCACGAGCGGCCGGGACGAACTCCTGCCTTTCACCGATCACATCATCGAGACGATCGAGCTGCTGCCCGCGCTTCTCGACCGGCTCTAGTCTCAGGAATCCCAGATCGAACGGAAGCCGCGTGTGTCGTCCAGCAGGCGCTGGGCGGGCGTCTTCTTGTCGATATGACCGATCAGATTGCGATAGGTGCCGAAACCGCAAAGCTCGCGCAGGCGCGGCTCGAACTCCCGCACCATGTTGAGCGGGATGCCGAGCTGCTGGTTCTCCTGCTGGCGGATGAAGCCCGCGCAATAGTTCATGGCGATGCCGACGCGGCGCGCCTTCGATTTGTTCGCGCCGCCGCCATGCCAGAGGCTGCCATGCCAGATCAGCACGGAGCC
>PNMC01000141.1 GCA_013823365.1 Parvibaculum sp. | reverse complement strand
TTCTCGGAAGATGAATTCCTCGCCCTGCTGAAGCTCGCCAAGGGCAGCGTCGCCGATCTCGTCCGTCTGCAGAAGGAAGCCATATCGAAATGACGCGGAAATTCGAGGGCGGCAAGCTCGTCGTCGCGAGCCACAATCCGGGCAAGGTGCGCGAGATCGGCGAATTGCTGGCGCCTTTCGGCATCGAGACGGTCTCGGCTGGTGCGCTCGGCCTCGACGAGCCGGAAGAAACCGGCGACACGTTCCGTGCCAATGCGGAGCTGAAGGCGCTCGCCGCCGCGAAAGCCGCAAACCTCCCCGCCCTTGCCGATGACAGCGGCCTCTGTGTGGCGGCGCTGGGTGGCGCGCCCGGCATTCATTCCGCGCGCTGGGCGGGCCCCTCGAAGGACTTCGAATTTGCGATGGAAAAGCTCCGCCGCGGCATGCTGGAAGCGGGGCCGGTCGATGTCGGCGCCTGGTTCATCTGCGGCCTCGCGCTTGCCTGGCCCGATGGTCATGTCGAATATTTCGAAGGCCGTGTCGATGGCGAGGTCACCTGGCCGCCGCGCGGCGAAAAGGGTTTCGGCTACGACCCGATCTTCATCCCGCAAGGCTTCGAAACGACCTTCGGCGAAATGGAGCCCGAGGCAAAGCACGACATGTCGCATCGTGCGCAGGCCTTCCGGCAGCTCGTGAATGCCTGCTTCGCAAAATAGCGCCGCCGCGCCCGAAGCGACGGAAGGCGGCTTCGCCGTCTATGTCCACTGGCCCTTCTGCCAGTCGAAATGCCCCTATTGCGATTTCAATTCCCATGTCGTCGCGGCCGTCGATCAGGCGCAATGGGCCGACGCCCTCGCACGCGAGCTTGAGCATATGCGCGCGCTCACGGGGCCCCGCCGTGTGCGCTCCGTCTTTTTCGGCGGCGGCACGCCGTCCCTGATGCTGCCCGCGACCGTCGATGCCGTGCTGGCGAAAATCGCCGGCCTCTGGCAGATGGAAGAGGGCGCCGAGATCACACTGGAAGCAAACCCCACCAGCGTCGAGGCGGATCGCTTCAAGGGCTACCGCGCGGCAGGCGTCAACCGTCTCTCGCTCGGCGTGCAATCGCTCGACGATGCGCAGCTGAAATTTCTCGGGCGCCTGCACAGCGCCGATGAAGCGCTCCGCGCCATTGCCCTTGCCCGCGAAACCTTCCCGCGCCTTTCCTTCGATCTCATCTATGCCCGCCCCGGCCAGACGAAAGAGGCATGGGAGAGAGAACTCCGCGCCGCGCTCGCCCATGCGGCCGATCATCTCTCGCTCTACCAGCTCACCATCGAACCCGACACCGCCTTCGCGCGGCTTTACGAGAAGGGCGCCTTCCACCTGCCGGATGACGACGAGGCGGCAGCGCTTTATGCGCTGACCGGCGACATCTGCGCGGAAACGGGATTATCCGCCTACGAAGTATCGAACTACGCGAAACCCGGTGCGGAATCGCGCCACAATCTCGTCTATTGGCGCTATGGCGATTATGCGGGCGTCGGCCCCGGTGCGCATGGCCGCATCACGTCGGATGGCCGGCGGATTGCCACCCGCGCGCGAAAAATGCCGGGCGACTGGATGGCATCCGCCGAGCGGGACGGCCATGGCCTCGAAGCGATGGAAGAAATCTCGGCAAGCGAGCAGGGCGACGAGATGATGCTGATGGGCCTGCGTCTTTCGGAAGGTGTCTTGCTTGCGCGTCACGCGCGGATCGCGGGCGCGCCGATCGCCGAAGCGCGCATCGCCGCCCTTGTTGCAGATGAGCTTCTCACCCGCGACGGCGACATCATCCGTGCAACCGGTGAAGGCCGCATGGTCCTCGACGCCGTGCTGGCGCGGCTGCTGGCGTAGGACAGTTGCGCGCAATTCTTTCTAAAATTCACTGACAAGCATCAGCCATCTGGACCACCCTCCCCATGAGGGAGGGTCAAACCGCTGCAAGCGGTTTGGGGAGGGGGACTCCGCTCACGTCGTATGGCGCTTCATCATTTCTCCCGCTCACCCCTCCCCGGAAAATCCCGCGCTGCGCTTGAATTTTCTGACCCTCCCTCAAGGGGAGGGTGGACCACAAACCGAGTCGGAGGGTAGATGGAGGCAGAGGAGCCGCTGCTAGGAGACTGTTTGAAAAGTCCAAAAAAAGCCGTCATTGCGAGGAGGCGAAGCCGACGAAGCAATCCAGGAGCGGCAGGCGCAGAGATCGCGGCCCCTGGATTGCTTCGCCGCGCTCGCAATGACGGTGAGAAAGGTCTCAGAACACCCGCGGATTGAAACTTGTCGGCGCCGGGTCGATCACCACCGCGCCGGTCGGGCGGATTTCGAGAATGGCGAGGCCGCGTTCCGTGCTGCCATCCGGGTTGAAGCGGAAAATGCCGTCGACGCCGGCGAAGCCATCCTCATTGGTGAGCGTCGTTTCCGTGTAGCGCTCGCCTTCCGGCAGGCCGGACAGCGCAACCGCAAGGCTCACCGCATCATAGCCGAGGCTTGCAATGCGCGGCGGCGTCGCGCCATAGGCGCGGCGGTAGCGCTCGAGGAACTGCGCATGAGCTTCCGGCGGCGGTGCCGGATACCAGGCCGCATGAAGCGGCGGCTCGCGCGTGAGCGAGGCGTCGTCCCAGGCGCCTGTGCCGAAGAACTTCACCTGACGCGGATCGACATCGTAATAGGGCAGGAGCGGGGCCATGGCTTTAAGCCCCTGTCCGCCCTCCGGCATGAAGAGCGCATCATAGGCACCCCCGCCATAGGCGCGCGCCACGCGCTGCGCCGGGTCGTACATGGATTGCGGATCGGCGGGATAGCTTGTCGAGGCGACGACGCGGCCCGCGCGGCTTGCCACCGCCCGCTCGAAGGCGGCCCGCACCCGCTCGCCATAGCTGCCCTGCGGATAAAGCGCGGCAAAGCGCGTCATGCCCTGCATCGAGGCGTAATCGACGATCCGCTCCACATCCTGATCGAGCGGGAAGGACAGGAGATGGATGCCGGGCCCGCCCACGGCGCGGTCCGACGAAAAGGCGACGACCGGCACCTTGTATTCGCGCGCCAGCGGCGCGACGGCGGTCACCTCCTCGGCGAAAAGCGGCCCGATGATGAGTTCGGCACCGGCGTCGAGCGCCTCGCGCGCGGCCTGGCGGGCGCCCGCCGCCGTACCGCCGGTCGGCTTCGGGATGAGCAGCATATTCGCCGCGTCGAATTCGAAAAGCGCGAGCTGCGCCGTGTTGTAGAGCGCGTTCGAGAGCGTGCGTACATTCTCGCGCGGCGAATTGAACGGCAACAGCAGCGCCACGCGCACCGGCCGCTCGGTTCCCATGAAGGCCGGCGTAATGAAGCGCGACGGATCGCGGCCCACAGTGGCAGGCGTCGTTGTCGCGGGTGGCGGCGTCACCTCCACGCGGGGCGGCACCTGCACCTGCGGCGGCGGCGAAGGCTGCCTCGGCGTGGACTGGCACCCGGCCAGAAGAAGCGCCACGCCCAGCGCGAGCACCGCCTTCACGGTCAGGGAACGCGGGGAGCGGGCAGGGCGGGCGAGTGTCGTCACCGGGAAAATCCTGAACAATCGAAGGCCGGAAGGGGCGCGCGCACCCCGCATCCCGCGGAGATTAGGCGGCGCGCCCCCGCAAGTAAACCGCAAGGGCCCGCTCCCTTCTCCCGCATTGCCAAATCCGCCCGCGGGGGCCAAGTTCCTGCCATGGAAAAAGCCTCTCTCGATGCCCGCCTCGCGCCCGGCCTTTATGTCACGGCAACGCCCATCGGCAATGCGGGCGACATCACCTTGCGCGCGCTCGATGTGCTTGCACGCTGCGACCTCGTGCTGTGCGAGGATACGCGGGTGACGGCGAAGCTCTTCGCGATCCACAATATTCAGGTGAAGACCGCCCCCTATCACGATCACAATGCGGCAGAGATGCGGCCGCGCGTGCTGAAGCGGCTCGAAGCCGGGGAGGCGGTGGCGCTTGTTTCCGATGCCGGTACGCCGCTCGTCTCGGACCCCGGCTTCAAGCTTGTGCAGGAGGCGGTCGCCGCCGGCCACAATGTGACGACGCTGCCCGGCGCCTCATCGGTGCTCGCCGCGCTGACGCTGGCGGGTCTGCCGACGGACCGCTTCTTCTTCGCGGGATTCCTCCCCGCAAAGCAGGAAGCGCGGCGGAAGGAACTTGCGGACCTCGCCGCCATTCCGGCCACGCTCGTCTTTCTCGAAAGCGCGAACCGCCTCGCCGCCGTGCTGGCCGATATGGCCGCCGCGCTTGGCGGGCGCGAAGCGGCGGTCGCCCGCGAACTCACCAAGAAATTCGAGGAAGTGCGGCGCGGACCCCTGGGCGAGCTTGCCGCGCATTATGAAGAGGCGGGAGCGCCCAAAGGCGAGATCGTCATCGTCGTCGGCCCGCCCGAAAAGCGCGCCGCGCTCTGCGCCCATGAGGTGGATGCGATGCTCGAAAACGCGCTTGCCCGCGCCTCGCTGAAAGATGCGGTCGCCGAAGTCGTCGCCATGACGGGCCTGCCGCGCCGCGACGTCTATGCCCGCGCGCTCGAACTTTCGGGCGCGAAATAGCATGGGCCGCCGGGGCGATGCCGCGACCGGCCGCGCCGCCCACCGCCTCGGCCTGCGCGCCGAAACGCTTGCCGCGCTTTTCCTCCGCCTCAAGGGCTATCGCATTCTCGCGCGGCGCCTCAAGACGCCGGCGGGCGAGATCGACATGGTCGTGCGGCGCGGGCGCTCGCTCGCCATCATCGAGGTAAAGGCGCGCGGCGATGCCACGGGCGCGGCGGAGGCCCTGCAGCTGCGCCAGTTGAAGCGGCTCGAACGTGCGGCGTCGCATTTTCTCGGCCGCAATCCGGCGCTTGCCTCTCTCGACCTGCGCTTCGACGTCGTGCTCGTCACGCCGTTCCGTCTTCCCCGTCACATGAAGGATGCCTGGCGGCCATAATCCTGCCGCATCGCCCCCTTCATCTTTCACCCGTATTATTCGTTCTCGAGGATTCCCGGCATGAAGAACCTTCCCCTTCTCGCGCTTGCTGCGGCGCTTTCGCTTGGCGGCTGCGTGCCGCTCGCCATCGGTGCGGGCGGCGCGGCCGCCGTCGGCGCGGCGCAGGATCGCGGCCTCGAACAGGCGGTCGACGACAATCAGATCGCTTTCGAAATAAACCGGAAACTCCTTGCCGAGGATTCGACGCTTTACCGGGGCGTCTCGACGCAGGTGCAGAAAGGGCGCGTGCTTCTCACGGGCTCGGTACCCAAGGTGGAAGACCGTGTGACGGTAACGCGCATCGTCTGGACTATCGGCGGCGTCAAGGAAGTGATCAACGAATTGCGCGTCGGCGAAAGGGGCGGCTTCTCCCAATCCGTCAGCGACACGACGATCACGACCAAGCTGCGCACGCGCCTCACCGCCGACAGGAATGTCAGCGGCATCAATTATTCGATCGAGACGGTGAACGGCACGGTCTATCTGATGGGAACGGCGCTCAACCAGGCCGAGCTCGACCGCGTCATCGCTCATGCGCGCGAAGTGTCGGGCGTGCGCAACGTCATTTCTTATGTGGAGGTGAAGCGCCGCGCGGGCTGAGCGGGGCGCCGCCGTTCCATTTCGGTGCTTGCGGGCACGGTCTTTTCCGCGCCAAGATGGCGCCCATGGGCAGCGAGACCTCATTCATCGAGCGCGAGCTACGCGCGGCGGGCGAAACGCCGGATGGCGAAATCGATGTCGCGCATGTCGCGCTGTTGCTCGCGGCCTGCGACCGCCCGGACATAGAGCTTGCGCCTTACCGCGATCATCTCGCGGAACTTGCCGATGCCGCGCATGCGGCGATGGGCGCGCAGGATCATCCGGTGCAAGTTGCAGCCGGCATTCTCGCCGGCGTTCTGGCGGGCCGCTTCCGCTATCTGGGCGATGCGGAAACCTATGAAGATCCGAAAAATGCGAACCTCGCCCATGTGATCGACAGGCGGAAGGGCCTGCCCGTCACGCTCGGCATTCTCTACCTTCATGTTGCAGCAAAGCTTGGTCTCGACATGGCGGGGCTGAACTTCCCCGGACATTTCGTGCTTCGCCTGCGCGCGCAAGGCGAGGCGCTGGTGATCGACCCCTTCAATGGCGGCCAGCCGCTGTCGCCGGCCGATCTCCTCACGCTGCTGCGCGGCGTGGAAGGCCCGGAAGCGCGGCTCACGCCCGAAGCCTGCGAGGCAGTCGGCATACGCGATATTCTGCTCCGGCTTGAAAACAATATTCTCTCCCGTGCCATTCGCGGCGGCGACTATGCCCGCGCCCGGCAGGTCGTCACGCGGATGATCTGGCTCGCGCCGCAGCGCGCGGGGCTCCGCTTCGAGCTCGGCCGCCTCGAGGTCCATGCAGGCCATATGGGCGCGGCGGCGGATGCCTTTGCGAGCTGCGTCGACATCGCGACCGATATCGGCGAAACGCGGATCGCGGGCATGGCCGAAGAGGCGCTCAGAAGGCTGAAGACAAGGCTCAACTGAGGCCCGAGATTTTTTGCTCGCAAAGCGCGGGCAAGCCCCCCATCTTTCCCCCGAACAGTCTGCAGGCCGCATCCGCGGCCCGGGCGCGCCCCGCATCGACCGCGAGAAGAACAAAATGAGCCTTTCCGTCGCCATCCAGATGGACCCGATCCACAGCATCAACATCAATGCGGATTCGACCTTCGCCCTCGGGCTGGAGGCGCAGGCGCGCGGACACAAGCTCTTCTATTACGAGCCGATAGACCTTTCGATGCGCGACGGGCGCGCCTATGCCCATATGCGCGAACTGACGCTCCGGCGCGAGGTCGGCAATCATTCCACGCTTGGCAGCCGCGAGAAGGTTCATCTGGAAGACGTGGATGTGGTGCTCATGCGCCAGGACCCGCCCTTCGACATGAGCTACATCACCGCGACCCATATCCTCGAAACCGCGCATCCGAAAACGCTGGTCGTGAACGACCCGGCGGAAGTGCGCAAT
>PNMC01000140.1 GCA_013823365.1 Parvibaculum sp. | reverse complement strand
TCAAGCATCTGCTGATCGACTGGCGGCGCGGCGCCGAATGGTTCGAGGATACGCTGGTCGATGCCGACCTCGCGGTGAATCGCGCAAGCTGGCAATGGGTGGCGGGCTCCGGCGCCGACGCCGCGCCCTATTTCCGCATCTTCAATCCGGTGTTGCAGGGCGAGAAGTTCGATCCGGCGGGCGATTATGTCCGCCGCTATGTGCCGGAGCTTGCCGCGCTCGATGCGCGCTATATCCACCGCCCCTGGGAAGCGCCGCATGATGTGCTGGCGAAAGCGGGTATCGCGCTCGGCAAATCCTGGCCGGAGCCGATCGTCGATCATGGCCGCGCCCGTGCCCGCGCGCTCGCCGCTTACGAGGAAATCAGGAAGTAGCGCCCGCGCCTTCTTTCGCCCGCTTCGGCATCGTCTTCGCGGTCAGCGCCAGCGACAGCCTGTAGGGCAGCATCTGCACCAGCCGGAGGACCAGCGAGAAACGCCGCGGAAAGGTGATCTCGAAACGGTCCGACTGGAGCCCGCGGTAGAAGGCCTCCACCGCGTCATCCACCTCCATCAGGAAGGGCATCGGAAATTCGTTCTTGTCGGTGAGCGGCGTCTTCACGAAACCCGGATTGACGATCTGGAGCTTGATCCCGTCCAGCGCGAGATCGGGGCGCAGCGCCTCCGCCATGTTGATCAGCGCCGCCTTGCTGCCGCCATAGATGGCCGATGTCGGCAGCCCGAAATAGCCGGCAAGTGACGCAACCACCGCAATGTGCCCCGCCTTCCGCGCGCGCATCGGCGTAATCAGCGCTTCGAGGCAGTTCACCGTCCCCATGAAATTGAGTTCGAAGACGGGCCGCGCTTTCTCGGCCGTCAGCTCGCGCGCCAGCACCGGCTCATAGGTGCCCGCGCAGAGAACGGCGGTCGCGATCGGCCCCATCTCCTGCTCGATCCGCGCCACGGTGTTTGCCACATCGCCGGGCTTCGTCGTATCGAGCGGATAGACGGCGATCTCGCCATTCGCCTCGCGCTTCAGTTTTTCGAGTTCCTCCACCCGCCGCGCCGAGGCCGCCACGCGCCAGCCCTCGCGCGCCATGCGCAGCGCCAGTGCCCGGCCGATGCCGGAACTCGCACCCGTGATCCAGACGATATCGCTCATTGCAGCGCCAGCCTTTGAACGCGCTCGCGGTCGAAATGCTCGACGTGATAGTCGACGTCGGACCCGCGCGCCCGGAAGATCACGTTGAGCCATTCCATCTGCGGCGAATACCAGAGCTTCAGCTTGAGATCGCCCGTCATCTCATATTCGCGCACGGGCACGGCCGCGCCGTCGATCGCGGTTTCCCGCGTCGCCGTCTCGCTCACCTGCACCTCGATGATGCGCCCGCGCTGCGTGTCGAGAAGCCGCGTCTGCTCGATGGTCGCCGGATTCCAGTAGCTCGTCGGAATGATCCCTGCAGGCGCAACGAAAGTACCGCTCTCCGAGCTCGTCACTTCGAAGCCCTTTTCCGTTGCTCTGCCGCTCACGCTGAAGCGCCGCCCGTCGTCATCCGTTTCCGTCTCGATGGCGACGAGCTTCCCGTCCCGCCATGTCTCGCGGTTCGAATGCGCATAACGAAACACCGTGATCGGCCCGAAACGCACGGCAAGATTGATGTCGATGGCGACATGAAGCGCGTCGCCCTGTTGTGTGAACTCGATTGTATGTGTGCCGATGGGCGTCCCGCCGCGCTCGACGCGGAACGACAGCGCCGGTGCGGGGGAAGTGACCGGCGCTGCCGCGTCCGCGCCGGCGCTTGCGGCGGGAAGCACTATGGCGAGAGCTGCAACGAGTTTGAGTAGCGTGTTCACCGTGCGAGGGGCCCTGCTTGAGGGGTTGAACCGCTGGCTCACATTCCAGCTCTCACCCCTTGCTACGCGGTCCCCCGCGTGGCGGATCATCCGCCCGGACCGCCTGCAGGATCACTCAGGCGTCAAATGCCGGAACCGCGCCGCCAGCGCGAGGCTCGCCGCCACCGTCGCATTGAGCGATTCGACGGCGCCGGTGGTCCGGATGGCGAGCCGCTCGGCCTTGAGCCCCGGCGGCAGCCCCTGGCCTTCCTCGCCCAGCACCAGCCGCAGATGGGCGGGCCAGTCATAGGTCTCGATATCCGTCCCTTCGCCGTCGAGCGCCGCCATCGGCCCCTTCGCCGCGCGAAGCGCCTCCCAGTCCCCGCCCTTGAGAAAGGCGAGCGCGAATTGCGCATTCGCACCGCCCCGAAGCGCCTTCGGGTGAAAGGGGTGCGCCGCCCCTTCCATCAGCACGATGCGGGCGGCGCCGAAGGCCGCCGCGCTGCGGAGCACGGCGCCGAGATTGGCCGGATCGCCCAGCGCCAGAACCAGTTCGAGCCCCTTCGGAGCCGCCGCGAAATCCACTGCAGCGAAGTCGGGCACCTTTCCCACCAGCAGCGGAAAGCCGGTCCCGTTCGTGTCCAGCGCCTCGAAAACGGGCTTTGCCAGCACATAGCGTTCCACATGGGCGGGCAGCATGAGCCGGTTGAGCTCGCTCTCCGTCCGCGCCAGCGCCGCTGTGAAACGGCCCCCATGCGCCGCGAGCGCCTCCGGCACGGTCTTTCGCCCCGACAGCAGGAATTCCCCATGCTTGCGGATGCCGCGCGTCTCCGTCAGCGCGAGCCATTTCTTCGCCCGCGCATTTTGCGGGCTGTCGATGGCATGGGCACCGCTGTTCATATTTGGTCCTTTTGTGTCAGCCGTTCTTCGCCGATCATGGTGGCAGAAGAGCAATAACACAAAGAACTCCACCCTCCCCTTGAGGGAGGGTCGAAAAATTCGAGCCTGCGAAGAATTTTTCGGGGAGGGGTGGGAAGAAGAGGGAAGGGGCTGAAAATGATCGCAAACATATTCATGACGGGTGACGGGCTCGATGGGCTCCGCATCGCATTGGCACTCGCCTCGCTTGCCGCTGCCATCGCCTATCAGCTGATCGAGCGCCAGCCGCCTTCCGCGCTCCGCACCGGCCTCAAGACGGCGTCGATCGGCCTTCTCGTGCCGCTGCCGCTGCTCGCGCTGGGGCAGGGGCCCACCCTGCCGCTTCTGCTCCTCGCCGCCGCCTTCCTCTTCTCGAGCGCGGGCGATCTCTTCCTCGCGCTGAAGGGCGATGCCCGCAACTTCATGCGCGGCCTCGGCGCCTTCCTCGTCAGCCACCTCTTCTATATCGCCGTCATGCTGCCGCTCGCCACAGGGCCGGACACGCTCGCCCTGAAAGCCGTCTCGCTTGCCGTCGGCCTTGCCGCGCTCGCCGTCTACTGGTCGATCGCATCGCGCCTCGGCTCCATGAAACTTCCCGTCGGCGCTTATCTTGCCGTCATCCTCATCATGGTGCTCACCGCGCTCGCCATTCCCGAAGCCGCACCCATCCTCGGCCTCGGCGCGGTGCTCTTCATGTTCTCGGACAGCATCATCGCGCTCGATAAATTCCGCGGTCCGATTCCCGGGCGCGGCATCCTCGTCTGGACGACCTATTATGGCGGCCAGGTGCTGATGGCCCTGCCGCTTCTCATGCTGCTGACGAGATGAAACCGGCCCCGATAGGCGGCACCTGCGATCCGCGTTTCGCGCCGCTGCGCGATGCCTTCACCGAAAATTTCACCGCGCGGGGCGAGCCGGGCGGCGCGATTGCACTCATGGTCGATGGTCGCCTCGTCTGCGATCTCTGGGGCGGCTTCCGCGATGCCGCGCGCGAGCGGCCCTGGGCGCGCGAGACGCTGGTGAATTTCTTTTCCGTCGGCAAGGCCTTCACCGCCCTTGTCGCCCTGCGGCTTGTGGAGCGGGGCGCGCTCGACCTCGATGCCCCGGCCCACGGCCTCTGGCCTGAGTTCGGCTGCAATGGCAAGGAGGAGATCACGCTCCGCCACATGCTGTCCCATCGGGCGGGCCTCCCCGCCATCCGCGAGGATCTGCCGGACGGCGCCGCGCTCGACTGGAACCGCATGGTAACGGCGCTCGCCGCCGAAACGCCCTGGTGGCAGCCCGGCACCGCCCACGGCTATCACGTCAACACCTTCGGCTATCTCGTGGGCGAGCTTGTCCGCCGCGCCTCCGGACGCACCGTCGGGCAAGTCCTGCGCGAAGAGGTGGCGGGCCCGCTCGGCGCCGATGTCCATATCGGCCTTCCGTCCACGGAGCATCATCGCGCCGCCGAATTCCTCTGGCCGCCCGTCGCAATCCCTCGCCCCGAAGGCGAACTCGACGACGTGACGCTGATGAAATGGAACACCTATTGGAACCCGCCGGGCATTTCCGGTTCCGGCTGGGTCAACCGCCCCGAATGGCGCGAAGCCGAAATCCCCTCGACCAACGGCCACGGCACGGCGCGCGGCATCGCCCGCGTCTATTCCGCGCTTGCCGCAGGCGGCAGCATCGATGGCGTGGATATTCTCTCGCGCGATATGCTCGCCGCCGCCACGGAGGAACAATCCTTCGGCCCCGACCGGATTCTGGAGCGCGAGTCGCGCTTCGCCCTCGGCTTCCAGCTCCCCCAGGCCGAACGCCCCCTCGGACCGAACGCGGAAGCCTTCGGCCATTTCGGCGCCGGCGGCTCCTTGGGCTTCTGCGACCCGGTTGCCCGCGTCGCCTTCGGCTATGTCACGAACGATATGGGGCCTCGCTGGCAGAACCCGCGCAACAAGGCCCTTCTCGCTGCGATCTACGACTGTCTCTGACCGCTCAGTTCCGTTTCAGCATCTCGTCCCGCGCCTGTTCCGCGCGCGAGGCGCCGATGGCGGTCTCCACATGCTTTTCTTCTTCCGGCGGCGGCAGCACGGCGGGCAGGCCGAGCGCATCGATCCAGAGTTCCCGCGTCCAGCCGGCGCTGTGATAGAGGTGGTGGTCCTCGTCATTGCCGATGATGTCGAGCGCTTCCTGCAATGCTTCTTCCACCTTGCCCGTGGCGTTCTCGCAGGCATGGTCGATCAGCGTCCAGTTGAGGTGATCCTTCGTCTCCGCCAGCACCACGCATTCGCCGGCCACGAGCTGCGCCGCTTCCGGATCGCCTGCCTTGAGCGCCAGTTCCATCGCCTTCACGAACGACGCGCCGAGATGCGCCACGACCGTCCGCCCCGGCGTGCTCTCTTCCGGGTCGAGCCCGAGCTTCTGGAACACGCCGAGCAGCGTCTTGTGGTGCTTGCGCGTTTCCTCCAGATAGCCTTCCCATTCCTCGTGCAGGTCTTCGTTGATCGCGCATTTCAGCGCCGTCTCGTAGACCTTGATGCCGCCGGCCTCCGTCTCGAGCGCCTGATAGAGCAATTCGTGAAGCTGGTCCTTCTTGATTGCCTGTCCCATCTTGTCCTCCGGGGGTGCATGGGCTGCGCGAAATGCCGCGCGCCGTAGCGATGGAACGAAGTCCCCGCCTTGCTGTTCCCTCAAGGCAGGCAGCCAATGGAGGAACCCATGCAGGACGAAAGGAACCCGTCGAAGGAACCCCTTGTTTATCCGGCAGGAAAGGCACGGCAGGGACAGGTCGTGCTCAACACGCCCACCCGCCGCTTCGTCTTCTTCGGCGGCCTTGTCGCCTTCGTGCTTCTCGCGATCGCGCTCCGCTTCTTCATCGCGCCCTGAGGACCGGAAAAGAGAGGGCCGGAAAAGAAACGCCCCGCGGGTTGTGCCGCAGGGCGTCACGCTCGATTGTCCGGTGCAAGGCTCAGGCGCTCTGGCTATGCGCGCCGCCCGGCTTCGAGGCCCCGCGCAACGCCATGTCGGCGCTGCCATCGGCCCGCACGATATCGGCCAGCGACAGCATGCCCACCAGCCGCTTGTCGTGATTGATCACGACGACGCGCCTCAGCCGGTTGTCGCTCATGTTCTTCTGCACCTCGTCGATCTCCTGATCGTCGAAGCAATATCGGATCTCCGGCGTCATCACCTCGCGGATCTTCGTGTCCGGGCCCTTGCCCTCGGCAATGGCACGAATGGCGATGTCCCGGTCGGTGATCATGCCGACGAGCTTGTCGTTCTCGCCCACCGGAATGGCGCCGGCGTCGATCTGGGCAAGCGTGCGCGCCGCATCGCGGATCGTGTCGTCCGGATTGCAGACCTGCACATCTTGCGTCATGGCTTCGCTCACTTTCATGGCGGCCTCCGTCTGTCTGGGGGTGGAACCTGCCGCCTCGATGCGGCAGATACCGGACTCAACGGAAGCTCCCCGCTTCTGTTCCGCTGGGGGACAGACGGCAGCCCGCATAATCGCCGCTCATTTATTGAAGGGCATGGTCAAGGGGAAACGGGGAAAATGGTGCTGTTGGAGAGGATTGAACTCTCGACCTCTCCCTTACCAAGGGAGTGCTCTACCACTGAGCTACAACAGCATGCCGGGGGCGGTGAAACCCGCCCGCAGTCTCGCTCCGAATGGTAAATGAACCCTTGGGGCCCGGCGCCGGAGCGGGGCCTTTCCGAAGCGCGCGGAAAGTGCCATAGCAACCCCCCTCGCGCAAGATGCCGCAACGCACTATCTTCCCCCGGACGCGAATCCCCAATCCGAGTGACATTGATGAAAAAGACAGGTTCAGGCTTCGATTCCCGCACCCCCGGCGGCAAGGGCACCGACCGCGCCGCCCAGACGCAGGAGGCCAAGGCCAAACAAGCCCGCCTCGCCGAGGCGCTCCGCGACAACCTCAAGAAGCGGAAATCCCAGACCCGCGCCCGCAAGGACGCGAAATAGCCGGATTGGGCCCGCGAAAAAGCCCCGATCCGGCGCGAGAAGGGCCCCCGAGGCGCCCTGCCTCGTGACTCGGGGGCAGAGGGCCCCTATAAACCGGCAAAAGCCCGATCGGACATAATCATGGACAGCATCCACATTCGCGGCGGCCGCCGCCTCAAGGGCTCGATCCCGGTGAGCGGCGCGAAAAACGCGGCCCTGCCGCTGATGACGGCCGCCCTGCTGACGGATGAGCCGGTCAAGCTCACCAACATGCCGCG
>PNMC01000139.1 GCA_013823365.1 Parvibaculum sp. | reverse complement strand
AGGCTTCGGTCTGGGTGTTCCTGCGACAAAGGCGACGCTCACGGCGTATGCCCCTTTCGGGTACCGCTTCGCGCTGCTCGATCCGAACGTCACGATTCGCAGATCGTCCGATTTGGCAGAAATCGAAAACTCGCGGGTGCGCGCTCCTGAACCGTCAATTTCGCCCGATGGCACGATCCTCTCTCTTTCTATAAAGCGTCCCAAACCCGATGAGAGATATTGGGTGCATTATCGCTTTGAATCTATTGAGCGCTGAGCGATGGCTTTTATCTGTACGCAATGCGGCAAGTGCTGCTCCAATCTCGGGAGTGATCGCCTCGTACTCCTGCTTAGAGAAGATCGCATTCGCATAAGCGCGGCGCTCGATATGACGATCGAACAATTTGAGGTCAACTTTTGCGATCAGAATGAAGAGCTTGGCGTGTTGGCGGAGCATTCCGTCTATCAACTCAAATCGGCTGAAGGGCGTTGCGTTTTTCTCGATTCCGAAAATCGGTGTACTGTTCATCCCATCAAACCGTTTCAATGCAAACATGGTCCCGAAAATTTCTTGCGAAATGCTATGGGGGCTGACTATGAGTGTATGAGAAATGTAGACCAAGTTGCCTCACATGAATCTGAAGAGTACTTTTTCGATACATTGATCGATGGAGGCTGACATGCCCAGTGGACCTGCGATTGCGATGAAAAACAAGATTGTGTTGGCGAAGCAGCGGAAGAGTGAGCGCGCCTTGACTGGCGAAGATACCCGTCGCGAATTCAAGGCTCGCGCGCCAGAAGACGGAAAGGGAGAAGTCGAAAGCGAGAGTTGATAATTGGCTTCAGGTCGTACAAATGTGTCGATCTCGCTCACGAATGGGACGCAATACTCTTTGTGGGACCGGGCGCGTACACTGGTCTTCGGTTGGTAATGAAAATTTTGTTTTTAACTTGCGGTATCTCGCAATCCATTGCCTCCCCGCCGGTGTGAACGGCAATCGCATTCTCTGCGCAGTTGGCGCATGTCCATCGGGAACAATGTTGCTCCCATTCGGTCTCGATGCGAGCGATCCGGCTTTCTGGGACAAGGGCTTGTCGCTTATCCGCCGTTTCATCGACGAACTCGAGACGATGGAATGAGCGCAGGTCCGTCAACGCCGGAAGATGGCGGCCGGGACGCCGAGTCGAACCGGCTGCGCCGGCGTGTGCAGCGCTATGCGCAGGTCGGGGCCGGCGTGGGCGGCATTGCGGCGCGGGCGGCGGCGACAAGGCTTTTCGGTCTCGATCAGGCGGATGCAAAGACGGCGCGCGAGTTGAAGGCGGCGCTTGGCGGCCTCAAGGGACCGATCATGAAGGTCGCGCAGATGCTCGCGACGATTCCGGATGCGGTGCCAGCCGAGTTCGCGGCCGAACTTGCCGAACTCCAATCCTCCGCGCCGCCCATGGGCTGGCCCTTCGTGAAACGGCGGATGCGCGCCGAGCTCGGGCCGGCCTGGGAAAAGCGCTTCGGCAGTTTCGACAAGGAGGCGGCGGCCGCCGCTTCTCTCGGCCAGGTGCATCGCGCGACCTCGCTCGAGGGGGAAGCGCTTGCGGTGAAGCTTCAATATCCCGACATGCAATCTGCCGTCGATGCCGACCTCAAGCAGCTTGGCTTCATCTTCTCCATCCATCGCCGCATGGACCGTGCCATCGACACGCGCGAAATCCATGCCGAGATCGGCGAAAGACTCCGGGAGGAACTCGACTATCGACGCGAGGCGGCGCATATGAGCCTCTATGCGGATATCTTCCGGAAGGATCCGCGCATCGAGGTGCCTCGTGTTTTCGCGGATTTGAGTACGAAGCGGCTTCTCACCATGAACTGGCTGGAAGGACGGCCGATCCTCACTTTTCGCGAACACTCGCTCGATGAGCGCAACCGGATCGCCGAGACGATGTTTGCGGCCTGGTGGACGCCGTTCTCGCGCTTCGGCGTCATTCATGGCGACCCGCATCTCGGTAATTATTCCGTGCGGGACGATCTCGGAATCAATCTGCTGGATTACGGCTGCATCCGCATTTTTCCGCCCTCTTTCGTCAATGGCGTGGTCGAGCTTTACCGTGCGCTTGAAGCGGATGACCGCGACCGGGCGGCGGCGGCTTACGAGAACTGGGGCTTCCGCAATCTTTCGGGCGAGCTTGTCGATGTGCTCAACGTCTGGGCAAGGTTCATCTATGCGCCCATGCTCGACGACCGGGTGCGGTCGGTGGCCGACGGCATCAATGCGGGCGAATACGGACGCAAGGAAGCCTTCGGCGTCCACAAGAAGCTCAGGGAGCTCGGGCCCGTTACACCGCCGCGCGAATTCGTGTTCATGGACCGCGCGGCCATCGGCCTTGGCTCGGTCTTCCTGCATCTCGGGGCGGAGCTCAATTTTCACCGGCTGTTCAACGAGGCCATCGAAGGCTTCGATGTCGCGGAACTCGACAAGCGCCAGAAGGCCGCGCTAAAGAAGGCAGGCGTGCCGCCCGTCTCCTGAGCGGCCTCGTTCTCTTGTCTTTTGCGTTTTGCGGAGTGCGGCATGACCGACGATCTCCTCGAGGAAAATACGTTTGCGCTGCCGGAGGGCTATCAGCCGCTCAACTGGTTCAGCGGCTTCGGGCGGCAGATCGGCCCGCTCTACGAACGCATCGAGACGGATGGACGCTATACGCGCGCTTTCGTCGTGCAGGAGCATCACACGAACGGCATGGGCAATTGCCATGGCGGGATGCTGATGGCCTTTGCCGACATGGCTTTCGGCCATGCGATCACCATGTCTGTGCATCGCTACTGGGTGACCGTTCGTTTGCTGACGGATTTTCTTTCCGGCGCCAAAGTGGGTGAATGGGTCGAGGGGACGGGCGAGCTTATCGGCGTGGACGACGACTTCTACACCGTGAAAGGCCGCATATGGTGCGGCGACCGGACGATCATGTCGGGAACGGGCGTCTTCAAGGCGCTGGGCGAAAGACCGGCCAAATGAGCGATTTCGAACTTGCCCCGGGCGATGAGGAAGGCCCATCCATCGCGGCTGCGCCCGGCTGGTTCACGCGCGCCGTTGCCGTGGAGCCGGAGAGCCGCTTCGTCGACGTGAACGGCGTGAAGGTTCACTATCTGCGCTGGGGCGACCGTACGAAGCCGGGCCTGCTCCTCGTTCATGGCAATGGCGCACATGCGCGGTGGTGGTCGTTCGTGGCGCCGTTTCTTGCGCGCGAATATTCGGTCGCCGCGATCGACATTACCGGTATGGGCGACAGCGGCTGGCACGAGAAGTACACGATCGAGGCCTTTGCCGAAGAACAAATGGCGGTCTGCGAGGATGCAGGCTTCTTCGATGGCGAAGAACCGCCCATCATCGTCGGCCATTCCTTTGGCGGCTTCATCACGATCCTCACCGGTGCGCTATACGGCGAGCGGCTTGCGGGCACGGTGATCGTCGACAGCCCGGTCAATCCGCCGGATCGCCCCGGCGGGCCGCCCGACCGCAAGTTCCGCCCGCATCGCATCTACCCGACGCTTGAAGCGGCGATGGAACGCTTCCGGCTTGCGCCGCCACAGCCTTGCGAGAACCGCTATATCGTCGATTACATCGCGCGGCATTCGCTGAAACAGGTCGCCAATCCTGAAGGTGGCATGGGCTGGACGTGGAAATTCGATCCGGCGATCTGGCAGCGTTTCGATATCGGCGATATGGGCGCGCGGCTTTCCGAAACGCGCTGCCGCATCGCGATCATGCGCGGCGAGTTCTCCGTGCTGCTGCCGGCGGAGATCGGCGAATATATGTTCAATCTTCTCGGCCGTGCGGCGCCAGTGATCGAGATTCCGCAGGCGCGGCACCATGTGATGCTCGATCAGCCGCTTGCCTTCGTGGCAGCGCTGCGCGCGCTCCTTGCGGATTGGGATCACTCCGCGCCGTCGCGGAAGATCGTGAGCGGGCCGCTGCCTTCACCTTTCGGTGAATAGACCGCTTTGTTTTGACTCTCCCATTTGCCGATGCGACCTTTTCCAGGGGGCATGTTCAAGGCAGGGAGGACAAGCCGATGACAAAGCAGTTGACCGAGGAACAGATCGCGTCGCTCGTTCCCTCGGAGCTTGCGCCCTATAACACGCCGGTCCCTACGCAAATCGTTTCAAGCGACGAGTATGCGCCCGCGCCGCAGACGAAAGAGCAGCGCGAGGTCGAGGCACGTCTCCTTGCCATGGCGGATGAACTGGGCGGCAAGCGCGGGCTTTCGCGGCGGCGCTTTTTCCAGACCGCGTCGGGCATGGCGGCGTCGTTTCTTGCGATGAACCAGGTCTATGGCCCGCTCTTTTCCGCAAGCGCCGCAGAGGTTGCGACGCCGGACATGGCGGAAGAGATGGCGGCGGCGTTGCGCGACCAGTTCATCATGGACATGCACACGCATTTCCTGCGCGACGACACGCGGCTGACGGGCTTCGTGAACATGCGCAAGGCGGTCGGGCAGGCGGGCTGGAACCCTTCGCTTTCGGCGGAGGAGCAGACGCTTGAGGACCTGAAATACGACAATTTTCTGAAAGAGGTCTTTCTCGACAGCGACACGAAGATCGCGCTCATCTCCGGCGCGCCATCGGAAATCCCCGAGGACTGGTTCCTTACCAATGAGCAGAAGGCGGTTGCGCGAGAGAAGGTGAATGCAGAGGCCGGCACGAAGCGGCTCTATTCGCATGCGATCTTCACGCCCGGTTATCCCGGCTGGCTCGACGACCTCGATGCGGCGCTGGAACTCAAGCCCGATTCCGTGAAGGGCTACACGATCGGCGACAACACGCATAAGGACAAGAGCCGCCACCCCTGGCGAATGGATGACGAGAAGCTCGTCTATCCGGCCTATGAGAAATGTCTCAAGGCGGGGATCAGGAATATCTGCGTCCACAAAGGGCTCTTCAATCCGGAGACCGAAAAGCAGTTTCCGCGTTTGCGGGACTATGCGGATGTGTCGGATGTGGGCAAGGCGGCGCAGGACTGGCCGGAGCTTAACTTCGTCATCTATCACTCGGCCTATCGTTTCGTCGGCAGCGATCCTTCGGTGGCGCTTGCCGAATTCGAGAAGACGGGCCGCATCGAATGGACGACCGATCTTGCGGAGATCCCGGAGAAATACGGTGTCAGCAATGTTTATGGCGATCTCGGGCAGATATTCGCGGTGAATGTCGTGGCGCAGCCGCGGATCGCCGCCGCCGTCATGGGAACGCTGGTGAAGGGGCTCGGGGCGGAGCGTGTCTGCTGGGGAACGGACGCGGTGTGGACCGGCTCGCCGCAATGGCAGATCGAGGGGCTCAGGCGCCTCGAGATCCCGGAGGATATGCAGAAGGCGCATGGCTTCGCGCCGCTTGGCGCCGCGGACGGGGCGGTGAAGACGGCAATCTTCGGCGGCAACAATGCGGCGCTTTACGGGATCGATCCGGCGCTCGCCTGGGCCGAGATGAAGAGCGACGCCTTTGCCCGGCGCCGGGAAGATTATCTGCGTGAAGGGGCGCGGCCGAACCATACACGTTACGGCTATATGCATCCGGGCGGAGAGGCACTCCACAGCGTCTTTGCGTGACGCCCGCGTTGAACGGAATTGCACAGTGGATGTAGGTATTTAGCGGAATGGGCCGCCCCGCGGCGCTTGCCGCGGGCGGTTCGTTTGCTATAGTCCCGCACACTCAGAACGAGCGTAATACGCGGCAGCAAGCGGGCGAGGTAACATGGCTGGATTCGAGGAAGGCTGGGGCAAGGAGATGGACTCCAAGGAGCATCTCGGCACCTATAATAGTTTCTTGACCGGGGCGAAGTGGGGCACGATCGCGGTCGTCGCCATTCTCATCCTCATGGCGATTTTCCTGCTCTGACATCCTGCCTGCGGCGGACTATGATTTTCCCTTGAAATCATAGCCTCGCATCGTTTATTCGAATAATTCTTATTCTCATTCGGTGGCGGCGATCCTCGTGCGCGCCCGGAGAACAGGCAACCTTCCATGAAACTAGCGATCCTCAAAGAAAGGCTCGAGGGCGAGACCCGCGTGGCTGCCTCGCCGGAGACGGTGAAGAAGCTTTCGGCGCTCGGCCTCAGCGTCACCGTCGAGGCCGGGGCGGGCGCCCATGCCTCCTTCGCCGACCAGCTTTATTCGGAAGCCGGCGCGACCATCGCGCAAGGTGCGGCCGAGACATTGAAAGACGCCGATATCGTCTTCAAGGTGCGGGCGCCTTCGGATGAGGAAATCGGACTGATGAAGCGCGGGGCGATGCTTGCCGCCATTCTGAACCCCTGGGACGACAAGGCGCGGTTGCAGAAATATGCAGCGGCGGGCGTCAACGCCTTCGCGATGGAATTCATGCCGCGCATCACGCGCGCGCAGTCGATGGACGTGCTGTCCTCGCAGTCGAACCTTGCGGGCTACAAGGCGGTCATCAATGCAGCGGCAGCGTTTACCCGCGCCATGCCGATGATGATGACGGCGGCGGGCACGATCGCGCCTGCCCGCGTTTTCGTGATGGGCGTCGGCGTGGCTGGCCTCCAGGCGATCGCGACCGCGAAGCGCCTCGGCGCCATCGTGTCGGCGACAGACGTGCGCTCGGCCACGAAGGAGCAGGTCGAAAGCCTTGGCGGCACCTTCGTCATGGTCGAATCGGAAGAAAGCGGCGATGCCGCCGGCGGCTATGCCAAGGAAATGTCGGAGGACTACAAGCGCGCCCAGGCCGCGCTCGTCGCCGAACATATCAAGAAGCAGGACATCGTCATCACCACGGCGCTCATTCCGGGCCGTCCGGCACCGGAACTCGTGAGCGAGGAGATGGTGAAGACCATGAAGCCGGGTTCGATCCTCGTCGATCTCGCCGTTGAGCGCGGCGGCAACTGCCCGCTCTCGGAAGCCGGCAAGCGCGTGCAGAAGCATGGTGTGACGATCATCGGCGATCTCAACGTCGCCGCGCAGCTCGCGGTCGACTCTTCCGCGCTTTATGCGAAGAACCTG
>PNMC01000138.1 GCA_013823365.1 Parvibaculum sp. | reverse complement strand
CCTCGGCGCGGATGTCGGCCGACCGCAGAAAATCCTGAAAGTCGATCGGCGCCATTTTCGTCCAGAGCCCGCCGGGGCTGCGGAAATCGGGAATGCCGCTCTCCGTGCTCACGCCTGCCCCGGTAAAGACCACCACGCGGTGTGCCTCCTCGATCGCCCGTTTCAGCTCGCTCGACATTTCCGTCCCGTTTCTTTGACCTTGCCGCCTGCATGGTGAATCATGCGGCAAACGCTTCGCCGATCAAGGAGACCCCATGAAGTATCTGCACACAATGGTGCGTGTGAGCGACCTTGAAAAGTCGCTCGACTTCTACTGCAACAAACTCGGCCTCGAAAATCTCGGTCGCTTCGACATCGAGGAAGGCCGCTTCAGCCTCGTCTTCCTTGCCGCCCCCGGCCAGAAGGAAGCCCAGGTCGAACTCACCTGGAACTGGGACCCGGAAGACCTGGGCGAAGGCCGCAATTTCGGCCATCTTGCCTATCAGGTGGACGATATCTACGAGACCTGCGACCGGCTGATGAAGGCAGGCGTCACCATCAACCGCCCGCCGCGCGACGGCCGCATGGCCTTCGTCCGCTCGCCGGACAATGTGTCGATCGAATTGCTGCAGGCAGGCGCGCCCCTGCCCGCCAGGGAGCCCTGGGCCTCCATGCAGAACACCGGACACTGGTAGCGTTCCGTGCTAGGGTAAGGCCCATGAAACGGATTGGAACATTTCTGGCCGTTCTTCTCGTCGCCGCCGGCGCCGGTTTTTCCGCCGCTGCGAGCGAGGTGCAGGAAATGCACCCCGGCTCCCGCGGCTTCGGTCCCATGCTTGCTCCCGATCCGGAATGGCGCGAGCCCTACCAGCCCTATACGGGCGGCGACACGTCCTACCAGCGCATCTTCCCGGAGCGGAGCGGCCTCTCGTCGAATCGCGATCCGTCGAAAGACCCGGCAGGCGGCTGCCGCAGCCGCATGGCGAACGGGCCGGATACCATGGGCCGCCTGGCGCATTGGCGCTACACCGAATGTCTCGATGCCAACGGCAACGCCTATGTGCTGCCGGGCAGCCAGCACAATCTCGGCTTTTATTGATTTGATAAAAAATAGGGACGCACGTTCTGAAGGAACATTGCATCCCTACGGGACGGCTCTCCGGCGGTACGCGCTATGCCGGCGGCTCGGAAATATCCGAGCCCTCATCTTCAGCGCCCCCGGAGGCATCCCCCGCTTCGGCATCCATTTTTTGCGCCAGCTCCAGCTCTTCCCGGCTGACGGAATAGACCTGATGTACCGGGCTTTTCACACCGACCGCAGGTAAGTGAAACAATGTTGCTGTTCGCAGTAGGCCCACATGGCTGGCATTGCCAATTTCTTCTTCATCGATCTCAACCTCATACACACCCGCTGGCGCGGCTTCCGAAAAGGTGGAAAGCCTGAACGGATGACGAAAGGTGACTTCGACCTTGCGCGTCCGGGTCATTGCCATACGCCCAGATTGGCCAGAATTTGCACCGCTATCGCAACGGCGAGTGCCAACGGAATGACAATCGGCGGAACGACCCACGGCAGGAGAGCAAAGCGTATCGCCGTACCGGACGGAGACTGAGCGGTTTCGACATTATCCCCTGCTACGGGGGGCAAGTTGTTCGGCGTGGTTGTGTTTAGGGTCATGCATGGATAGATGGGGACACACGAGCCTAAAAACAAATAAAATCGCCATAGGCACCAAATAATAAACCAAATTCAATAAATAGAATTCCCACACGAACTGAATTACATGCTTGTTTAACTGCAGCAACAACCACCAGTCTCTTGCGTCGTGGCAAAATGAAGGCGGCGCAGTCGGCGGCTTCAGCTCTGCTCTTAGACAGAGAACGACCACATAGGTCAGTTCTTATGCAATTGCGCCGCCGCAAGAACACATATCTGCAGCGTTGCGACCGTCAAACATCGCGGGGAAGTGGCACGCCCTAGGGGAGTCGAACCCCTCTTTCCAGAATGAAAATCTGGCGTCCTAACCGATAGACGAAGGGCGCGCGTGGGGCCCGGAAGGCCCGGCGGGAAACCCCGCTCACGAGCGCGCCTTATAAGGTGACATGCGCCCCATGGCAACCCCGGAAATGCCCGGAACGCCGCCGAAACCGCCGATTTTCAGGGCCGCGCATCCCGCGTCGGCACGGCGTCCTCGATCGTGATCTGCACATCGCGTTTTCCCTGCCAGTCATCGGCGGAAAGCCGTCCCGCAACATGCAAAAGCCCGGCACCCGGATCGCGCAGCAGCGCCCCGAGCGGCGTCTCGGCGGACCTGAAAGCGATACCCTTGAGCCGGCCGCCATCCTCGCCCGCGAGGATCACGCGCACATGGGCCTGGCCGACGAGATCGGCCCGCACCACGCGGACGGACGGCACGGCGAATCGCGGCTCCGGGTTCCCCGCGCCATAGGGCCCTGCCTGCTGCACCAGCTCATAGAGCTCCCTCGTCGCGCCGCGCGCAGCAATCGCGCCGTCGAGCTTCAGCGCCCGCGCCTCGGACGCGACCGCGACGTCGTCCGCAAGGCGCTTTGCGAGAAACGCCTCCAGCGCCTCGATCTTCTCTTCGCGCAGTGTGAGCCCCGCCGCCATGGCGTGGCCGCCGCCATTGACGAGAAGCCCGGCTTCGAGCGCCGCCGTCACCGCCCTTCCGAGATCGACGCCGGTGAGCGAGCGCCCGGAGCCCTTGCCCTCGCCCTTGTCGTCGATGGCGATGACGAGGCTCGGCCGCTCATATTTATCCTTAAGGCGGCTCGCCACGATGCCGATGACGCCGGGATGCCAGCCCTTGCCCGCCGCCACGATCACCGGTGGCGGCGTATTCGCGCGCGTGGCGGCGAGCCGCTCATCGACCTGCGCCAGCGCCGCTTCGAGCACTTGCGCCTCGATCGCCTGCCGCTCGATATTGAGCCGGTTGAGTTGCCCGGCGAGCTCCTCCGCCTCGCCCCTGTCTTCCGTCGTCAGCAGCCGCACGCCGAGATCCGACCGCCCGACCCGCCCGCCCGCATTGACGCGGGGGCCGAGCAGAAAGCCGCAATGATAGGGCGCGGGCGAACCGTTCATGCGCGCCACATCCGCAAGCGCCGCAAGACCCGTATTGCGCCGCCGTGCGAGCACGCGCAGCCCCTGCGCGACGAAGGCGCGGTTGAGGCCCGTCAGCGGCACCACATCGCAGACCGTGCCGAGCGCCACGATGTCGAGCCATTGCATCAGCTCGGGCTCCGCCATCCCCCCGTGATAATAGCCGCGTTCGCGCAAGGCGCGGTTGAGCGCGACGAGAAAGACGAAGGTGACGCCGACGGCAGCAAGCTGGCCGAGCCCGCTTTCATCGTCGAGCCGGTTCGGATTGACCAGCGCGAAGGCGGGCGGCAGCGCAGGCTCCGCCTGATGATGGTCGATCACGATGGACGGCAGACCGTAATCCGCCGCAAGCCCCAGCGCCTTGTGCGCCATGGTCCCGCAATCGACCGTGATGAGGAGGTCGATCCCTTCGTCCTTGAGCCGCTTGAGCGCAGGCGCATTCGGCCCGTAGCCCTCGCGGATGCGATCCGGAATATAGATGCGCAGTTCCCGCCCCACCGCCTGGAAGAAGCGATGAAGCAGCGCGCTCGACGTCGCGCCGTCGACATCGTAATCGCCGAAGACGGCGATCTTCTCGCCGGCGGCAATGGCGTCCGCCACACGCGCCGCCGCCTTGTCCATGTCGGTCAGCACGCTCGGGTCCGGCAGCAGGTTCTTCAGGGACGGCGCGAGATAGGCCGCGCAATCCTCCGGCGCCACGCCCCGCCCCGCCAGTACCCGCGCCACGATCTCGGGCACGCCCTCGCGCTGCGCAATGGCAAGCGCCAGCCGGTCATCCGCGAGGCGGCTCACCCACGCCCGGCCGGTTGCCGAGCGCTCGACGCCGAGGAAGTGCCTGGCCGGTGAGGTAACGCTGGAGTCCATGGAGCCCCCGAGCGGAAGCCGCAATCCGCCTTACTTGAACTTGTCCGCCGATGCGTGGAACGACTTGAGCCGCCGCACGGTGCCGGTCGCCGAGCGCATCACCAGCGTATGGGAGGTCACGCCGCCGCGCTCGTAGTGGATGCCGTCGAGCAGCCAGCCATCGGTGACGCCGGTCGCCGCGAAGATCACGTCGCCCGACGCCATCTCGCCCATATTGTACTTCTTGTTGAAATCCTTGACGCCCATCTTGGCGGCACGCGCCTTCTGCTCCTCGCTCCCCGTAACGAGACGGCCCTGCATCTGGCCGCCGATGCAGCGCAACGCCGCCGCCGCGAGCACGCCTTCGGGCGCACCGCCGACGCCGATATAGATATCGATGCCCGTTGCCGGGTCGGTCGTCGCGATGACGCCCGCAATGTCGCCATCGGTGATGAGCGTCACGCGTGCGCCCGTCTCGCGCACGGCGCGGATGAGATCAGCATGGCGCGGCCGGTCGAGAATGCAGGCGGTGATCTCGTTGGGCTGCACGCCCTTGGCCTTGGCAAGCGACTTGATGTTGTCCGCCGGGCTCGCATCGAGATCGACCACACCGTCGGGCAGGCCGCCGCCCACCGCGATCTTGTCCATGTAGCAGTCCGGCGCGTGCAGCAGCGTGCCGCCCGCGGCGGCGGCCAGCACCGTCATGGCGTTCGGCATCGCCTTTGCGGTCAGCGTCGTGCCTTCCAGCGGATCGAGCGCGATGTCGACCTTCGGGCCCTTGCCCGTGCCGACATTCTCGCCGATGAAGAGCATCGGCGCCTCGTCGCGCTCGCCTTCGCCGATCACCACCGTGCCGTCGATGTCGAGAACATTGAGTTCCTTGCGCATCGCGTCGACCGCGGCCTGGTCGGCCGACTTCTCGTCGCCGCGTCCCACCCAATATGCCGAGCAGACCGCCGCCCGCTCCGTCACACGCCCCATCTCGAGCGCAAGCATGCGGTTCAGGCTGATCGTCTTCTCGCTCATAACATTCCCCGTTTCACAGCCGCATCTGCCGCGGCATTTCCATTCCGTGAAGTCAGCGCAATTCGCCGTCTTCGATCCTGATAACAAGCGGCGTTCCCGCCACATCTTCATGTTTTGCAAGCAAGGCCCGGGCGCGGGCCATCGTGCCCTCGTCCGTCTCATGTGTGATGAAGACGACGGGGAGCCTCCCGCTCTCGTCGCCCTTGCCGCCGCGCTGCACGATGCGTTCGATCGAGATCGAGGCTTCGGCAAGCGCCCTGGTGATCGCCGCCATGCTGCCCGCCCGGTCGACGGCGCGGAGCCTGAGATAGAACGAACTCTTGTGCGTATCCATCAGCGGCTTTGCCGGCGGCTTCAGCTGCGCCGCGGGCAGGATGAAGGGCGGCAGGATGGCGCCCCGCGCCACGTCCATGATGTCGGAAATGACGGCAGACGCCGTCGGCCCCTCGCCGGCACCCCGCCCTTCGAGCACGAGATGGCCGACACGGTCACCGTCGAGCGCCACGGCATTGTAGACGCCCGAGACTGCGGCAAGCGGCGTACCGACCGGCACGAGCGCCGGATGAACGCGCTGCACGATACCGCCCTCGCCCTTCTCGGCGATGGCGAGCAGCTTCACCCTGAAGCCGAACTCGGCCGCAAAGGCAATGTCGGTGGCGCTGATCTTCTCGATGCCCTCGATATGGACATTGGCGAAGTCGACTTCCGTACCGAAGGCGAGGCTCGCGAGAATGGCGAGCTTGTGCGCGGCATCGATACCGCCGACATCGAAGCTCGGATCGGCCTCGGCATAGCCGAGTTCCTGCGCATCCTTCAGCACATCGGCGAAATCGCGGCCCGTCGTCTCCATCTCGGTCAGGATGTAGTTGCAAGTGCCGTTCAGAATGCCATGCACACTGCGGATCTCGTTGCCGGCCAGCGCCTCGCGCATCGCCTTGACGATCGGGATGCCGCCGGCAACCGCCGCTTCGTAGTTGAGAGCGACATTGCCCTGTTCGGCAAGACGCGCCAGCGCCGTGCCGTGATGCGCGATGAGCGCCTTGTTGGCGGTGGCGACATGCTTGCCCGCCCTGAGCGAGGCTTCCACGAGATCGCGGGCCACGCCTTCCGACCCGCCGATCAGCTCGACCACGAGGTCGATATCATCGGCCGTGGCGAGCGCCATGGGATCGTCTTCCCAGCGCACGCCGGTGAGGTCGATGCCGCGATCCTTGGTCTTGCTGCGCGCGGATACGGCGACAAGTTCCACCGCGCGGCCCGACGCCGCGGCGAGATGCGCCCCGCGCGCGGCCAAAATCTTGACCACGCCCGCCCCAACCGTGCCGAGGCCGGCAATACCGATGCGAAGTGCTTGCGTCACGTGCGGCCTGCCCTCGTTGAACTGGGATGGGGCACCACGCTGGCGCTGACGCCGATGCGGTCTTCATATTCGGCGATGATCTGGTCGGCGTTCTGCATCATGCGCTTCACGTTGCGCGCCGCCTGCCGGATGCGCTGCTCGTTCTCGACGAGACCGATGCGCACATGGCCATCGCCATATTCGCCGAAGCCGATGCCCGGCGCGACGGCGACATCCGCCTGTTCGAGGAGCAGCGTCGCAAAGCCCATGGAGCCGAGATGCCGGAATTTCTCCGGGATCGGCGACCAGGCGAACATGCTGGCCGGCGGCGAGGGAATGTCCCAGCCCGCCCGCGCCATGCTGTCCACCAGCACGTCGCGGCGATGCTTGTAGGTGGCGCGGATTTCCGCGACGCAATCCTGCGGGCCGTTGAGCGCCGCGGTGGCCGCCACCTGGATCGGCGTGAAGGCACCGTAATCGAGATAGGACTTCACGCGGCCAAGCGCGTTGACGAGCCGCTCATTGCCGACCGCAAAGCCCATGCGCCAGCCGGGCATGGAGAAGGTCTTGGAGAGCGAGGTGAACTCGACGGTGCGCTCCTTAGCGCCCGGCACCTGCAGGATCGAGGGCGGCGGATTGCCGTCGAAATAGATTTCCGAATAGGCGAGATCGGAG
>PNMC01000137.1 GCA_013823365.1 Parvibaculum sp. | reverse complement strand
GGAGGCGAACCCCTGCCCTCGCGAAAAAGGCTTTGAAAACAGGATAATGGCCGTGACCGGCAAATGCCGGACGGCCTTTGGCGGGCCTTATACAGTGAAACCGGACGGAAAGTCCATATGGGCCCCTCAATTGAGGTGGATCACCGCACATTCATCGGCCGGAACCTGGGCCCGGGCACAGGCGGCACGCGCCGCGCGCTCCCCGGCAAAGGGGCCCATCCGCACCCGGTGAACCTCCTCGCCCGAAACCCTGACCGTATCGATGGAGACGCGCTCCTCGCCCTGCAGGTCGGGCTCGCGGTCGAGAATGTCGAAATAGCGCCGGCTTGCCCGGTCGATGCTCGAATAGCTGCCGACCTGGGCATAGAAACGGCCCTCGGGCGCCGTTGCTGCCGTGCCGAGCGAGGCGACCTGAACCGGCGTCTCACCCCGCCGCGGGCGGGCAAGCGGGCGCGGCGCCGGTGCGCTCGAGGCGATGGAACCGGTGGTGAGCCCGGCATGAGGATCGTCCGCCCATGAGGCATATTGAACCTGCGGACGGGGCTGGGGCCTGGCCGCCATGACCGGCGCGCGATAGGGAACCTCGATGGTGCGCTCGACCAGACGGTCCATGCCGCCGCGATCATAGCTGCGCGTTTCCTGCGCCATACGCGGCGCGGGATCGACAAGCCCCCGCTCCTTCTGGATCACGAAAAGCCCGATCAGGATGGCGCCGAGCACCAGCCAGAAGCGGTCGCGTTGAGCCTTTTCGAACATGGCAAGCCCCCTCTTTCCTCCCCGCTCTCAGGAAGCGGATAAGGGGAGACTCGCGCGATATGGTTAATCCTGCTTTAAAACTGGCTCACACTGGGACAATTTCGCTCGCTCAGGCGGCGATGACGCTCGCCGCCTCCTTGAACGGCACGCCCAGCGCCTCGGAAACGGCCTGATAGGTGATCTCGCCCTTGTGGACATTGAGCCCCGCCAGAAGATGCGGATTGTCGGCCAGCGCCTTGCGGTAGCCCTTGCCGGCCAGCGCCAGCGTGAAGGGCAGGGTCGCATTGTTGAGCGCGAAGGTGGAGGTCCGCGCGACGGCGCCCGGCATGTTCGCGACGCAGTAATGCACCACGTCATGCTTGATATAGGTGGGCTCCGCATGGGTCGTCGGATGCGAGGTCGCAAAGCAGCCGCCCTGGTCGATCGCGATATCGACGAGCACCGAGCCCTTCTTCATCTTCTTGACCATGTCCTCCGTGACGAGCTTCGGCGCCGCAGCCCCCGGCACCAGCACCGCGCCGATGACGAGATCGGCGCCGAGCACGCTTTCCTCGATCGCATCGACCGTCGAATAGATCGTGTTGAGGCTCGGCCCGAACTGCATGTCGAGCTCGTAGAGCCGGTGCAGGTTGAGGTCGATCACCGTGACATGGGCCTCGAGCCCCATGGCCATGCGTGCGGCATTGGTGCCGGAAACGCCGCCGCCGAGAATGACGACCTTGGCGGCCGGTACGCCCGGCACGCCGCCGAGCAGCATGCCGCGCCCGCCTTGAGCGATCTCGAGGCAATGCGCACCCGCCTGGATGGACATGCGGCCCGCCACTTCCGACATGGGCGCGAGCAAGGGGAGCCCGCCGCGATGATCGGTCACCGTTTCATAGGCGATGGCGACGCAGCCCGATTCCATGAGGCCGCGCGCCTGATCGGGATCGGGCGCGAGATGAAGATAGGTGAAGAGGATCTGGCCCTCGCGAAGCTGCTTCCATTCGGAGGGCTGCGGCTCCTTCACCTTCACGATCATGTCGGCGGCGGCGAAAATCTCCTCCGCCGTATCGGCGATCCGCGCACCGGCGGCGATATATTGCTCGTCGAAAAGACCGAGCGCGAAGCCCGCGCCCTTCTGCACAATGACCTCATGCCCGTGATGCACGGCCTCGCGCACGGCGGATGGCGTCATGCCGACGCGATATTCATGGACCTTGATTTCCTTGGGGACGCCGATGCGCATGGGGATTGCCTCTCGAAGGGGGATGAGACTTGCCCGAAAGTGTAGCGCGGCCCGGTTGCCCCTCCAAGGCGGGGCATGGGGCCAATCGAGGCTACATGTTCAGGATATTAAACGGACAGGGAGCGGTCTGAAATTGCCCCGCTCCGCACTCGTCATTGCGAGCGAAGCGAAGCAATCCAGGGCCGCATATACGGAGTTTTCCGCCCCTGGATTGCTTCGTCGCCGCTTGCGCGGCTCCTCGCAATGACGGTATGGGGCGGTCGAGGGACAAGTTTCCAGACTCTCCAAACGATTGCCGGACGCGAGGCAACCAACATCGGTGTAGCTTATTTTAAACGGGCACAAACCCTGAGCCCATGCGGGGACAGGCGGCGGACGGAACGGCCATGAGCTTCATTTTCGACGACAATCTGCGCGGCGGTATCGGCGAACGGCTCGCCCGCTTTCCGCGCGAGGCGCGGGACGGCGGCGGGCTGAAACATGCCGCCGTCGCCATTACGCTCGTCCCGCATGAAGAGGAAGCGGGCTTCCTGCTGACGCGGCGCGCGCCGAAGATGAGCGCGCATGCCGGCCAATGGGCGCTGCCCGGCGGGCGCATCGACAAGGGCGAGACGCCCGTCGACGCAGCCTTGCGCGAACTCTCCGAAGAAGTGGCGCTCGACCTCGCGCCGTCCCATGTGCTGGGGCTGCTCGACGATTATCCGACGCGGTCCGGCTATCTCATCACGCCGGTCGTCGTCTGGGCGCCGGACCTTTCATCCATGCATCCGAACGAGGCGGAGGTCGCCTCGATCCACAGGATCGCCCTCCGCGAACTGGTGAGGCCGGACTCGCCCGTCTTCCTGACGATCCCGGAAAGCGAACGGCCCGTAATCCGGCTGCTGATCGGCGAGGACCACATCCATGCGCCGACAGCGGCGCTCCTCTATCAATTCGCGGAAGTGGGCTTGCGGGCGCGGGAGACGCGCGTCTCGGCGTTCGAACAGCCGGTCTGGGCCTGGGGCTGAGAGGCCTCAGGCGTGCCGGTAGGGCCCGTGAAATCCCACCGTCTTCAAGGCCTTGGCCGGCCAGCGCGCCCAGGCCTTCTCGTGGAAGTAGAAGACCACCGTATTGACGGCAGGCTCGATCAGCGCGACGCCGAAGGCGATCGCCACCTCGCCCGTGAGCGCATAGGTGACGCCGAACCCCACCGTGAAGTGGAGCGTGCCGTAGCTGAGGGTCTTCATCACGTCGCGCATTGTTCCGATCCTTCCAGAGCCGCATTTGCGACTTATTCTTATTTAAAAGAATGCACGGGGATGTCAAGGGGTAAAGGCACTGGGTGCCGCACCCCCTCATCCGCCTTCACGCGCGGCCCCCCTCACCCGCCTTCGCGCCATGCGCTCCGGCGGACAGGGGGTGCGGCATGGACAGGGCAAAAGAGGCCCACTGCCGGAACACACGGTTCGGGGAAAGCGTCGATACAATTCTGGAGATGGGAAAACAGATAGGGAGGAGCGTCACGCTTTCAAGGGGGCGGGCGGAAACATTCCGCATGCGGAAATAGCGGAAAAACTTATCCCCGGTTTTGGCTGGCGTATGGGCACAAGAGAGGCTGCCCCCTCACCCTTCCCACCGCTGCTTCGCGACGGTGGGCCCCTTCCCTCTCCCCCATGGGGAGAGGGAAAATTGAATCGAACGCATGATCTCCCTCTCCCCTCCGGGGAGAGGGAGGGAGCGGGCGCGAGCCCGCGGAAGGGTGAGGGGGGCGCCAACCGGTCACGCCAGCGTCAGGATCACCGGGCCGTTCTTCGTGGCGACGAGGGAATGTTCGTATTGGACGGTGGGGGCAACGGGGTCGGCGAGCAAGGTCCAGCCGTCGCCCGATTCCGCCGCCATCTCGCCGCCCATGGAGAGGAAGGGCTCGATGGTGAAGACGAGGCCTTCTGCGATGATCCGCCGGTCGGACGGGTCCGCCCAGGTGGCGATGCCTTCGGGCTCCTCGTGAAGCGAGGCGCCGACGCCATGGCTTGCGAGATTGCGGATCAGCGAATAGCCGCCCTTCTCCGCGAAACGCTCGACCGCCGCGCCGATCGCGTTGAGCCGGCCGCCGGGACGCACCGCACGGATGCCCTCCCACATGGCGCGCTTCCCGTCGCGGCAGAGACGCGCGACATGGGACTTGACCGGCGGCACGGGGAAGCTCGCGCCCGTATCGCCGTAGAACCCGTCCTTCTCCGCCGACACATCTATATTGACGAGATCGCCCGCCCGGATGATCCGCTCGCCGGGAATGCCATGCGCGATCTCTTCATTGACGCTGATGCAGGTGGCGCCGGGAAAGCGATAGGCAAGTTCGGGCGCCGAACGCGCACCCTCCCGTTCCAGGAGCTTCCGTCCGAAATCGTCGAGCTCCCGCGTCATCATGCCGGGCTCGATGGCAGCGCCCATGGCGGCCAGCACCTGCGCGACGATGCGGCCAATGGCGCGGAGCTTCTCAAGCTCCTCTTCGGAGGTGATGGTCATGAGCGGTCCAACCGGCGATGCGAGGGATGCGGAGGGCCAATTTCCGGCAGACGATGCAAAAAAACAATCTCCGATTTAGCGGATGCCGAAAGGGAACCGGCGCATGACCGGCACGGGGAAACGCCGCCGCACCATAGGGGCGCTGCATTTCCCGGGTCAGCCTGCCCTGTTTTGCGGCAAGGGCACCCGGAAACGGAAATGCGATGACACGGGCGCCGCTGCCGCCGGTAAAGGGGATGCACGCCCCGCCCTGCCGATTTCTTTTGCAGCGCACATGAAATTTTCGTCACTTTCCATCTGCCCGGAAAATGACGCAAATCGCCGTTTAAGATTCTCGACGCAATGGTCCTGCGGCGCACCGGGTTCGCTTGCGCTCGCGGAAAAACCATTGAACACTGACGATCTCGGCCGCTCGACCTCAACGGCAGGGGCTGGACGCATAATCTCAATCGGAGGATCCCATCCATGAACCGCAAAAGAGGCATGTCCGGGCTGATCGGAGCGCTGTCGCGCCGCCAGTTCGTGACGGGCGCCGCTGCCGTCGGCCTGACGCTGACCGCAAAGCCGAAATTCGCATCCGCGCAGGCGGGCAATGTCGTCTTCGCCAACTGGGACACCTATATCGGCGAAACGACGCTTTCGGACTTCACCGAGGAAACCGGCATCAGCGTGACGGTCGACACTTTTGCCGACGTGTCGGAACTCTTCGCCAAGATGCGCGGCGGCAATGTCGCCTATGACGTGATCGTGCCGTCGAACGACTGGCTGCCCCGCATGATCGCGGCGAACATGGTTCAGGAACTCGATCATTCGAAGATCCCGAACATGTCGAACATCTTCCCCCGCTTCCTGGAAGAGCCTTTCGATCCGGGCCGCAAATATTCGCTCCCCTATATGTGGGGCACGGTCGGCATCGGCTACCGCAAATCCGCCGTGAGCGGCGTGCCGGACAGCTGGAAGGTGCTTTACGACAGCGACGAATATTCCGGCAAGATCGCGCTGCTCTCCGACTGCAGCACCATGCTCGGCTGCGCGCTGAAATATCTCGGCTATTCGCTGAACTCGACCGACAAGGCCGAGAACGAGGCGGCGGCCGAACTCATCATCAAGCAGAAGCGGCACATCAAGGCCTTTGCCGAGGATAACGGCCAGGACCTTCTCGCCGCCGGCGAAGTCGACGTCACCATGGAATATAATGGCGACATCGTGCAGCTGATGACGGAAGACGACGATGTGGACTATGTCGTTCCGAAGGAAGGCGGCATTCTCTGGGAAGACGTGCTGGCCATTCCGGCCAATGCGCGGAACGTGGAAAACGCCCACGCCTTCATCAACTATATCCATGCGCCGGAGCCGAACCAGCTCATCACCGACTACATCCAGTACGCGACGCCCAACAAGGCGGGCTTCGATCTGATGGATGAAGACTACCAGAACAACCCGGACATCTTCCCGCCGGACGATGTGGTGGAAGCCTCCGAGTTCGCCGAATATCTCGGCGAGGAAGTGACGCAGATGCGCGAGAGCCTCTGCACCAGGATCAACGCGGCCTGATTCGACGCGAGGGCGGGCAGGAAATTGCCCGCCCTTTTCATTTCCGCCCTTTTTCCTTTTCCGCGATCGTGCTTTTCTCATGCGCGGAAAAGGAAAACGGGGGGCCGGGGCGCAGGGGGAACGCGCCTTGAACTCCATCGTTTTCCGGCGGCGCGCCGCCGGCGTTTTGGTTTCTGATGTCCTGTTTGCCCTTCGGGGGGCCACTGCATGGAAAACTGGAAGAACTCGGCCCGCGCTTTCTGGGTCAGCATGGCCCCGCCGACCTTCTGGCTGGTCGCCTTCTTCATCATCCCGCTGTCGCTGATCTGGCTATACAGCTTCAGCTCCAAGACCGGCATCGTCGAGATCACGCTCGACTGGAACCTGCGCCAGTATGCCCGCGCGCTCGAACCGATCTATCTCGGCATTTTCTGGAAATCGATCTGGATGGCGGCGGCGACGACCGCGATCTGCGTGGTGGTCGCCTTCCCGGTCGCGATCGCCATCGTCTTTTCCAAGCCCACCATGCGCATGTGGCTTCTGCTACTCGTCATCCTGCCCTTCTGGACGAACCTGCTGATCCGCACCTATGCGCTGATCGCGGTGCTGCGGACGAACGGCTTCATCAATAACGGGCTCGACTGGATCGTCACCCATGCGGACTGGCTGCTGTCCTTTATCGGGCTCGGCGACAACATGCTGATCGGCCCCTACCAGCCGATGCAACTGCTCTACAACAATACGGCGGTCATTTTCGGTCTTGTCTATGTGCACCTGCCCTTCATGGTGCTGCCTCTCTATGCTGCGCTCGACCGGCTCGACCGCTCCTATCTCGAAGCGAGCCTCGACCTCGGCGCCGGCCATTTCCGCACCTTCTTCCTGATCGTGGTGCCGCTGGCCCTGCCAGGCATCGCCTCCGGTGTCATCATCACCTTCATTCCGGCCATGGGCTCCTACCTCACGCCGGACCTCCTT
>PNMC01000136.1 GCA_013823365.1 Parvibaculum sp. | reverse complement strand
AATGGGCCCGTAAACCATCGTCGCATAAAGCACGAGGATGAAGAGGATCAGCACCACCATCGGGTAGTTGATCTCGTCGGGATTGGCGGATGCCGGATAACCGGCCTCCGTGAGCGCTGCCGAAAGCGCGGCATTGAAGGCCGCGCGCTGCGCGCCCCCCTCGTCTTGCGAGGCATCGAAGGAGAGGATGACCGTCTCGCCGACCAGGGTGCGCGTTTCCTCGCCCGGCGCGAGCGGGCGATTGTCGTAGGAGACGCCGCGCTGGGCGAGCGCCGACTTTGCGACGTCGCAAGGCGTGGTGAAGGAGGCGGTGCCGACCGGATTGAACTGGAAGGAGCAGGTGGAAGCGTCGGCGACCACCGTGACGGGCGAGCTCTTCTGCGCGGCTTCGAGCGCCGGATTGGCAAAATGCGTGAGACCGGCAAAGAGCGGAAAATAGGTGAGCGCCGCGAGCAGGCAGCCTGCGAGAATGATCGGCTTGCGGCCGATCCTGTCCGATAGCGTGCCGAAGACGACGAAGAAGGGCACGCCGAGCAAGAGGCCGAGGCCGATCAGGATATTCGCCGTCTGCGCATCGACCTTCAGCACCTGCGTCATGAAGAAGAGCGCATAGAACTGGCCCGTATACCAGACGACGGCCTGCCCGGCGGTGAGGCCGATCAGCGCGATCAGCACGATCTTGAGATTGCCCCATTCGCCGAAACTTTCCTTGATCGGCGATTTGGAGAGCGTGCCCTCCTCCTTCATCTTCCGGAAAAGCGGCGACTCGTTGAGCTTGAGGCGTATCCACACCGAAATGCCGAGCAGGAAGATCGAGAGCAGGAAGGGAATGCGCCAGCCCCAGCTTTCGAAATCCTCCTTCGACATGGAGAGCCGGCAGGCAAGGATGACGAGAAGCGACATGAAAAGGCCGAGCGTCGCCGTGGTCTGGATCCAGGACGTATAGGCGCCGCGCTTTCCCTTCGGCGCATGCTCGGCGACATAGATCGCCGCGCCGCCATATTCGCCGCCGATGGCAAGCCCCTGCGCGAGGCGCAAGAGGATGAGAATGGCCGGCGCCGCAAAGCCGATGGTTTCGTAATTGGGCAGAAGGCCGACGATGAAGGTCGCGAGCCCCATGATGAGGATGGTGACGAGAAAGGTATATTTCCGGCCGACGAGATCGCCGAGCCGCCCGAAGACGATGGCGCCGAAGGGGCGCACCGCAAAACCGGCGGCAAAGGCGAGCAGCGCGAAGATGAAGGCAGCCGTCGGGTTCACGCCCGAAAAGAACTGCACCGAGATGATCGCCGCAAGCGAACCGTAGAGATAGAAGTCGTACCACTCGAAAACGGTGCCCAGGGAAGAGGCAAAGACAACGCGCCTTTCTTCTCCCGTCATGCGCTGTGTCGCGGCCTGTGCCATGAATCATCCCCCCGGCGTTCGAACCGGGGAGAAGATGCCGCGAAAGCAGGCACAATTCCAGAGCCTGCCCGGCGCCTCAGAGGCCCGGCACGGGACGTTTCGGGAACAGATTGCCGTTTTCACCGTCGGGATTTGTGAATGGTGCGATCACGGACTTGTCCATCACCGAACGGAACTGCGTCAGCGCCCAATAGACGCTCGGAAAGGCAAGTTCCTCCCAGGGGATGTCGTCCCAGTCGAAAAGCGCGACTTCGAGGCTTTCCTCACCCGCCGAAAAGGAGGGCGACTTCAGCTCCGCGCGATACATGATCTGCACCTGCGCGATACGCGGAATATTGTAGATGGCGAGGAGATCGCGCAGCACGATCTCGGCATTCGCCTCCTCCAACGCTTCGCGGCGCGCGCCTTCTTCCGTCGTCTCGCCCTGCTCCATAAAACCGGCCGGCAGCGTCCAGAAACCGCGGCGGGGCTCGATGGCGCGGCGGCACAACATGAATTTTCCGTCATGTGTGACGACCGAGCCGACGACGATCTTCGGATTAATGTAGTGAATGAAACCGCAACGATCGCAGATATCGCGCGGCAGACTGTCTCCCGATGGTACGCGGCGCGAAAAGGCGATATCGGCTTCCGCGCCCGCATCCTGCGGCTTCGGCTCGGCTGGCATTTTGTTTTGCGTATCGGGTTTGTCTGACATGAGCTCGAAATTTGCCTGTCTGCTTGTTGGTCCGCCCACGGAAGTAAGCGAATTCTTCTATCCGGCAAGTGAAGGGAATAAGCCGTTGGAGAATATTTACGCCTGCGCGCCGGATATTGCGAAGCTCCGCGCACAGACCTGTTCGTAGAATATTATCTCTTTCTTGCGCTTCACCCTTGCAAGAACGTGGCCTGCGGGTGCATATGATGATAAAGCGCCTCCCGAGGCTCGGCCACAGAAACGCCTCGAACAAGCGCAAGGATAGGCGCAAGAAGAATTCCCCCCAACGGGATCGCCGTCCATCAGGGACGCATTCCAGTAAGGCCCCCGGCCCGGGCCAGTACACGCCAGAGGACAGGACGAATGGCAGCCAGGAAACAGACCGGAAGTTTCGACCTTGAAAATTCGCTGAGCCATTTGCTGCGCCGCGCACAACAATTCGCTTACGAGCAATTCGTGCAGCAGATGGGTGCAAGCTCGCTCACACCCCGCCAGTTCATCGTGCTTTTCGCCGTGAACGAGGAAGAAGGCCTCAGCCAGACCGATCTCGTGAACCGCACGGGCATCGACCGCTCGACGCTCGCCGACATGATCAGCCGCATGATCAAGAACGGCCTTCTCGCCCGCAAACGCACCGCCGAAGACGCCCGCGCCAATTCGGTGCGGCTCACCGCAGCCGGGCGCCGCGCGCTGAAGGGCGCGATGCCGAAGGCGCTCGCCGCCGAGAAGGCGCTGCTCGACGTGCTGCCGAAAGGCGTGCAGAACGATCTGCTGAAGGCGCTCGGCCATCTCAACTCGGCGGTCGAGAGCATGAAGGTCGAGGAAGAGGCGCCCAAGCCCCGCAAGAAGCCGGCGGCGAAGAAGCCCGCCACGCGCCGCAAGAAGGCCGCCTGATCGAGCTCACTCGGGCGGCGCAGCCGGGGCCGAAGCCTCAGGATCGCGCCGCCCGCAGAGCCGGCAGGATTTCTTCCGCGATCGCTTCGGGCGTCAAAGCCCCTACATGTTTAAGGGCGATACGCCCTTTCCCGTCCACGATATAGGTTTCCGGCACGCCATAGACGCCCCAGTCTATCGCCGCGCGGCCCGTCGCATCCTTGCCGATCCGCTCGAACGGATTGCCAAGCTCGGCGAGAAAGCGCCGCGCCGCCGCAGGATCGTCCTTGTAGTTGATGCCGTAGAGCGGCACATCGGCCACGCGCTGCAGCTCCACGAGAAGCGGCATCTCGGTACGGCAGGGCACGCACCACGACGCCCAGACATTGACGATGACGGGACCGCCCTGACCGAAATCCGCCGTCCCGAGGCCCGGCCTGTCGAGCCCCTCGACCGCAGCGAGATCGAACTCGGGCACATAGCGGCCGATCAGCGCCGAGGGTACCTGCGAGGGATCGCCGCCGCGATAGATCGCGGCGTAGAAGACGCCGGCCACGACAAGAAAGAAAATCACCGGCAGCAAGGCCACCAGCCGGAAACGCGAATTCAACGGTCGTCCTCTCGGGCTGGCGCGGCGGCGCGGCGAACGCGCCCGCCCGCGGCCTTCTCAAGCTCTGCGGCAAGCGACGATTGCCGCCGCCAATCGCAAAGGCTCTGCCAGACAAGGGCAAGGATCACCGCCGCGGCGAGCCCGTAGCTTGTCCAGACATAGGCGGCATACCCGCCCATATGGAAAAATTCTTCCATTGCCTCAAAGCCCTCCTTCATCGGCCCGCGCGAGGCGAAGATTGCGCACACGGCGGCGCATGATCTCCGCCCGCATCCGCACGAGATGCAGCGTGAAGAAGAGAAGCGTGAAGCCCGCCGCCATCAGCCCGAGCGGCAGCAGCATGGAGGGCGCGATGGTGGGCCCGTCCATCCGGAAAACGGATGCCGGCTGGTGCAGCGTGTTCCACCAGACCACGGAATAGCGGATGACCGGAATGTTGATCGCGCCGGCAAGCGCGAGCACGGCGGCGGCGCGCGCGGCGCGCAAGGGATCCTCGATCGTCGCCCAGAGCGCCATATAGCCGAGATAGAGAAAGAACAGGATGAGGACGGAGGTCATCCGCGCATCCCATTCCCACCAGGTGCCCCACATGGGCTTGCCCCAGAGCGAGCCCGTGGCAAGCGCGAGGAAGGTAAAGGCCGCGCCGATGGGCGCCGCCGACTTCGCCGCCACATCGGCGAGCGGGTGGCGGAAGATGAGCGCGACGGCGGAGGCAAGCGCCATCACCGAATAGCCGAGCATGGCGAGCCAGGCGGACGGCACATGCACATACATGATGCGCACCGTCTCGCCCTGCTGATAGTCGGGCGGCGAACTGAAAAGCGCGAACCAGAGCCCCGCGCCAAGCGTCAGAAGCGTCAGCACGGAAAGCGGCGCAAGCAGCCGCTCCGACAGCGCCATGAAGCGCGCCGGATTGGCATAGGCATGGAATCTCTGCGCGGCGGTGAGGCTCATGGAGAGCCATTTAGCGCGGGGGGCTTGCCGAGGGCAAGCCGCATGGACAGGCATTTTGCCGCGCCGGACCGATCTTTCCCGGAACCCCGGATTTCACCGCAGAATGGCGCGAAGCGCCGCCGCCGCGCCGAGCGGGCCGATGGCAATGGCAGCCAGCGTGATCGCCGCGAGAAAGAGCAGCGCCTGCCGCGCCGCCTGGCCCTCGAAACCGCCCGCCGCCGCCTCGACCGCGCCGACGCCGAAAATCAGCACCGGAATATAGAAGGGCAGCACGAGGAGCGAAGCGAGAAGCCCGCCCCGCCGCACGCCGACCGTGAGCGCGGCGCCGACGGCGCCGATGAAGCTGAGCGCCGGGGTGCCCACGAGCATCGCAAGCATGAGGTAAGGCATGGTCGCGGGCGGCAGGTTGAGCAGGATGCCGAGCACGGGCGCGGCGATGACGAGCGGCAAGCCGGTGACGACCCAATGCGCCAGCGATTTCGCAACCGCAACAAGCTCGAGCGGCAGCGGTCCCATGGAGAGAAGGTCGAAACTTCCATCCTCGACATCGGCCTGGAACATGCGGTCGAGCGTGAGAAGCGAGGCGAGCAGCAGCCCCACCCAGAGCATGCCCGGCGCGAGAAGTTCCAGCACCGGCCTGTCCGGGCCGACGCCGAGCGGCACGATGGCGACGACCGTGAGGAAGAAGAGGACGGCCATGCCGCCCCCGCCGCCCATGCCGGCAGCAAGCCTTATGTCGCGCGCGAGAAGGGCGAGAAAGGCGCGCCTCACGATGCCATCTCCCGTGTGAGCCGGAGTTCGGCCGCCATCGCGAGCCCGAGATCGAGATGCGTTGCCGCGACGATGAGGCCGCCTGCCGCAAGATGCGCCGACATGAAGTCCTTGAGCCGCGCGACGCTTGCCGCATCGAGCGCGACGCTCGGCTCGTCGAGGAGCCAGAGCGGGCGCGGGGCGACGGCAAGCCGCGCAAGCGACAGGCGGCGCTTCTGCCCCGCCGAAAGATAGGCAACCGGGAGATCGGCAAGCGGCGCGAGTGCCATGGCATCGAGCGCGGCATCGGCGGCCTCTGCCGGCCCGCCGAGAAACCCGCCCCAGAAACGGAGCGTTTCGACCACGCTCATCATGGGCTTCAGCCCGTCGAGATGGCCGACATAATGTGCCTGCTCCGCAACGCCGAGTTCGGGATCGCCGCCCTGAAGCTCGATCCGGCCTTCCGTGACCTCGAGCAGTCCCGCGATCTGGCGCAGCAGGCTCGACTTGCCCGCTCCATTGGCGCCGGTGAGGACGAGCGCATGGCCCGCCGCAAGCTCGAAAGAGAGCCCTTCGAAGACGAGCCGCCCGCCCCTTATGCAGGCAAGATCATGCGCGGCGAGACGGAGATCAGATGTCGTCAAAGCTGCCGCCCCTGCCCTTGCCGGCGGCGAAGCGCGACGCCCCTTTCAGCGTTTCGCCGGATGCGAGCACCTTGCGGCCATGTTCGAACTCGTTGGCGAGCGCGAGATCGTAAGGAAGGTCCCATTGCTCATAAGCCGACATCCGGTCATGCCGGAGGCAGAGCTGCGGGAACCTGGAAATGTCGAGCGCGAGCTGCTCCGCCGCCTCGCGGGCCCGGCCCTTCGGCACCACGCGGTTGGCAAGCCCCATCTGAAGCGCTTCTTCCGCATTCACAGGACGGCCCGTCAGGATGAGATCCATCGCGCGGGCATGGCCGATGAGACGCGGCAGGCGCACGGTCCCGCCATCGATCAGCGGCACGCCCCAGCGGCGGCAGAAGACACCCAGGATCGCGTCTTCTTCCACCACGCGCATATCGCACCAGAGCGCGAGTTCGAGTCCGCCCGCGACCGCATGGCCGGAAATCGCGCCGATCACCGGCTTGTTGAGAATCATTCGCGACGGACCCATGGGCCCGTCATCGGCAAGCCGGTTGAAATCCGCGCCGGTTGCGGGGGGCACGGAGCGATTTCCCTTCCCCGTGGAGACGGCCTTGAGGTCTGCGCCTGCACAGAAAGCACCGCCCTCGCCGCAAAAGACGGCAACAAGCGCCTCCTCGTCGCGTTCGAAAGCGAGAAAGGCCGCAGCAAGCTCTTCGGCGGCCGCGCGATCGACCGCGTTCTTCACCTGCGGACGGTCCAGAATGACCGTTGTGACAGGCCCTTTTCTCTCGACGCGCACCGAAGCCATTGCCGTCTCCTTCTTCTCCGTCCGATGCTGATTATCACGCCTTGTGCGGAAGGCGAAGCATGGCCAAGGCAGATGAAAGTCATTATAGTCCGCCGCGAAAAGCATCCAGGTTCCAGGCTCGAAAGCGGCGGCGAAAAGGGCTGAGGCACATGCGGAATTTCCGCGTGAGCGGCACCGCCTCCCATCCTCCCGCACGACGCCCGGACCGCGCATCACCGAGGACGACAAGCGATGGCGAAAAAGGCGACGGCCAAATCCACCAAGGACAAGGCGAAGAAGAAACCGGCGGC
>PNMC01000135.1 GCA_013823365.1 Parvibaculum sp. | reverse complement strand
GCTGCACCCGGCGGAAGCCGACCGGGGCATCGTGTTCCGCCGCACCGATCTGGTGGCGCGCGGGCGCGAGGTTTCCGACATTCCGGCCATTTACGATCATGTCGCAGATACGACGCTGTCGACCGCGATCGGCAATGCTGCGGGCACGAGCGTCAGCACCATCGAACATCTGATGGCGGCATTCTCCGTGCTCGGCGTCGACAATGCGCTGGTCGAAATCGATGCAGCGGAAGTGCCGGTGCTCGATGGCAGCAGCGAAATCTTCATCGAGAAGATCGAGGCGGCCGGGCTTGAAAAGCTCGATGCGCCGCGCAAGGCGATCCGCATCCTGAAGCCGGTCGTTATCGAGGACGGGCTGAAGCGCGCCGCGCTTCTGCCGGGCGAGGGCTTCAAGCTCTTCTTCGAGATCGATTTCGACAATGAAGTCATCGGTCATCAGGAGATCGAAGCCGATCTTCACGACCCCTTCTTTGCCGAAGACATTCTGCGCGCGCGTACCTTCTGCCTGCGCAAGGATATCGAGGCGATGTGGGCGGTAGGGCTCGCCAAGGGCGGCTCGCTCGAAAACGCGGTGGTGGTCGACACCCATGCCATCCTCAATGAGGAGGGGCTGCGCTACGAAGACGAGTTCGTGCGCCACAAGCTGCTCGACGCGGTGGGCGACCTGGCGCTTTCGGGCATGCCGCTGATCGGCCGGTACGAAGGTTCGCGGGCAGGCCATGCCATGAACAACCGCGTGTTGCGGGCGCTGATGGCAGACCGTTCGGCCTGGGAAATCGTCGAATATTCGGAGGGGAGCCGCCCGGCGGCGCCCCGGCATGCGGAGCTTGCGGCCATTCCAGCCGACTGAGCGGTTCGCATTCACGAGATCGAGGGCGCCTCAGAGCGCCCTTTTTCGTCCCGGAGGCCATAGCCGCCGGGGCGGCCCCGCGGGGCGCTGGCGACTATGGTCACCCGCCTCTTATTGGGCTAGAAAAGGGCTCGGATCGGCCATGCGCCGCGCGACTCGGCCGCTTCGGGGCAGGGACAGCGCCGTGCGGCCGGAATTGTGATTGAAATGGACTTTGCCCGCATGCGTGAGGCCCGGTTGCCCTTCCGTCGTTTCCGTTTCCGCTCGCTGCGCGCTTTCGCCGCCGGCACCGCGCTTCTGGCTGCGGCCGGGCTGGCGGGCTGCTCGTCCAACGACGAACTGCCCTATGAAGAGCGCCCCGTCGAGCAGATCTACAACACTGCCATGGACCATATGGAAGCGGGGCGCTATCTGCCTGCGACCAAGGAATTCGACGAGGTCGAGCGGCAGCATCCTTATTCGGAATGGGCGCGGCGTTCCATGCTGATGAACGCCTATGCGAACTACAAGATCAACCAGTACAACGAAGCGATCCTCAGCGCGCAGCGCTTCATCTCGCTGCATCCGAGCAATCGCGACGTGCCCTACGCCTACTATCTGATCGGTCTTTCCTATTACGAACAGATCTCGGACGTGGGCCGCGACCAGAAGATGACCGAGAATGCGCTCTCGTCCTTTACCGAACTGGTACGCCGCTTCCCGCAGAGCGAATATGCGCGCGATGCGCGGCTCAAGATCGACCTGACCCAGGACCATCTCGCGGGCAAGGAAATGGAGATCGGCCGCTACTATCTGAGGCGTCACGACTATGTGGCGGCGATCAACCGGTTCCGCGTGGTGGTGGAGCGTTATCAGACGACGACGCATACGCCGGAGGCGCTGGAGCGTTTGACGGAGGCCTATCTCGCGCTCGGCGTGGCGACCGAGGCGCAGACCGCCGCCGCCATTCTCGGCTACAACTTCCCCGGCAGCGACTGGTACGAAGACAGCTATGCGCTGCTGGCGGACCAGGGGCTCGAGCCGGTGGAGAACAAGGATTCCTGGATCAGCCGGGCCTGGAATAGCGTTTTCTGATCTTCAAGACATACCCATAGAAGGCGTGTCTCATGCTCGCCGCGCTGTCGATCCGTGACATCGTTCTGATCGAGAAGCTCGAACTCTCGCTCGATGGCGGGCTGTGCACGCTGACGGGCGAGACGGGGGCGGGCAAGTCGATCCTTCTCGACGCGCTTGGCCTTGCGATCGGCGCGCGCGCGGATGCGGGCCTCGTGCGGCAGGGCGCCGAGCAGGGCAGTGTGAGCGCCGTATTCGACATTCCTCCCCGCCATCCGGCCCGTGCGGTTCTCGCCGGGAACGGGCTCGACGCCGAGGGCGATCTCATTCTCCGCCGTGTGCAGACGAAAGACGGGCGCTCGCGCGCCTTTATCAACGATCAGCCCGTCAGCGTCGGCCTTCTGCGCCAGGTGGGCGACATGCTGGTGGAAGTGCATGGCCAGCATGACGAGCGCGGGCTTCTCGATGCTTCCGGTCACCGCGCCATGCTCGACGCCTTTGGCGGTTTCGAAAAGCAGGTTGCCGATCTCCGCGCGCTCTGGAATGCGGCGTCTGCGGCGCGCGAGGCGCTCGCCGCGCATGAGGCGCTGCTGGCCCGAGCGAAGGCTGAGCAGGACTATCTCACCCATGTCGTCGGCGAACTCGACGAATTGCAGCCGCAGCCGGGCGAGGAAACGACGCTCGCCGAAGAGCGCACGCTGATGATGCATTCGGAAAAGATTGCGGGGGATCTTGCCGAAGCGGAAGAGGCGCTGTCCGGCGATGGCGGGCTCGACGCGCGGCTCACCGTGGCGCTCCGGCGGCTTGCGCGGGCGGCGGAGCAGGCGGGCGGGCGGCTCGACACGGCGATTGCCGCACTCGACCGGACGCTGACGGAAGCAGCCGAAGCGCGAGACCAGATCGCGCAGGCGATGCGCGCGCTCGAATTCGATCCGGCACGGCTCGAGCAGGCGGAGACGCGGCTCTTCGCGCTCAGGGCAGCCGCGCGCAAGCACAATGTGCAGGTGGACGAACTTGCAGCGCTGGCGGACAAATTGCGCGGCGAATTGCAGGAAATCGAGGGCGGCGAGGCCCGGCTCGCGGTGCTGAAGAAGGCGGCGGCGGAGGCGGAAGCGCGCTATGGCGCGGCGGCGCGCGCGCTTTCGGTGGAGCGTGCCCGCGCGGCCGCGAAGCTCGACAAGGAAGTGATGAAAGAGCTGAAGCCGCTGAAACTCGACAAGGCGAGCTTCAAGACGAATATCGAGGTGCTGCCGGAGAGCCATGGCGGGCCGGAGGGGATCGACCGCGTGTCCTTCCTCGTCTCGACCAATCCGGGTGCGCCTTTCGGGCCGATCATCAAGATCGCGTCGGGTGGCGAACTCTCGCGTTTCGTGCTGGCGCTCAAAGTGGCGCTCGCATCGCGGGGCAGTGCACCGACGCTGATCTTCGACGAGGTGGATTCCGGCGTTGGCGGCGCGGTGGCAGAGGCCGTGGGGCTTCGTCTCGCCGAGCTTGCGCGCGCAGTGCAGGTGGTCGTGGTGACGCATTCGCCGCAAGTCGCGGCGCGCGCGCAGCATCATTTCCGTATTTCGAAGGGTGGGGAGGCGAAAGCGGCGAAGATCGCTACACGTGTCGAGACGCTCGACGCACCGGCGCGGCGCGAGGAAATCGCGCGTATGCTTGCCGGTGCGACGGTGACGGACGAGGCGCGGGCGGCGGCGGACCGGCTGATCGGAAGTCACCCATGAGCGAGGCGGCGTGAGCAAGGCACCGAAGAAAAAGCCGGCGGAGAAGGACGAAGCGCTTTCCCGGAAGGATGCCGCCCATCTCACGATGGAAGAGGCGGCTGAGGAGCTTGAGCGGCTGGCGCATGAGATTGCCGCGCTTGACAAGGCCTATTACCAGAAAGATGCGCCCCGCATTTCCGATGCCGAGTATGATGCATTGCGCCAGCGCAACGACGCCATCGAGGCGCGCTACCCCGAGCTTGTGCGCGAGGACAGTCCGAGCGCCCGCGTGGGCGCCGCGCCAGCCGATGGTTTCGGCAAGGTCGTGCATTCGGTGCCGATGCTCTCGCTCGGCAATGCGTTCGACGATGACGATGTTACCGATTTCTGGAACCGCATCCGGAAGTTCCTGAACCTCAAGGAAGGCGACGAACTTGCCGTGACGGCGGAGCCGAAGATCGACGGGCTGTCGGCGGCGCTGCGCTATGAGAAAGGCAAGCTCGTGCAGGGCGCGACGCGGGGCGACGGACGGGAAGGCGAGAACGTCACCGAGAATCTGCGCACCATCGGCGATATTCCCGCCACGCTGAAGGGCAAGAACATTCCCGATGTCGTGGAAGTGCGCGGCGAAGTCTATATGTCGCATGAGGATTTTGCGAAGCTGAACGAGCGGCAGCGCGAGGCGGGAAAGCCTGTCTTCGCCAATCCGCGCAATGCGGCGGCAGGCTCCCTTCGTCAGCTCGATGCGAAGGTGACGGCATCGCGGCCCTTGCGCTTCTTCGCCTATACATGGGGCGAGATGCCGGAGATGCCGGCCGAGACGCAGACCGGCATGATCGAGGCGTTCGAGAAGTGGGGCTTCACGGTCAATCCGCTGTTCACGCGCTGCAAGAGCATCGAGGAGCTGATCGCCTTCTATCACGACATCGAAGAGCGGCGCGCAACGCTCGGCTATGACATCGACGGCGTTGTCTACAAGGTGGACCGGCTCGACTGGCAGAACCGCCTCGGCTTCGTCTCGCGCTCGCCTCGCTGGGCCATTGCGCACAAGTTTCCTGCCGAGCAGGCAATGACGGTGCTTGAAAGCATCGACATTCAGGTGGGGCGGACCGGCGCGATGACGCCGGTGGCGCGGCTCACGCCGGTAACGGTGGGCGGTGTCGTCGTCTCCAATGCAACGCTTCACAATGCCGACGAGATCGAGCGGCTTGGCGTGCGGCCCGGCGACACGGTGGTGGTGCAACGGGCTGGCGATGTGATCCCGCAGATCGTGCGGGTGGTGGAAGACCGGCCGCGCGGCAAGACGAAGTACAAGTTCCCCGAGACCTGCCCCGAATGCGGCAGCCATGCCGTGCGCGAGACGAACCCGAAGACGGGCAAGCTCGATGCGGTGATGCGCTGTACGGGCGGGCTCGTCTGCCCGGCACAGGCGGTGGAACGGCTCCGCCATTTCGTGTCTCGCAATGCCTTCGACATCGAGGGGCTTGGCGAGAAGCAGATTGCCGCCTTCTATCAGGATGATCTCGTCTCCCGACCGGACGAAATCTTCACGCTTGAGGAGCGCGACAAGCACTCGCTGAAAAAGCTGAAGGATCGCGAGGGCTGGGGGGCAACGTCCGTGAAAAAACTCTTCGAGGCGATAGACCAGCGGCGCGAGGTTGAGCTCGACCGCTTCATCTTCGCGCTCGGCATCCGCCATGTCGGCGAAACCAATGCGCGGCTGCTGGCGCGGAGCTATGGCACGCTGGAAAATTTCGAGGCGCAGATGCGCGCTGCTGCCGACCCCGAAAGCGAGGCGCGGGCCGAGCTTCTGGCGATCGACGGGGTGGGCGAGGTGCTGGCGGAATCGATCGTCGATTTCTTTGCCGAGAAGCATAATCGCGAAGTGGTGGAAGGTTTGCGCAAGGCGGGCGTGAAGGCGCTGCCGCTGGAGGCGCAGCAGACCGACAGCCCCGTGGCCGGCAAGACCGTCGTCTTCACGGGCTCGCTCGAACGCATGACTCGCTCGGAGGCGAAGGCGCGGGCGGAGCAGATGGGGGCGAAGGTGGCGGGTTCCGTTTCGCCCAAGACCGATCTCATCGTGGCGGGGCCCGGCGCGGGCTCGAAGCTTGCCAAGGCGCGCGAACTTGGCATCGAGATCATCGATGAGGACCAGTGGATCGAAATGGCGGGCGGCTGAGGCCCCGTTTCGGCGCAAATGGTTAGACGATTTTAACCTTCTCCCGGCGACACTGCCGTTTCACCATTCGACGGACCAGCCAAAGGCGCCGGGCGGAGACTCATGGAAGCCATTCTGTTCCTTCAGGACGCGTTTGTGCTCGACCAGCTGATCTATGCGGCGGGCGCGGCGCTGACGCGTGGGCGGGAGGGGGCTTCGCTCGCCGGTATTGAAGTCGAAAGCTATTCCGGCCCCGAGATCCATGCGATCGCGCCGGAGTGGCGGGCGCTTGAGGCGCGGCAGCCCGATGCCGGCACGGTCTTCCAGTCCTGCGATCTCATTCTTGCCTGGGAACGGCATTTCGCCAATGCGCGGAACGAGCTTCGCGTCATCACGGTGCGCCGCCGGGGCGAGCTTGTGCTTGTCTGGCCGCTTGCCATCGAGACGACGTCTTTCGGGCGGGTGGCCTGCTGGGCGGGCGATCCGATCGGGCAGTATGGCGATGTGATCGCGGCCGATGGCCGGGCGCGCGAGGAATGGATCGATGCGGCGTTCGCGGAAATCGGCGGGCAGGCCGATATCGGATTTCTCTGCCTGCGCGGGCTTCGCGCGGACAGCGCGATTGCGGCATGGGCGGCGCGGCGCGGCATCGCGCTCGGGCCTGCCGCTGAAACGCCGGTGCTCGACACGACGGCCTATAGCGGCCTTGACGGCTTCATGGCGGAGGACTGGCCGCTTGCCAAGCGCAACGCCAAGCGGATGCGCAAATTCGACTCGATGGGCGGCATGAATTTCGAGATCGTGGGGCCGGGACGGGAAGCGGCGGCGCTTGTTGCCAAGGCCTTTGCCTTCAAACGCGAGTGGCTTGCGGCGCGCGGGCTTTATGGCCGCGCCTTCAACGACAACCGCATGGAAGAATGCCTCACTGGATTTGCGGGCGATGCTTCGGTCTCGTCGGGCCTTGCGGTGTCGCATCTCTCCGTCGATGGCGAGACGGCGGCCATCGAGATCGGCTTCCGGCGTGGCGGCAGGCACTATGCCTATATGGGCACTTTCGCGCCCGGCTTCGCAAAGCACAGCCCCGGTTTCGTGGTGACGGAACTCACGATCCGCGATTGCGTGGCGCAGGGCATTGCGGAATACGATCCGATGCCGCCGGCCGACGAGTACAAGCTCGCTTGGAGCAATGCGCGCATCGCCGTGCATGACTACGGCATTGTGCTCGGCTGGAGCGGCTATCTCTCGCTCGCCGTCG
>PNMC01000134.1 GCA_013823365.1 Parvibaculum sp. | reverse complement strand
TGGTCATGCGTCCGGCCAGCCGCGCTCCTGCGCCTGTTGTTGGGGTCCGTGCGGCCAGAGCGGCGGCTGCGGACAGGGTCTGGAAAGGGGCGGGGACAACGCGCGCAGCTCCGGGCGCAGCCGATCTGCCGCCTGCTGCGGGAAGTCCCCGCTGCGCCGGCCCTTCGGCTTGCTGTCTGACTGCGTCGTGCATCTCAACCTTTGTCGCACCCAAATTAAAGACGCCGGGTGCCGGCGGGGCTTCCCGCACCGCGCCTTGGCGCGGCGGAGAGAAGCCATGAACTTTCGCAATGCGCATTTTGGCGCTGTCCCGAGGCTCGCGCCTCTCGAGGGGATGGTGCCGGGGCCTGCGCCGTCCGCTTCCGGTTTGCCCCGATGGGGCGGGCCGGCGCGCAACTCTTGCCCGAATTCAATGGAGCCGATTCATCCCGTAAGGGAATACGGCTGGGACCGGTTTTACCTTTTGCCGCTCTGATTTGGCAAGCGGCGGCGAATACGGCTCCCGAAATCGCCAATTGGCACGTTATTAACCATTCTATCCATTGAAACTTCGTAAATTTTGGACGCGATAACCTTTTTTGAAGTAATCTGGCTGAAATACTGATTTGGGTTGCTTCGAATACCGCAGCCCCCCGCATTTGCGGGCCGGTATTTGGCAGGGGTCGCAAGGGGTACCCCTCAAGCGGCGGGTAGAATGAGTTTGGCGGGCTTAGGCAGGAACTGGGGACGGATCGGCGCGCGGCTCGCCGTCGCGGGCTTCCTTGCGCTCGCGCCTGCCTTCGCCGCCGAGGCCGGCCAGGTCAACGACCTTAACGAACTTGTCAGGCAGCTTGAGGCCGATCTCCGGGCAGGCGACGCCGCCGCCGAAAACGACGCCATGTCGACCGGCGCGCTCGGCACGGGCCCCGTGCCCATGGCGCCGGGCACGCCGCCGGGCGCCGGCGGGGCAGGGGTCACCTCGATCCGGCTCGGCGATCATGGCGACCAGACCCGCTTCGTCATGGAATTCGCGGGCGAGAACCTCGCCGATTACCGCATTTTCACCCTGGCCGATCCCTACCGCGTCGTGATCGACATCAAGGGCGTGCCGTTCAATCTCGCCGAGACGCCGGCGGTCAAGTCGCTCGGCGTCGTCACCGGCTACCGCTATGGCCGCTTCGAGGCGGATACCTGGCGTGTCGTCATCGACACCGGCCAGCCGGTGGAGGTCGCGCGCAATTTCGTGCTCGATCCGCAATCGGGCTTCGGCCGCCGCGTGGTTCTCGACCTTGCGCCGACCGACATGGCGAGCTTCATGCGCACGGCGGGCCTGCCGGAGGGCGCACCGGACACGGCTGCCGCAGCCGCTGCCGAACTTGCCGCCGTCGCCGCCGTGCCGATCAGCCCGCCCGCGCAGCGCATCGAGCGCCGCCGCATCGTGGTGATCGATCCGGGTCATGGCGGCGTCGATCCGGGCGCGCTTGGCCGCTCCGGCGTGAAGGAAAAGAACGTCACCCTGGCCTTTGCCCGCCAGTTTGCCGAGGAATTGCGGGCGACGGGCCGTTACGACGTCCATCTGACGCGAGACAGCGACATTTTCATTCCGCTGCGCGAGCGCGTGACGATTGCGCGGCGCAAGCAGGCGGACCTCTTCATTTCGGTCCATGCCGATGCGATCCAGCGCCCCGATGTGCGCGGCCTGTCGGTCTATACGCTCTCCGAAACGGCGTCGGACGCCGAGGCCGCCGCGCTGGCGCGCAAGGAGAACCAGTCGGACCTGATCGCCGGTCTCGACCTGCAAGGCGAGACGCCGGAAGTGACCGGCATTCTCATCGATCTCGCCCAGCGCGAAACCAAGAACTATTCCTCGCGCTTCGCCCGTTCGCTGGTCGATTACGCGAGCCGGAGCACGAAGACGCTCGACCCCGCGCACCGCTTCGCGGGCTTCGTGGTGCTCAAGGCGCCGGATGTGCCCTCGGTTCTGGTGGAACTCGGCTTCCTCACCAACCATGAGGACGAGAAGCTGCTGACCTCGTCCACATGGCGCGCGAGCATGGCCAAGACCATGACCCGCGCCGTCGACCGCTATTTCGGCGACCGCATGGCCGAAATGGCGAACTGACGCGGCCTGCGCAGCAACCCTTTCTTGGTAAATATCCGCTTTATATGTAAGCCGTGACGCACGAGTCGTTTTGGCGCCTCTTGCGTGCCATAATTGGCCATTAGAGGGCGGCGGGTCGGTAATGTTGTGCGAGTGGGGGCGGAGCGCCCGATGCTGAAAGTTCTTTCGATCGTTGCGGCGGTCATTCTGGTGCTGCTGACCGGCGGCCTGCTTGCGGGCGCCTATATGGTCTGGCAGCTCAATCAGGATTTGCCGGATTATACGAAGCTCGCCAATTACGAGCCGCCGGTGACGACGCGCGTCCATGCGGGCGACGGCGAGCTGATCGGCGAGTTCGCCCGCGAGCGCCGCCTCTATGTGCCGATCAGCGCCATTCCGCCGCGCGTGGTCGATGCCTTCCTCGCCGCCGAGGACAAGAATTTCTACAGCCATGGCGGCGTCGACGCGACGGGCATCGCCCGCGCGATGATCGACAACATCTCCAATGTGATGAACGACCGCCGTCTCGTCGGCGCCTCGACCATCACGCAGCAGGTGGCCAAGAACTTCCTGCTCTCCTCGGACGTGACCTTCGACCGCAAGCTGAAGGAAGCGCTGATCGCCTTCCGCCTCGAACAGGCCTTTTCGAAGGACCGCATCCTCGAGCTCTATCTGAACGAAATCTATCTTGGCATCGGCGCCTATGGCGTTGCCGCCGCCGCGCTCAACTATTTCGGCAAGTCGCTCGACGAACTGACGGTGGCCGAGGCCGCTTATCTCGCGACCCTGCCCAAGGCGCCGAACAATTATCACCCCTACCGCTTCCGCGAGCGCGCCATTGCGCGGCGCAACTGGGTCATCGCCCGCATGGCGGAGGAGGGCTTCATCTCGCAATACGAAGCGGCGGAAGCGCGCGCCTCCGATCTCGATGTCTCGATCCGCACGCGCGGCGTGCAGATGCGCGATGCCAACTATTTCGTCGAGCAGGTGCGCCGCGAGCTGATCGCCCTGTATGGCGAGGAGAAGCTCTATGGCGGCGGCCTTTCCGTGCGCACGACCATCGACACGCGGCTCCAGGAAATCGTCGCGAGCGAATTGCGCGCAGGTCTCATCGCCTATGACAGGCGCTATGGCTGGCGCGGGCCCGTGCGCAAGCTGGAAGAGGGCGAGAACTGGCAGGAGGCGCTGGCCGCCATGCCCGTACCCTCCGACATGGAGCCCTGGACGCTTGCCACCGTTCTCGATGTCCGCGGCGACGAAATCGAGATCGGCCTCCGCCCGCTCCGCCAGCCCGACGGCAGCATCTCGAAGGAGATCGTGAAGGCAAAGGTGCCTTTCTCCGCCATGCGCTGGGCGCGGAAGAACGTGAACGACGTCTATCTCGGCCCGGAAATTTCGCGCCCCTCGGAAGTCGTCTCCGTCGGCGATGTGATCTGGGTATCGCCCGTATTCGGCGACGAGAAGAAAAACCCCACGCATTATGCGCTGGAGCAGATGCCGGCGGTGAACGGCGCCGCCGTGGCGCTCGACCCGCATACGGGCCGCGTCCTTGCCATGCAGGGGGGCTTGAGCTTCGGCATGTCGGAGTTCAACCGCGCGGTGCAGGCGCTGCGCCAGCCGGGCTCCTCCTTCAAGCCTTTCGTCTATGCGGCCGCGCTCGACAAGGGCTTCACGCCGTCCTCGCTGGTGCTCGATGCGCCTTTCGTGCTCGATCAGGGCCCGGGCCTCGGCCTCTGGAAACCCGAAAACTACGAGCGCCGCTTTTACGGCCCCTCGACGCTGCGCTTCGGCCTCGAACATTCGCGCAATCTGATGACGGTGCGCCTCGCGCAATATGTCGGCCCGGAAAACGTCTCAGCCTATGCGCGGCGCTACGGCATTGCCGACAACATGCCGCCCGTGCTCTCCATGTCGCTCGGCGCGGGCGAGACCACGCTCATGCGCATGGTCGGCGCCTATGCGATCTTCGACAATGGCGGCAAGCGCGTAACGCCGACGCTGATCGACCGCGTGCAGGACCGTTTCGGCCGCACGGTCTATCGCCATGACGAGCGCCCCTGCAGCACCTGCACGCAGGATTGGGACGAGGCCCTGGCCGCCGCCGCGCGCCGCAATCCCGCAAATCCCGAGCCCGTCATGCCGCCGGAACTGCCCGACAATCGCGAGCAGGTGTCGAGCCCGCAAACGGCCTATCAGGTGACCTCGATGCTCGAAGGCGCGGTGCTGCGCGGCACAGGCGGCGCGGCGCGCAAGGTTGGCGTGCCGCTCGCCGGCAAGACCGGCACCACGAATGACGGCAAGGATGCCTGGTTCATCGGCTATTCGCCCAATCTCGTGGTCGGCGTCTTCATCGGCTTCGACGAGCCGCGCCCGCTCGGTCGCGCCGAGACGGGCGGCCGTGCCGCGGCGCCGATTTTCGCGAACATCATGGAACGCGCGATCGGCGGCAAGCCGGCGATCCCCTTCCGCGTGCCGCCGGGCATCTCGCTCGTGAAGGTCAATTCGAAGACGGGCAAGCTCGCCGATGGCGAGGGCTCGGGTGTGATCCTCGAAGCCTTCAAGCAGGGCACGGAGCCGCAGCTCGATTCATCCGCGCCGGGCGTCAGCCTGTTCGGCAACGTGCCGGTGGTGAACGAGGATCCTCACGGCGGGCCGGAGGCTTTCGAGGATGGCGTGCTCGACGGCAGCGGCGACGTGCCGCCCGGCATGATGGACCCTGTAAACGATAATCAGACGGCGGAAGGTCTGCGCGGACCGGACGGCGAGACGCTGCCCTTCGGCACGGCGATCCCGGAAGGCGGCGTGCCGACCGACCGCATTCCCGGCGCGCGCGAGGAAGAACCGGCGCGTCCCGGCGGCGGCTATGCCGCGGGCGGCGGGCAGGGCGGCGATGTCGGCTCCGGCACGGGCGGGCTCTACTGACATACGACGCGATCATTCTGGGCGCAGGCGGAGCGGGGCTCTTCTGCGCCATGACGGCGGGGCGGCGCGGCCGCCGCGTCCTCGTCATCGACCATGCGAAAAAGCCCGCCGGGAAAATCCGTATCTCCGGCGGCGGACGCTGCAACTTCACCAATATCCACACGAGCCCGAAGAACTTCCTCTCAGACAATCCGCGCTTCTGCATCTCCGCATTGGCGGGCTTCAAGCCGGCGGATTTCATCGCGCTGGTGGAGCGCCACGGCATCGCCTGGCACGAAAAGACGCTCGGCCAGCTTTTCTGCGACGGCTCCTCGCAACAGATCATCGACATGCTGCTCGATGAATGCAGCAAGGCAGGCGTCACCCTCTCGCTCGAGACGGAGATCAGGAGCGTCGCAAAAGGCGAGACTGGCTTCACCGTCGACACATCGAAGGGGCGCTTCGCCGCGCCCGCGCTTGTCGTCGCGACGGGCGGCAAGTCGATCCCGAAAATGGGCGCGACCGGCCTTGCCTATGACATCGCGCGCCAATTCGGCCTGCGCCTCGTGCCGCCGCGCCCCGCGCTCGTGCCACTCACCTTCGGGCCCGATCTGCGCGAGGCGCTGGAGGGGCTATCCGGCGTCTCGGTCGATGCCGTCGTCTCGCATGGCAAGACGCGCTTTGCCGAGGCGCTGCTCTTCACCCATCGCGGGCTTTCGGGCCCCGCCATCCTGCAGATATCGTCCTATTGGCGGGAAGGCGACGAGATCATGATCGACATGGCGCCGGGCCGCGACGTGCTTGCCGAATTGAAAGAAGCGCGCAAGGCGACGCCGAAACAGGAGATCGCGACCGCGCTTGCGCGCATCCTCCCGAAAAGCCTCGCCGAAAATGTCGCCCGCCGCTCAGGCGTCGAAGGCCGCCTCGCGGACCTCTCGGACAGGAAACTCGAAGCCGCCGCCACGCTCGTCAACCGCTGGCGCGTGAAACCCTCCGGCACCGAAGGCTACCGCACGGCGGAAGTCACCGCCGGCGGCGTCGACACGCGCGACCTCTCCTCGCAGACAATGGAAGCGCGAAACGTCCCCGGCCTCTATTTCATCGGCGAAGGAGTGGACGTCACCGGCCACCTCGGCGGCTTCAACTTCCAATGGGCCTGGGCCTCGGGATATGCGGCGGCTTCAGCCCTCCGAAGCGGCAACGCCGCGTAGGAGGGGGATTGAACGCACTACTCCTTATAGGTCATTGCCGGGCTTGACCCGGCAATCCAGTAGCCGCCGACAGGCGCGTCGCTCTTCGCAAGAATTTTTCTTCGCTATCGGCTTCGTTCCTCGCCCTGGATGCCCGGGTCAAGCCCGGGCATGACAAGTGTGGAGGCAGAGCGAGCCGGGCACGGCATCGGCCACACCCATAATTGTCATCCCGGGGCTCGTCCCCGGGACCCACTCGCAGCACCTCTTGCAGCATCGCCGAACATTACTCCTAGGCTTTCGTCCTTCATCGAGAGCCGTGCGGCTTATCGCAACAGCATGACATAGCTATGAGGTTGAACGCGTGGAAGAATATCCCAAAGCCCAGAATTCAAATTTCATCAGGGCAGATGACCTGAGCCCCAACCTTCATCCAGTTGGAAGCAGAGTCCTTTGAACATTTGAGCCTGTTGGGCTCGGTGATGCAACGGGGCGGGGCGTGGAGCCCCGATAACGCTCAGACGTCCCGTCCCGTTGCATCTCGGGAGCGTCGAGCATGGCGTAGATGGCGGGCGGCAGGTTGCCGAGTGCGCTGTGCGGCCTGACGGTGTTGTAGCCGTCCTTCGAGCGAAGGCGAATAGAAATTCTTGAGGTGAACCTGTGGAATGTAATGATCTAATGCCATGGTGAGTTTTTGAGGGATGTGTTGCGACGGTCGTGGTAGGCTTAAAGAGATGTAGCTTTGCCAACATTCTATCGTTGAAGAATGGTCAGCTATTTACACCGCCCCCTCATCCCCCTATTTTCCGCGCCAGCGAAGGGCCGAATCCGGCCCGCGACACGGATACCGAGAAGAGTTCCCCATGCGCGCCGAGATGCAGACGCTCGCCGATGAAATCAAGCAGTCGCTCGCACTGCTGAGGAGGCATCTTTGACTGGGATGCTGCCCTCCGCCGCTTCGACGAACTGAC
>PNMC01000133.1 GCA_013823365.1 Parvibaculum sp. | reverse complement strand
CTTCCAGCGGCACTACGCAAACGCGGTGCCCTGCGGCCCCTCCCGCGCCTCGCTCCATACCGGCATGTATCTGCAGAACCACCGCTCCGGCACCAACGGCACGCCGCTCGATGCGCGCCACACGAACTGGGCGAAGGAGGCAGGCCGCCTCGGCTATGACCCGGTGCTTTTCGGCTATACCGACACGAGCCAGGACCCGCGCGAGGAAGACCCGGAAAGCCCCTGGCTGCAAACCTATGAAGGCCCGCTGCCCGGCATCCGCCCCGTTTGCATGATGGGCACATGGCCGACGCCCTGGACCGACTGGCTGGCCGCCAACGGCTATGAGGTGCCGGCGGACATCCGCTACGCCTATGGCGAGCGCGCGCCGGGGCCGGAATATGAAGACGGGGCGGCGGTGCCCCGCCCGCTCGTCTATCCGAAGGAGGTGGACGACACGAACTTCCTGACCGACCGCGTGATCCAGTATCTCGGCGAGAGCGACAGACCCTTCATCGCCCATCTCTCGCTGCTCCGGCCGCACCCGCCCTTCGTCGCGCCCGAGCCCTTCAACGCCATGTACGACCCGGCGGCGGTGCCGGGCTTTGCGCGGAAGGAGAGCCATGAAGAAGAAGCGGCGCAGCACCCCTGGCTCGAACACCAGCTTGGCCGCAAGCTCTTCCGCGCGCCGGCGGACGAGAAAAAGCTCCGCAGGCTGAAGGCCGTCTATTACGGCCTCATGTCGGAAGTGGACGAGGCGCTGGGCCGGCTCTTCGCCTTCCTGAAAGAAAGCGGGCGCTGGGACAACACGCTCATCATTTTCACCTCCGATCACGGCGAGCAGATGGGCGACCACTGGCTGCTCGGCAAATGCGGATATTTCGATGCCTCCTACCACATCCCGCTCATCATCCGCGATCCGCGCCGCGCGGCGGACGGGGCCCGAGGCCGCGTCGTCACGCAGTTCACCGAGAATGTCGACATCATGCCGACCATGCTCGACCTGATCGGCGCGGAGATCCCCGTGCAATGCGACGGCGCCTCGCTCCGCCCCTTCCTCGAAGGACGGGAGCCCGAGACATGGCGGAAGGAAGCGCATTGGGAATTCGACTTCCGCGACCCGGCCGACGACAGCGCGGAGAAGCGTCTCGGTCTCACGCTCCATCAATGCACGATGAACATCATCCGCGACGAGAAATACAAATATGTCCACTTCACGAAACTGCCGCCGCTCTTCTTCGACCTCGAGAAAGACCCCGGCGAATTCGTGAACCGCGCGACCGACCCCGCCTATCTGCCGCTGGTGCTGGACTACGCCCAGCGCCTCCTCTCATGGCGCATGAACCACGACGAACAGACCCTGACGCATATCGCACTGACGGATGACGGCCCGGTGGAGCGGCGGGCGGCGAGGTATTAGGGGGTAAGGCCGCTCCCGCGCGATGCTGGCTACCGGCGCGGAACTTTGGCGATCGGAGCAGGCTCGCGACTGCCTTCCCCTTCAACCAGACGCGTCCGGATTTCTGCAACGGCAGAAACCAGCAGCTTCTGAAGCTCCGGCCATGTGTGATTGAGGCCCAGATTTGAGGGGCCGAAAGCGTTTGGCAGAAGTTCGGAGATCGTCGCCTCCATGATCTCGGTGAGCTGTCCATTCGCGGAAAGAACCCGGATATCCCTTCCCCCGATCTGCGATGCTTCGAATATCATCTGCCGACAGCGGCCGCATGGCGTGACGACCTGCGAGAAGTCCTGAGGGAGCGTGAACTTCCCCCCCACCACTGCAATCGTATCTATCGGGTCTGCAGCACCGACATTGGCCGCCGATAAGGCCGAAACCTCGGCACATGTGGTGACGCCATAGGCTGCGTTTTCGATGTTGGCGCCGACGATAACCCTGCCCGACTGAGTTCTGACCGCCGCACCAACCGCAAAACCGGAATAAGGCGCATAGGCGGACGAGGACGCTTCAAGAGCTGCCAAAAGCAGCTCCGTGTCTTGAGATTCCAGTTCCATCAGTGAACTGAATTTGGCCATCTAACTACCTGCACTCCGCAATATTACCCATTCTAAACAATAGTATACCACACCTATGGCTTGAGAGAACACCACCAAACCGAGAATGACCCACCCACTCGCTCGCGTCAGATGCCAAGCCTGTTTGTAGATATCTGTACGACGATCAACCTCCTGAGCCAGTGTTCGAAGCTCTTCGTCAATCCCCGTCTTACCTTCGCGCATATATTGAAGAAATTTCCATTTGATGTTCACAATTTGAAGACAACGCAGAAGGGAAACCAGCAAACCGAGAAACGCAAAGATCATGATCGACACGAAAAAGCTCTCGCCAACAGGGAAAATCCTCCGAATAGATTTGACTTCACTTGAAAGCAGGACCACCAGTGCGGCGAGAAGAATGCCGTTGAGAGCAAGCAACCCATTTGCCTTCCCATCAAGAACATTCAGAAAGCCATAGAGTCGGTCTAACACATTCTTGTTTAACTCCTTTTTCCTGGCGACACGCCCCTTATATGAAGGAACATCTGCCACATTCTTCAAAATATCTATAAGTCCTTTTACTTCATGTTCTTCGTTTCGAGCTTCAGCCATCACCACCCCCACCCAAGGTTCGAGAAAGATAAGCTGAAATTATAGAGCGCCGCGAGCAATGACATGAAGAAGAGAACACCCTGAGTGGTTCGTCACACTACACTTACGTCAGACGCCGTCGTGATCGGAGCGGGCGTGGTGGGCCTTGCCTCAGCCCGCGCGCTGGCGCTGGCCGGGCATGAGACGGTGATTCTCGAACGGCATGGGGCGACCGGGACGGAGGTTTCCGCACGGAACAGCGAGGTGATCCATGCGGGCATCTATTATCCGCAAGGGAGCCTGAAGGCGCGGCTCTGTGTGGAGGGGCGCGGGCGGCTTTATGACTATCTGGAGAAGCGCAACCTCCCCTACCGGAAATGCGGCAAGCTGATCGTCGCGGCGGATGAGGCGCAGCTTGCCGAGCTTGGCGGCATTGCCGCGCGCGCCAGGGCGAATGGCGTGAGCGACCTGCGCGAGCTGACGGGCGCGGAAGCGCGGGCGCTCGAACCGGCGCTGAAGGCGGAGGCGGCGCTGCTCTCGCCCTCGACCGGCATTCTCGATGCCCATGCCTTCATGCTGAGCCTTCAGGGCGAGTTCGAGGATGCGGGCGGCGCGATCGCCTTTCACGCGGGGGCCACGCGCGTGACGCGGGAGGGCGACGGCTTCATCGTTCATGTGTCCGGCGCGGAGGAAACGCGGCTCCGTACACGGATCGTTATCAATGCGGGCGGGCTATGGGCGCCGGCGCTTGCGGCGCGGATCGAGGGGCTCGACGCGGCGCATGTGCCTGCCGCCCGTTTCGCCAAGGGCAATTATTTCTCGCTTGCGGGCCGCGCGCCCTTCTCGCGCCTCATCTATCCCGTGCCGGAGGCGGCGGGCCTCGGCGTGCATCTGACGCTCGACATGGGCGGTCAGGCGCGCTTCGGCCCGGATGTTGAATGGATCGATGTGGCCGAAGGCACGGAGCCCGATTATGCGGTTAAGCCGGAGCGGGCCACGGGCTTCTACGACGCGATCCGCCGCTACTGGCCGGGGCTGAAGGACGGCGCGCTCCAGCCCGCCTATTCCGGCGTGCGGCCGAAGCTCAACGCACCGGGCGAAGCGACGGCGGATTTCATGCTCTCGGGGCCTGCGCGCCACGGTATCGCCGGGCTCATCAATCTCTTCGGGATCGAGAGCCCGGGGCTGACATCGTCGCTTGCGATTGCGGATGAGGTGGTGGCGATGGTGAAGGGGTAGAGAGCACGTCTCTCCAATCCTACGGTGTCATCCCGGCACTTGTTGCCGGGATCCGTTTCACTCATCAGCAAGTGGAGAAGCCAATGGGTCCCGGGAATAAATCCCGGGATGACATTCTTGTTTTGGCTGGTTCAGAGGGCCGATAGATGGCTTGAGACAGGGTGGACCTCAAGAGAGGCCGAGGAAATGTCTCAAGCCTCCGCCACGCTGTCGATGAAGGCGTTCACGGCGGCGATGGCGTCGCGGATCTCGGCCATGATGCCGGCGCGGGCGGCGAGCGCGGTCTTTTCGGCTTCTTCGGCAAGCGCCGCCAGCGCCCAGGCGCCGAGGCCGCGGGCGGAGCCCTTGAGGCTGTGGGCGGCGTTCTGCCATTCCTTCTCGTCGCCCGCCGTATCGAGGCGCGCGAGATAGACATCGGCCTGGGAGCGGAAAAGCGCCAGAATCTCGTTTTCGAGCGAGCGGTTGCCGAGCGTGTATTTCGAGAGATGGACGAGATCGATGGGCCGCGACGTGCCGCCGGTGAATTCGCCCGTTTCCTGCCGCATCATCGTCGAGGGTTTCATGCCGCGCTCCGCCACTTTACTGCCTGATGAAGTGTAGGCGCGGGGCCGATACGGATTCGTTAACGCGGGCGCAAGGATGTTGACGCTCACCCCGCCTTCCGACACCCTGACCCCCTGCCGCATTTCAGCGCAAGGCCGGGGAATCGCCGGGAAAATCGATGAAAAACAACGAACTGCCCCAAGGCGAGACAAAGGGCAAGACACACGAGGCGGAAACGGCTGAGGATGCCGAGCCGAAGGTGCGCGCGGCCAATGAAGACAGCCCGACAGGCGGCGCGCTCTACCGCATGATCGCGCGGCGGCCGAGCCCGCGGATTTACGGCGCGGCGGCACTGGCGAGCCTCGCCGTCATCGGCGCGGGCGCGGCCTGGGCCTGGGGCACCTATGGGCTCGACGGGCTGCAGGCGCTGAGCCGCCTCGAAACCGGGCTCTTCGCGGCAGGCGCGCTGCTGCCCCTCGCGCTCATCTGGATGTTTGCCTGGACGGCCTGGCGCGCGGCGGAAATGCGGCTCATGTCGGAGGCGCTGGCGCGCACCGCGATCCGCCTGTCGGACCCGGAAGATTTCGCGACCGACCAGATCGGCACCATTTCATCCGCCGTGCGGCGCGAACTTGCCGCCATGCGCGAGGGGCTCGACGCGGCACTGAAACAGGCGGCGGAACTCAATGAGCTCGTCTCGCGCGAGGTGGAGGAACTGGACCGCGGCACCGGCCGCGCCGAATTCCGTACACGGACGATGGAAGACCTGCTCGGCCGCCACAGGAAGAGCCTCGAGGAGATCGCCGCGACGCTGGGCAGCGAAAGCGACAGGATTTCGCTCTCGATCCGCGAGCAGGTGGAAGCGGTGCGCGGCATCGCCGGAACGGCGGAGGCCGACCTCGAAGCCGCCGGCAAGCGCATGGCCGAACAGGCGGAGAACCTCGCCCGCACGAGCGAGGCGGCGCGTGCCGGCGCCGACCAGACCGCCGCCATGCTCGACCGGCAGTCCTCGCGGCTCGAAGTCGTCGCGACCGACGCGCTGTCCAAGGCCGACGAGATCGGCAAGAGCTACGAGCGCCAGCGCGAGATCATCGCGGAAGCCGCGGGCCGGCTCGAAAGCGAGCATGAACGTCTCAACACCGTGTTCGAGGCGCATCGCGACGGCATGAACGAGGCCGACAAGGCGCTCGCCCATCATACGGCGGAAATCTCGCGCGCGGTGGCAAGCCTCGGCGCGGGCCTCGACACGACCTTCGAGGCGGCGGCGGCGCGCGCGGCGGCGTTGCGCGAAAGCATTGCCGGCGAAATCCGCCGCGGCGCGGAAGAAGCCGCCGATGCCTCGACCTCGGTAAGCCGCTCGGCGGGTGCGGCGACGCGCGCCATCGGCGCGACGGTGGACGAGTTGAAGGCCGCATCCGGCGCGCTGGCAAACGATGTCGCCCGCGCCGCGAGCGAGGCGATCTCGTCAACCACCGAACGCCTGACCGCCGCTACCGCCGCGCTGAGCCGCGACCTCATCATGGCGACCGAGAAGCTTGCCACCGATGTCGGCGGCAAGACGGAAGAGCTGCGCAAGCTCGCCGAAGCCGCGGCAAACGACAGCGACACCGCGGCCGAGCGCTTCAACGCCGCCATGATCCGCCTCGGCGGCACCGCACGCGAAGCAGGCCGCGCACTGCACGAAGCGACGGACGAACTCGCAGGCCGCATCGCAGACCTACCGGACGAGGCAGCGGAAAGCGCCACCGCCTTGCGCGACGTGCTGGAGGAGCAGGTTTCGGCGCTTGCCGCCATTGCCGAGATCGTGGTGCGCCATGCGCGCACGCTCGACCGCGCGACGCCGATGCGCCGCGAGAGCGACTTCCCCCGCCCGCTTCCCGCCTATCGCGAGGCGCCGCGCCCCACACCGAAAAGCGACCGGCGCTGGGGCCTGCCCGAGCTTCTCGCCGCCGCCGAGCGGCGCGCACCGGCGGGCGACACGCATGGCGAGGAGGACCGCGACTTCCAGCGCGCCTCGCTTCACGTGATCGAGGCGCTGCAGGCGCTCGCCATCGATCTCGACCGGGCGCTTGAGGAAAGCCCGCCGCCCGAGCTCTGGCGGCGCTATCAGGCAGGCGAACGCAATGTCTTCACACGCCGTCTCTACAACATGGCGGGGCGCGAACTTTACGACCGCATCGCGCAGAAATACCGCAAGGACGGCGAGTTCCGCGCCAATGTGGACCGTTTCGTCGCGCAGTTCGAGGAACTGCTCGGCGCCGCCGCCTCGCGCGACCGCGACAATATTCTGGTCGAGACCTATCTCACCTCGGACACGGGCAAGGTCTATCTCATGCTCGGCCAGGCCATCGGGAAACTGGCCTAGGCATAGAACTTTTTTGAACCAGCCAAATACGCTGTGTCGCCCCGGTACCTTTCATTGGGCGTCATTGCGAGCGAAGCGAAGCAATCCAGAGCGGCAAGCACCGTACCTGCAGCCCTGGATTGCTTCGTCGCTTCGCTCCTCGCAATGACGGTGGAGCAGAACGAGCAAGACGTCGCTGCGTGTGGATCCCGGCTTTCGCCGGGATGACACCGGATTTTCAACTCAGGAAATTATTTCGGTCTTCCTCAGCTCCCCGCCGCCGTTGCGGCGATGGATTGCGCCGCCCAGCCGGAAATCTCGGTGAGCACGGCGCCGAGCGCGGCATCATAGGCGATGACGACATTCGCCATGCCGCTGCCGGGCGCCGCCGCTTCCGCGGAGAATTCCCGTGAGGCAAGGATGCTCCGGTCGCGCGCGCGCAGGATGCGCACATAGAAGGCGACCCTGACCTTCGTCACCCCCTGCCCGAGCCCCGCGCCCTCCTCGCGATGCGCGGAAAAGGACCGGATGTCGCCGACCAGCGCATAATCCATCCGCGCGGTGCTGCCCGGCCCGACCACGGCGGGAAACTCCCCGCTGCGCGACAGCGTTTCCACGAGCAGCGAGGAAATCATGCGGGGCGCGCGG
>PNMC01000132.1 GCA_013823365.1 Parvibaculum sp. | reverse complement strand
GCTCGCCGATCCTGAATATAATCCGCGATTGCGCGCCGCCATTCAGGCCGCCCGTGCCGAGAATATGCCCAAGGACAATATCGAACGGGCGATCAAGAAGAGCACGGATCAGGGCGGCGAAAACTATGAAGAAGTGCGCTATGAGGGCTTCGGCCCCGGCGGGATCGGTGTGATCGTCGAGACGCTGACCGACAACCGCAACCGGACGGCCGGCGAAGTGCGTGCGATCTTCTCGAAGAATGGCGGCAATCTCGGTGAAACGGGCTCGGTTTCCTTCATGTTCGACCGGCTCGGTCTGATCGAATATGGCGCCGAGGTTGCGAGCGCCGACGACATGCTCGAGGCAGCGATCGACGCCGGGGCGGCCGATTGCCAGTCCGGGGCCGAAACCCATGAGCTTTTCTGTGCGCCCGACGCGCTCCATGAAGTCGCCTCCGCGCTTGAGGCGAAGTTCGGCGAGCCCAAGGCCGCGCGGATGGTCTGGAAGCCGCAGAACACCATCCCCCTCGACGACGAGAAGGCGGAGACCGTCTTCAAGATGCTCGAAGCGCTGGACGACAATGACGATGTGCAGCAGGTTTATGCGAACTTCGAGATGTCCGATTCGGTCATGGAGAAGATGTCCGCCTGACTCTGTCCGGCTGATATTCGTCTCCTCCTCGCGGACATGAACCGGACGGGCGCGCTGTTGCAGCCCGTATCCGCAAGAGGATCGCCCCTGCAGATGGCGGCATCGCTCACATTTCTCGGTATCGATCCCGGCCTCACCGCCACCGGCTGGGGCGTGATTTCGATCGAGGGATCGAAACTCGCCCATGTCGCAAACGGCACCATCACATCCAATGCGCGGCTCGCGCTTGCCGAACGGCTGGTGCAAATCGAGGCGGGGCTCGTCCGTGTGGTCGATGAATTTGCGCCGTGCGCTGCTGCCGTCGAGCAGGCCTTCGTCGCGCGGGATGCAGCGGCGGCGCTGAAGCTCGGTCAGGCGCGCGCGGTGGCGCTGCTCGTTGCGGCGCGGGCGGGGCTCGCCGTCGCCGAATATGCACCTAACCATGTGAAGAAATCCGTCGTCGGGGCGGGCCATGCCGACAAGGCGCAGATACGGCTCATGGTCGAGATGCTGCTGCCCGGCGCGAAACCCGGCAGCGAACACGCAGCCGATGCGCTTGCCATCGCCATCGCGCATGCCCATTCAGGTGCGGCCAATCAGCGCCTTGCCGCCGCCATCGCCGGAGCGGCCCGATGATCGGCAAGCTCAGGGGCATTGTGGATTCGACGGGCGAGGACTGGGTTGTGGTCGATGTCGGTGGCGTCGGCTATCACGTCACCTGCTCGCGCCGCACCTTGCAGAACCTGCCCGCTCGCGGCGAGGCCGTGACGCTTTCCATCGAAACCAAGGTGAGTGAGGAAGCGATCCGCCTGATCGGCTTCGACAGCGATGGCGAGCGCGACTGGTTTCGCCTGCTGCTTGGCGTGCAGGGCGTCGGCACGCGGGTCGCCCTTGGCGTGCTCGGCACGCTCGCGCCCGGCGATCTCGCTCGCGCCATTGCGCTCGACGACAAGAAGGCGGTATCGGCCGCGCCCGGCGTCGGCCCGAAAGTGGCCGCGCGCATCGTTACGGAGTTGAAGGACAAGGCGCCGGAGGGGGCTTCGCTCGCGGCGACGCTTGCGGCGCCGGTGAACGGCGTTGCCGTTTCCGATGCATCCGCGCCGATGCGCGACGCGATTTCGGCGCTGGTCAATCTCGGCTATCCGCAGGCACAGGCAGCGGGCGCTATCGCCACGGCGGCGAAGGCGCTTGAAGATGCGGCAACCGCAGAGCAGTTGATCCGTCGCGGCTTGAAGGAACTGGCGCGATGACGGAGCGGCTCATCAATGCGGCAAAGCGCGAGGAAGACGAAATCGAGCGGACGCTCCGCCCGCAGCTTCTTGCCGATTTCACGGGCCAGGCGCGGGCGAGGGAAAATCTCGCCGTCTTTATCGAGGCGGCGCGCACGCGCGGCGAAGCGCTCGATCATGTGCTTTTCGCGGGCCCGCCGGGGCTCGGCAAGACGACGCTTGCGCAGATAGTTGCGCGAGAGCTTGGCGTCAATTTCCGTTCGACGTCTGGGCCGGTGATTTCCAAGGCCGGCGATCTTGCGGCGCTCCTGACCAATCTCGAACCGCGCGATGTGCTCTTCATCGACGAAATCCATCGGTTGTCGCCCGCAGTCGAGGAAATCCTTTATCCGGCGATGGAGGATTTCCAGCTCGATCTCATTATCGGCGAGGGGCCGGGCGCGCGTTCCGTCCGCATCGAGCTTGCGCCTTTCACGCTTGTCGGCGCGACCACGCGCACGGGTCTTCTCACCACGCCGCTGCGCGACCGTTTCGGCATTCCGGTGCGGCTCAATTTCTACGAGATTTCCGAACTCGAAAGTATCGTGCAGCGGGGCGCGCGGGTGCTGGGCATCTCGATGACGGTTGATGGCGCGCGAGAGATCGCACGGCGGGCGCGGGGCACGCCGCGCGTGGCGGGGCGGCTTCTTCGCCGGGTGCGGGATTTCGCCGCCGTGGAGGGCGTGGCTTCCATCGACGCAAAGGCTGCCGATCGCGCCTTGCAGCGGCTGGAGGTGGACGAACTCGGCCTCGATGCGCTCGACCACCGCTATCTGCGCTGCATCGCGGTCAGTTTTTCGGGCGGGCCGGTCGGCGTCGAGACCATCGCCGCGTCGCTTTCGGAACCGCGCGATGCCATCGAGGAAATCATCGAGCCCTATTTGATCCAGCAGGGGCTCGTGAACCGGACGCCGCGGGGCCGCCTGCTTACCGCCGCCGCCTTTGCCCATATCGGCGTCCCTATGCCGTCTCAGGGCGCGGCAAATCAGCCCCGGCTTTTCGGGGAAGGCGAGGAGGGGAAATGAATCCGGTCTGGCCCGATCTTTCCGGCCGGATCGAAGACCGGCTGCACCGGCTTCCCATCCGCGTCTATTACGAGGACACGGACTTTTCCGGTATCGTCTATCACGCGAATTACCTGAAATTCGCGGAGCGCGGGCGGTCCGACTTTCTGAGGCTCGCGGGCGTTCACCATACCGACCTGTTCGACGGGGACGACCCCATTGCCTTCGCCATTCACCGGATGGAAATGGATTTCCTTAAACCTGCCCGTATCGACGACCGGCTGGAGGTCCACACACGCTACGTCCGGGCGAGCGGCGCCCGGATCGAGGCCGAGCAGACGATCTGGCGGCTCGATGCGGAAGGGGCGCCGGAAGAAGAACTCTGGAGGGCGCAGGTCTTCGCGGCGGTGCTCGACAAGGCTGGACGGCCGCGCCGTCTGCCGGCTCCGGTTCGCGAGGCACTGGCGCCGCTGGTCGCTTCCAGAGGCAAGGAAGAGTAAACAGGCATGGGGCATGTCACTTTGTGCCCGGCCGGACACACTGCGCTGCTAACCTCTTGAGGACACGTACCGAATCCGGGGCCACGCCACGGTAATGACATAATTGACCGACTAACTTCGGCCTCAATTTGGGGGCAGACATGAAGCGTGGAGCGCATACGGGCCGAGACCCAGTTGCGTAAGGCCGCGCCTGTCATGTGCCGCTCCCTGCATTGAGTCCGAGAGCACGGAGAGGCACTGAATGGATCCCGTCGCCACCCAACAGGTGATCACCGAAACAATGGTCGATGCCGTCCCGATGGATTTCAGCCTGTGGGGGCTGTTCCTTCGTGCGGATATCGTCGTCAAGCTCGTGATGATGGGGCTCATCTTCGCCTCCATCTGGTCCTGGGCGATTATTTTCGACAAGTGGTGGCGCTATGCGCGGATCGAGAAGCGGATCGACCAGTTCGAACGCGTCTTCTGGTCCGGCCGCTCGCTTGAAGATCTCTATCAGGAAATGGGCCACCGCCCGCAGAACCCGCTTTCGGCCCTCTTCATCGCGGCGATGCGCGAATGGCGCCGTTCGCAGGAGGCCGTGGCGAGTTCCTTTGTCGGCCTCAAGGAGCGTGTCGACAAGGTCATGCAGGTGACGATCAACCGCGAAATGATGGCGCTGGAAAACCGGCTGCTCTTCCTCGCGACGGTCGGTTCCGTCTCGCCCTTCGTCGGCCTCTTCGGCACGGTCTGGGGCATCATGAATTCCTTCCAGTCGATCGCGGTGAGCCGCGATACGAACCTTGCGGTCGTTGCACCCGGCATCGCGGAAGCGCTCTTTGCGACGGGCCTCGGCCTCATCGCCGCCATCCCGGCGGTCGTCGCCTATAACCGCTTCTCGAACCAGACTTCGAAGATCGCGCAGCGCATGGAAGGCTTCGCGGACGAGTTTTCCGCGATCCTGTCGCGCCAGCTCGACGAGCGGGGGTAGGCCATGGCGATGTCGGTCGGCAAGAAGAGCGGTGGCCGCAGCAAGTTCGGACGTGCGCCCATGTCCGAAATCAACATCACACCCGTCGTCGACGTCATGCTGGTGCTGCTCATCGTGTTCATGGTGGCGGCGCCCATGCTCACCGTCGGTGTGCCGGTCGACCTGCCGAAGTCGCAAGCTGCGCCGATCCCCGGCGATACGGAGCCTCTGACCATCACGATCAACGGCCGGGGCGAAATCTTCGTCCAGGAAACGCCGACGGAGGCGGATGCGCTCGTGCCGCAACTCACGGCGATCGCCGAGAACGGCTATGAGCAGCGCATCTTCGTCCGCGCCGACAAGGGAATTGCCTATGGGAGGGTGATGGACGTCATGGGCCGGTTGAGCGCGGCCGGCTTCTCCAAAGTCGCCCTTGTAACCGAGACCGACACATCGCCTCCTGCTCCGGCCGGCGGGCGTCGTGCCAACTAAGCAGCGGTAATGCGCAAACCGTTCCTGATCTCAGTCGCCGCGCATATGGCGGTCGTGTTGCTTGCCTTCGTGACGTTCCCGGGCCCCCGGGAGCTTCCCGATCCGCCTTTGCGCGTCGTGCCGATCGAACTTGTGACGATTTCAGACACGACCAATCTCGTCAGCCAGAAAAAGGTGGAGACGCCGAAGCCTCCGGTCGAGGAGCCGGAGCCGCCGCGTCCGCAGGTCGCCGAGCGGCCGACGCCGACCCCTCCGGCGCCTGCGCCCGCGCCGCCGCCCCCGCCCCAGGCGAAGCCCGAGCCCTCGCCCGAGAAAGAGGTGAAGAAGGAAGAGCCGAAGCCCGTCGAGAAGAAGGTCGACAGGCCGACGCCGCCGAAGCCCGAGCCTGAGAAGAAGTTCGATCCGAACCAGATCGCGCAGCTTCTCAACAAGACGCCGGATGCCGCGCCGCGCGCGCAGCCGCGGGAGTCTGCCGATGTGGAGCTCGATCTGCCGCGGTCTGACGATCCTGCACTCGCGCTTTCGTTGAGCGAAGTCGATGCCGTGCGCCAGCGCGTTCAGGAATGCTGGAACGTCCGTGACTTTGCGGGCAGTGCGGATGCCGACAAGCTGCGTGCATCGATCCGCTTCTCGCTCAATCAGGACGGGTCTCTGGCCGGCAATCCGGTGATTTCGAGTTCGAGTGGCGGCGCCCTTTCGCGGCTTTTCGCCGACCGGGCGGTTCAGGCCGTGCAGAAATGCGCGCCCTACAATTTTTTGCCACGAAACAAGTATACGAACTGGCGCAACATGAACCTCAATTTCGACATGTCCGGCATGATGTGAGCGGACGGAGCGGACCCACAGGGCAGGAGAAGCCGAAATGGTTGAATTTCTCAGTGTGACGAGCATCGGTCGCGGAAAGGGGCCGGCACGGCTGGCATTCGCCGCCGCGGCCTTCCTCGCCTTCGTGTTTGCCGCCATGCCCGTCAGGGCGGAAGTGCAGATCGACATCAACAGGGGCAATGTCGATCCGCTGCCCATCGCGATCACGGATTTCGTCGGCGGCGAGGGACGGGAGGCGCAGATCGGCGCCGACATCTCTTCCGTCATCAGCAACAATCTGGAGCGTTCGGGCCTCTTCCGGCCGCTGCCCAAGGCGTCCTTCATCGAACGGATTTCCGACATCAATGTGCAGCCGCGCTTCGGCGACTGGCGCATCATCAATTCGCAGGCGCTGGTCACCGGCCAGGCGCGGATGGAAGCGGACGGGCGCCTTCGCGTCGAGTTCCGGCTCTGGGACGTTCTCGGAGAGCGCCAGCTTACCGGCCTGCAGTTCTTCACCACGCCGGACAACTGGCGCCGCGTGGCGCATCTCGTCTCGGACGCGATCTACAAGCGCCTCACCGGTGAAGACGGTTATTTCGACACGCGCATCGTCTATGTCTCGGAAACGGGTCCGAAGAATGCGCGCGTGAAGCGCCTCGCCATCATGGACCAGGACGGGCACAACCCGCGTATGCTGACCAATGGCGCCGAGCTCGTGCTGACGCCGCGCTTCAGTCCGAATTCGCAGGAAATCACTTATCTCGCCTATCGCAACAATCAGCCGCGCGTCTATGTGCTGGACATCGAGACGGGCCAGCAGGAAGTGGTTGGCGAGTTTCCGGGCATGACCTTCGCACCGCGTTTCTCGCCGGACGGACAGCGCATCATCATGAGCCTGCAGCGCGGTGGCAATTCCGACATCTATACGATGGACCTCCGCAGCCGGCAGGTGACGCGCCTGACCAATACGGCGGCGATTGACACGGCGCCCAGCTATTCGCCGGACGGGCGCCAGATCACCTTCGAATCCGACCGTGGCGGCTCGCAGCAGATTTATGTGATGAATGCCGACGGATCGAATCAGCGCCGCGTCAGTTTCGGCCAAGGCAGCTATGCGACGCCGGTCTGGTCGCCGCGTGGTGACCTCATCGCCTTCACCAAGATCACGGGCGGGCGGTTCGTCATCGGGGTGATGCGGCCCGACGGCACGGGCGAGCGCATCCTCACCGAGGGTTACCACAATGAGGGTCCGACCTGGGCGCCCAATGGCCGTGTGCTTATGTTCTTCCGCGAGACGCGGGGCGCGCAGGGTGGGCCGAGCCTCTGGTCGGTCGATGTGACGGGTTATAACGAACGGCCTGTTCCTGCCGCGTCGATGGCCTCCGACCCCGCCTGGTCGCCGCGCATCCAGTGAGTCCGGATTGGACGCAACGGCCGGTCCCCCAAGGGGGCCGGCTGGCTTTCCTTGATGTAAAAATGTCACGCGATCTTGACTCAAAAGACGCATGATATCCGATGGTTCTTGCCTGTTCTTCGGACCCTAGCTACTATTTTGTTGCGGTACAGCAACCCCAGCGTCGGCCAATTGCGGGCGACGTGTTCCGCTTCAGCCCCCAGGGGCCGGACGGGAAGGTTTTCTACACGACTGTCTCCCGGGTGAGAGGGGCTCCGGGCCCGTTTTGCTGCGAGGGATTGTTGTGCAAGAGTGTCAATTCAATTGAGCGCTGA
>PNMC01000131.1 GCA_013823365.1 Parvibaculum sp. | reverse complement strand
GCTGACCGAAAACCTGACCGGCCTCGCCCGCCTCGTGCGCGGCATGGCGATCCCCGCGATGGAAAACGTCGCGCTCTGGCACGAGCGCGATATCTCGCACTCCTCCGTCGAACGCATGATCGGCCCGGACGCAACGGTCACGCTCGACTTCGCACTCGTCCGCCTCACCGGCGTGATCGACAAGCTGCTGGTCTATCCCGAGAACATGCAGAAGAACATGGACAAGCTCGGCGGCCTCGTCCATTCGCAGCGCGTGCTCCTTGCGCTGACGCAGAAAGGGGCGAGCCGCGAAGACGCTTACCGCCTCGTGCAGCGCAATGCCATGCCCGTCTGGCGCGGCGAGGGCAACTTCCTCGAACTGCTGAAGGCAGATGCCGACGTGAAGAAATACCTCACCGATGCCGACATCGAGGAACGCTTCGACCTCGGCTACCACACCAAGCATGTCGACACGATCTTCGCCCGCGTCTTCGGCAAGGAAGCAATGGCGGCAGCCCAGAAGAACAACAAAGGCAAGGCGGCGGAATAGGCGTCAGCCAAGGTCCGTGTACAGAAAATCGTCGCCCTTATAGAGAAGCGGCGTATCGAGGGTCTTCGCGCAGGCATAGGCGAAGCAATCGCCGAAATTGAGCGAGGCCTTGTGGCGCCCCTTGCCGTAGCGCCCGAAAGCGGCGATGGCTTCGCGCCCAATGGCATCGTTCACCGCAACGCTCTCCGCACCGATCGTTTCCACAAATTCCCGGACCAGCGCCTCGGCATCCGCCGGCGGGCAGTCCGCCTGGCGCTCAAGGCCCGCCACCGCCTCCCATAGCGTGAGCGGCGAAATATAGGTGCGGTCGGCCTGCCTCAATTGCCCGGCAAGCGCCTCCCACCCTTCTTCCTGCGCGATGATGGCGATGACGGCAGAGGCATCGACGAACATCTAGAGCCCACCGCCAAGATCGTCGAAAAAGGCCTTGTCGGCTTTCTTGCCCGTCTTCTTGTAGCGCGCATAGCGGTCGCCAATGGCCTTCAGCCGTTGAACCAGCGGCGTCTCTTCCGCCGAGCGCTTGATCTCGTTTTCGACGGCCATGCGAATGGCGTCCGTCAGCCCCGTCTTCTTGAGCTTGGCCAGCTTGCGCACCGCCGCGTCGGTCGCTTCGTCTTTGACGGAAAATGCCATGTATATACCTGTGTTATATATGAAATATAAACTTTGTATATCCAAATGCAACAACGATTGCACCCGTCGCCCGTTTAAGTCAGCATTGCTGACCAATATGCGCAGGGGAATGGCGATGACCTTCGAAGGCTTCGATATCCTGATCCTGCCCGGCCTCGGCAATTCGGGACCGGAGCACTGGCAGACCCATTGGCAGGAAGCCCTGCCCACCGCCCGGCGTGTCGAGCAGGACAATTGGGACATGCCGGACCGGCAAAGCTGGCTCGCCACCCTCGCGGGAGCGGTTGAAAATGCGAGGCGTCCGCCCCTGCTTGTCGCACACAGCCTTTCCTGCGCGCTCGTCGCTCACTATGCGGCAGAAAATCCGGAAGCCTGGGTCGCGGGCGCTTTCCTTGTCTCGCCTTCGGATGTGGACTCGCCCGCGCATACGCCGGAGGAAGTGCGGGATTTCGCACCCCTGCCCATGGCGCCGCTCCCCTTCCCGGCTGCGCTGCTCGCAAGCCGCGACGATCCCTATGTCGATCTCGCCCGGGCGGAGGAGGTCGCGAAAGCCTGGGGCGCATCCTTCCACGACATGGGCGCCCTCGGACACATGAACGGCGCCTCGGCCCTCGGGCGCTGGCCTGCGGCAATGGCGATCTTCGAGCGCTTCGCGGCCAGCCTCTCCGCAACAGGCAAGGCGGCGAGATAGCACTGTCGACATTGACCTCTCCGGAGTGAAGTAATACCTTCAATCTTCTTGGTATTACTTCGCGGAGATGTCATGGGCACGATCGTCACCAGCAAGGGCCAGGTCACCATTCCCAAGGAAGTCCGGGACCGGCTTGGCATTCGTCCCGGCACTTCTGTCGAGTTTGAACCGACGGAAGACGGGCGTTTCGTTCTGACGAAATCCGGCCGCAAGCATGCGGTCCGGAAAAGTGTATTTGCGCGCCTTCGCGGCTCCGCCACTGCAAAGATGAGCACGGACGAGATCATGGCGCTGACACGCAGCGGAGATTGACCGGGCATGGTGCTGGTCGACACCAATGTTCTCCTCGATCTCGTTCTTGACGATCCCGTCTGGGCCAATTGGTCTCAGACACAGCTTGAGATTGCCTCAGCGGGAAATCGCCTCTTCATCAATCCCGTCATCTATTCGGAACTCTCCGTCGGATTCGCCCCCATCGAGGAACTCGACCGCTTCGTCGATGACGCAAGGCTGACCATGCTTGAAATCCCGCGCCCCGCCCTCTTTCTCGCCGGAAAGGCGTTCCTCGGCTATCGCAAGAAGAGCGGCACCAGAACCGGCGTCCTGCCGTATTTTTTCATTGGCGCCCATGCGGCAGTTGCCGGCCTGCCCCTGCTGACGCGGGACCGCGGACGCTACAGCCACTATTTCCCGACCGTGGCCTTGATCGCACCCGATTGAAGTTTCACTCCCCCGTCACATTCCGCCCTATACTGCGCGGCACAGACATTCCGCTACCTTGAGGATTCCCCATGCTCCGCACCGCCTTCGACGGCTCCCGCCGCCGCCGCATCTATCTGTTCCGCCACGGCGACGTGTCCTATGTCGATGATCGGGGCAACCGCGTCGCGGATTCGACCGCCGTGCCGTTGACGCCCTGGGGCCGCGAACAGGCGGAGATGACGGGCAAGGCACTCGCGAACATCCCCTTCGACCGCGCCGTGGCGTCCGCCTTTCCGCGCTCGGTCGAAACGGCGGAGCTGATCCTCTCGGGCCGCAACCTGCCCGTCGAACGCAACGAGGACTTCGTCGAATTCCAGAGCGACACGTCCTATCGCGACAAGATCCTCGACCTGAACGACATCGCCTATTCCTTCCGCGACGCCGCAAAGCCCGGCGCCCGCTACAATGGCGGCGACAGCTTCGAGGAAGTGAACACGCGCGTGGTCGGCGCGCTCGAGCGCCTGATCGCCGAGCCCGAATGGGAAACGCTCGCCCTCGTCGCGCATGGCGGCATCAACCGTCTGGTCATCGGCTGGGCCTTCGGCACCGGCCTGCAGACCTTTGCCGCCATCGACCAGAACACCTGCTGCCTCAACGTCATCGACTTCGACGAGCACCCGGAGACGCGCGCGATCGTGCGCAAATCCGTGCGCGCGATGAACATCGCGGTCTACGACATCGTGAAGGAAGGCAACCACCTTCAATCGCTGGAGCAGATCGCCATGCGGCTCCGGGCGAAGGAAACCGCCTGAACCTCACTCCGGCAGCGCATAGGCCTTCACATAGTCGCCAAGCTTCGTCGTCGCGCGGGCATGCCCGCCCGCCGCGATGACGACATATTGCTTCCCTTCCCATACATAGGTCCTGGGCGTCGCCTGCCCGCCGGCCGGAAGACGGCCCTTCCAGAGTTCCTCGCCCGAAGCTGCATCGAAGGCGCGCAGGTAGTTGTCCATCGCCGCGCCGATGAAGACGACGCCGCCCGCCGTCACGATCGGCCCGCCGAAATTCGGCACGCCCCATTTGAGCGGCAAGGGAACCGGCGCAATGTCGCGCACCGTGCCGAGCACGCTTTCCCATTTGATCGTGCCTTCGGAAAGATCGACGGCGGTGAGCATCCCCCAGGGTGGCGGCGTGCAGGGCAGATCGAGCGGCGAGAGCAGGAGTTCGCGCTTCACCGCCCACCGCGTCGGTGCCTGCGGTGAAATCTCTTCATTCGGTTCCGCCGCCTTCGCCGCCTCGTAGTTTTCCGACGGGATCAGGGTGATGAGATGCGCGGCTCGGTTCGTGTTGACGTAAAGCGTTTGCGTCGCGGGATCGTAAGCCGCCCCGCCCCAGTTCGCCCCGCCCGCCGTGAACGGGTACATGATCGTTCCCTGCGCGGAGGGCGGCGTGTAGATGCCTTCGAAGCGCGCGGCCGCAATCTTCTCGCGGCAGGCTTTGCGGTCCCACCAGGTCAGGCCCCATGCATCCTCCGCCGTCAGCATTTGCGGCACCAGCGGCGGCGGCGCCACGGGGAAAGGCTGCGTCGGCGAAAGAAACTCTCCCGGTGCGCCATCCTGCGGCACGGGCCTCTCCTCCACCTCGAAGATCGGCTTGCCCGTGCCGCGGTCGAGCACGAAAACGAAACCCTGCTTCGTCACCTGCACCACGGCATCGACCGGCTTGCCATCGCGTTGCAGCGTGACGAGATTCGGCTGCGCTGGAAGGTCGTAGTCCCAGACATCGTGATGCACGGTCTGGAAATGCCAGCGCACATTGCCGCTCGCCGCATCCACCGCCACGACGGAATTTGCATAGCGATTGTCGCCCGCGCGCATGCCGCCGAAGAAATCGGGCGACGGCGAAGAGGTCGGCAGGAAGAAAAGCCCCCGCGCTTCGTCCGCCGCGATCGGCGCCCAGACATTCGCATGTCCCGTGCGCTCCGCCACGCCGCCGCGCGGCCAGCTTTCGGGATGATCCTTCGCGCCCCGCGTTACCGGGTCGAACGCCCAGACGGGCTTTCCCGTCCGCGCATCGAAAGCGCGCACCGTGCCCTTCGGCGCATCGGCGCGGCGATTGTCGCTGATCGACGAACCGACAACGACGACACCACTCGCAACCGAAGGCGGCGAGGTGATCTGGAATTCGCCCGGCCATTGCAGTTCCATGCCGGGATCGATGCGCACCTCGCCATCCATGCCGAAGCCAAGGCATGGCTGCCCCGTTCCGGCATCGAGCGCAATGAGCCGCGCATCCACCGTCCCCATGAAAAGCCGCGCGGCGCAAAGCCCGCCCGGCGCAGCAGCCGCATCGGCCCATGGCGTCACGCCGCGGCAGACGAACTGATTGCCCGGCCGGTATCCGGTCTTGACCTTCGGGTCGTAGCGCCACTTCTCTTCCCCCGTCCCCGGGTTGAGCGCGATCACTTCGTTGAAGGGCGTGCAGAGGATCAGCGATCCGTCGAAGAGAATGGTCGTCGCCTGAAACGCGCTGTGTTTCATGTCATCCGCGCGGGCCTCCATGTCGCCCGTGCGATAGGTCCATGCCTCGCGCAGCCGCTTCACATTCGCGGTGGTGATCTCCTCCGCCGTGGAATAGCGGTTGCCCCCGGCATCGCCGCCATAATGGAGCCAGCCCTCGCCGGCGTTGGCGGCCATCGGCGCAAGAGCAAAAATCCCGAACACGAAGAGCAGAACGGCGGGGCGCATGACCTTCCTCCTGAAATAATTTGACTGAATGATTCATTCATTTAATAATTGGAGTCAAGCGATTCATTCGACGATTCACGAAGCCGGACACTGGAAGGCGCATGGCCCGCAAGAAAACCGCCGTAAAGCTTGAGGATATCGCCGAAGCCGCCATCGCCTGCTTTTCGGAACAGGGCATCCGGCGAACCCAGATGGCGGACGTCGCAAAAGCCGCGGGCGTCTCGGCCGGCACGCTCTATCTCTATGTGTCGAGCAAGGAGGCCCTGCTCCACCTCGCCATTCTGAAAGTCTGCGCCCGCCCGATCGCGGAGCTCCCCCTGCCCCTTGCCGATCCCGGCATCGCCGCCACGGTGAAAATCTTCGCCGAACGGGCCGCCGAAATGCGCCATTGGCCGTCATTCGACGAAGCGCTGGAGCCGGGCGCCCGGATCAATGACGGCACGCTCCGCCAGGTCGGGCGCGAGCTTTACGACATGCTGCACGAGGCGCGGCGCGCGATCTGGCTGGTCGACCGCTGCGCCCGGGAAGTTCCTGCCTTCGAGCAGCTTCATGCGCTCGATCTGCGCGCGCGGCACCGCGATGGCCTTGCCGCGATTGCGCTCAAGGCCGCAGGTGCCGCCGGCTCTCCTTCCCCCGGGCTGACGCTCGCGGCCCGCCTCGCCATCGAGACTGTCGCTTGGGCTGCCATGCACCGTTTGCGGGAGAGTTCGACCAATGCAATCGCGGGTTTAGGCGCGGAGGATGCACGGGAAACGGCCGCCGCAAGTTTTGCTGTCATATTGGCGACAACAGCGCGGGCGGACGCCCCTCAGGCCCCGGATCATTAAGGTCCTGTTGGGGCTTTCCCGCCGAGACTCGATACCGGAGGAGGCCGGTAGGGGCTTCCTGGCAGGAAGGACAAGCTCATGCAAATGAATGCCCGGCCCGGCGCACTCGCCCCGCCCCGCCGCGCCCTGCGCATCGAGACGAATGTCGTCCCGATCCACACGCCCCAGCATCCGCAATCCGTCGAGCTCATCGATTTCTGGGAACGCCGTTCCACCGGAGGCCGCCTGCTTCGCCGCACGGATTTGCCCTGCCGGGAAGCGGTGTCCCTTCTGCCCAGCATCTTCATTCTGGAACCGCTCGGCCAGGACGGCGAGGACTGGCGGCTCCGCGTCGTCGGCACCCTGCTCACGCGCTGGCTCGACTTCGACCCGACCGGCATGTCGATCCGGGAGCTCTATCACCCCGACCACGTTGCCCACGACGCAGAAAGATACCGCGCCGTCACAAGCGAAAGGCGGCTCCACATTACGCAGGGCCGCCTTTGTGGCGTGAACCGGGATTTCCTCGATCTTGAAATCGTGCACTTGCCCATGGAAGGCGCGAGCCCCGAGGACATACTGGTCCTCGGCTGCGTTTCGATTTTCGAGGACTAGGCCTCAGCCCTTGATCTGGCGGACCGCTTCGTCCATCAGCTCGTCCATGGTGCGGCGAAGCTGGTGGTCCGACTGCTGCACGCCCTTGGCGTCGAAATCGGCCCGGACCTTGTCGAACACATCCTGATCGCCTGCTTCCTTCAGGTCCGCCGCGACCACGTCCTGGGCATAGGCTTCCGCCTCCGCCCCCGCGAGCCCGAGCTTCTCCGCGGCCCAGAGGCCGAGCAGCTTGTTGCGGCGGGCATTTGCCTTGAAGCGAAGCTCCTCATCGTGAACGAACTTCTTCTCAAAACCTTCCTCGCGCTTGTCGAAGCTGGACATGGAAGCTGGCACTCCGTAATTGATCTGGTGGCGGGCCCCGGCATCGGGAACACCCGGATTTGGCCCTAGGCATAGCGGGCCGCCGAATTCAAATCAACCGCGATCGGCGCCCTGTCCGCGTTCCGCGTCGATATGTCTAACCCCCTGATTCCGGACGTCTTTTCCGGCGAGTTGCGGCGCAACACAGCTTCATTGTATCGCGTTCGGCCTTGAGTTACCTTGCGCTCGCCGAAGGGCCGATTCCAAAACCGCCCGTCCGGCTCTTTTCCGCCGCGAGGCGGCCCTCGATATATGTGCGGAGACCCCGCCAGCCCCGGACCCTCCATCCGGGCTAACCGAA
>PNMC01000130.1 GCA_013823365.1 Parvibaculum sp. | reverse complement strand
TGTCGCAATAAATGTCCGCGCCGATCTGCATGACGGGAATTTTCCGGTAGCCGCCCGTCAGCGCTACAAGTTCCGGCTTCGGCATGATGACCGGCTGGTCGCAGGCAAACCACTCAAGCCCCTTGATGCCGAAGATGACGCGCACCTTCTCCGAAAAGGGCGAAATGTCATATTGGTGGAAGATGATCGAATCTGCGTTGGCGGTCATGGCGCGGCATCCTATTCGAAGTCGTAGCTGAAGCGGATATTGTTCTTCTCAAGCCCGTCGAGCACGATCTCGACGCCTTCCGTCTTCATCATCCATTCGAGCCGATGGTCGCGATATTCGCGCTTGAAGAGGCCTTGCCTCAGCACATCGGCCACCACCTGCATCCCGGCAATGCTGTCTACAGCTTCCTTTGCCGTTTGCGCGACGGTGGGGCGGGCATTCGCGCGTGCGAGCCATTTGCCGAGCGGCGAGCCTTCATCCGGCGCATTGCCGAATCCTGCCGAGCCGTTCACATAGGGTACCACCGAAAGGTCGCCCCAACCGAAACTCTTGCCGTTGAACCAATCGTTCGGCCCAAGCTGCTTCGTCAGCCAGTTCTGGATCTTTGCGGTCTGCTGCGCGGCAAGCTCCTGCATTTCAGCGGCTTTTGCGCCGGTCGCGCGGCGGAAATATGCAATCTCACCAAGGCCCCAATTGATCGCCTCGTAATGGGTGTCGCAGACATCTTCGATCATGCGTACCTTCGCGCGCTCGGCGGGCGAGACAGGCAGCATCGGGGGCTCGGGCCATTTATCCTCGAGATATTCGAGGATGATGGTCGAATCGAAGATATATGTGTTGCCGTCGATCAGTGCGGGCACTTCCGCGCGCGGATTGGCGGCGACGAATTCGCCGCGCGCACCGCCTGCGCCGATGCCGTCCGGCGTCTTCAGCTCCAGCACAATGCCTTTTTCGCGTGCCGAGATTTTCACCTTCTGCGCATAAGGCGAGAGCGGGTGTTCGTAGAGCGTGACCATGGCTTCCTCCCGATGTCCGTGGCGGATCATGAGGAGGGCGGCTCAGTCTGTCCACAGTGCCGCCATCACGGATGCGTGACGGCAAGGGAGTTGAGGCGCAAACGCTGCGTCAGCCGCGCAGGCGGCCCTGGCGTTTCGTCAGCTCCGCCATCTGGCCGAATATGGTCGGCACGTCGTTCGGCGTGTCGTCGCCCGAGAATTCCTTGTAGAGCGTCGAGACATTGACGACGATCCGCTCGCCATCGCCCCAGCTGTCATAGTCCGACATGTCGATATCGAGCGCAGCCTCGAAGGCGGGAAGCCCCGCATCGAAGCGCTTTCGCGCCTCGTCGCGGATATAGACGAGATAGTCGCGTACCGCTTTCACGCCGTTCTTGCCGGTGATCGGCCCATGTCCCGGCACCACGGTTTCCACATCCATGGCAATGATCCTGTCGCAGGCGTCGATCCAGTTGCCGACAGGACCTTCCCACATGATCGGGTGCCCCTCGATGAAGAGAATGTCGCCGGTGAAGACCGTCTTGTCGGAAGGCACATAGACAAGAGCATCGCCCGGCGTATGCGCGGGGCCAACATGCATGATGCGTATTTCCTTGGTGCCGACATGGCGCATCAGCTCTGTTTCGAAAGTCGTGGTCGGCAGCGTCTGCGTCACGCCCTTGAAGTCGAAGGGGCCGAAGCATTGCGTCACATATTTGCCGAGGTCGCCAAGCCCCGGCGCCATGTCGAGAAAGCCAGCAAGCAGCGCAGGCGGCTCGTGGCGCATGCCTTCGACGGCGAGCTTGTGGGCGATGATTTCGGCGCCCGCGCAACATTCATTGCCGTTGCAGTGATCGCCATTGTGATGCGTGTTGACGAGTGTGCCGATCTTCGCCGCCGCTTTCGGCTCGGCTTGTCGCATCGCGCCGAGCATTTCGCGCGTCAGCGGCACATCGAACAGCGTATCGACGAGAAAGCTCTCGCCACTATCGACGATAAGGCCCGCGTTCGACCATCCCCAGCCGCCATCAGGCTGAAGCCAGGCATAGCCGCCATTGCCGAGATCGTGCAGTCCCTTTGTATATTGAAAGCGGCTCAACCCGAGACCCATGATGTTCCCCCCTGCATGTCCGGCTTTGGTTCAAGTCTCCGGATTTCGCGAAGTCATGCAAGTCCCATGGAACCCATTGCGCCGGCGCGCGTTTTCGTTGGCGGCGGGGCGGCTTTTGCATTTTCGCGGGGAAAGCATGACCAACCGGCAGGCCGACCCGGATTTCGCGGCAGCTGAAGGCTCCGCCGAGATTCCGGAAAGTTCTCGTTTCGAATGGCTCGGCACCGCAATCTTCATCGCCTCTATCGTGCTCATCGCGTTTCTGGTGGGCGCCTGGGTCGTGCTCGCGCGCGTGCCGCCGTACAAACTCCTGTCGGATGCCTATAACGCTGCGGGCGCGCTCTACGCCCAGGCGACGCAATATGGCGACCGCTATGCAACCGACCTCTGGTACGAAGAGCGTATCGATGCGCGCGGTCTCGTCCGCCACGATCCCGAGAAGGCAGAAGAGGGGTACACGCTCTATACATCGTCGCATGAAGCGAGTGCCTTCCTTGTCGACATGGAGGGCAATGAAGTCCATCGCTGGCACATCCCGCCGGAAGAGATATGGACCGGCGATGTGGAGGCTGCGGCATCGCTTGGCGAACACGTCTATATCCGCATGGGATACATGTATCCGAATGGCGATCTCCTCGCGCTTTATGAAGGTGCGGGCGACACGCCTTGGGGCCTTGGCCTTGCCAAGCTCGACAAGGATTCAAATGTCCTGTGGACCTATCTCGACGAGCGCGCACATCACGACGCGGAAGTTGGTCCCGACGGCACGATCTATCTCCTCACGCATGACATGCGGCGCGATCCGGTCGAGGCGCCGGGTGCCATCGAACCGCCCCTGATCGAGGATTTTCTCACCATTCTCACGCCGGACGGCGAAGTCGTGAAACGCATCTCGCTGCTCGATGCGATCGTCAACTCGAATTTCCGGTGGCTGCTGGCCTCGCTCACGCCCAAGGCGGCCGAAGATCCGCTGCATACGAACTCGGTCAGGTATGTCCGCGCCGAGGCGGCAGAGGCGATGAATGTCGCCAGCGAAGGCCATCTGATGATCTCCTTCAGGAATATCAAGCTCGTCGGCACGATCGATCCCGAGAGCGAGGAAATCGTCTGGGGCACGACCGGACCCTGGAGCGGGCAGCATGCCGCAGATCCTCTTCCCAACGGCAATATTCTGCTCTTCGACAATAACGGAAATTACAACGGCCCCGGCGGCTCGCGCGTCATCGAGTTTCACCCGGAGACGATGGAGATCGTCTGGCTCTACGAAGGGACGGAGGAAGACCCGCTGAAGAGCGTACTCCGCTCCGAAGCGGTGCGGCTTGGAAACGGCAATACGCTCATCACCGAGTCCCAGACCGGGCGCTTCATCGAAGTCACGCCCGAAGGCGAAGTCGCGTGGGAATTCGTCAATCCCGTGCGGGGCGGCGAGGCGGACAATCAGGTTCCGATCGTCGCCTGGGGGCGCCGCTACACGGCGGAAGATCTCGATCCCTCTTTTACGCCGCAAAGCGACTATGCATCGAATGTCACGCAATCGAATGGAGATGATGATGAGACATAAATACCTGCCGCTTCTCGCCGTGGCGGCGAGTGTCTGCGCCGTTGCCACGCCTGCCATAGCCTATGTTGGTCCGGGCGCGGGATTGAGCGTGGTCGGTGCGCTGATCGGCGTTGTCGTCGCCGTCGGCGCGGCGCTGCTGTTCATCGTCGGCTGGCCGATCAGGCGCATGCTGCGGCGTCGCAAGCAGCTCAAGGCGCGCGAGCATCAGGCAGACGGGAAGGCCAGTTCTTCCACGGCCCGATAGAGCGCGCGCGATGAATGCAGGGCTCTTCGATCTTCCAGGACCGCTCTTCCGCGCCGCCGATCTCGCACTTTCTCCCTTGCCGGCGGCGGCGCGGCTCGTGCTGTGGGCGCTCTTTGCTGCCGCGGTGTCGATGTGGCTTTACAAGCTGCTGTCGCCGCAGCGGAAGCTTGTCGCGGCGGAGACCGAGGCGCTCGAGGCGCGCCACGAACTGAATGCTTTCGAGGGCGAGATGGACGAGGCCTGGCCTCTGATCGCGCGCATGCTGAAAGCATCGGGGCGGCGTCTGCGGCTTGCCCTCCTTCCCGCCATCATCGCTTCCTTGCCCATCATCGCGCTCATCGTCTGGCTCTCGAACGATTATGGCTATCGCTATCCCGAGCCGTGGGAAGAGACCGCCATCCGCACCACGCCTGCCGGCTTCGAGGCAAGGCTCGATGGCGGCGAGGGCGAGGAGAGGACGATCCTGATCGGCCAAGCGGAAGAAGAGCCCGAGGCCCGCATTCCCTTTCCGGCGCCTGTACCCATCATCGAAGAGCATAAATGGTGGAACTGGCTGATCGCCAATCCTGCCGGCTATCTGCCGGAAATGGCGCCGGTCGAGCGCGTCGAGATCGCCCTGCCGCAAGTCGAGATCCAGCCATTCGGGCCGTCATGGGCGCGGGGCTGGGAGCTTCTTTTCTTCAGTTTCTTTCTCGTCTTTTCTCTGATCATCAAAAGAGCCGGGAAAATCGCATGACCAGGCCGCACTCATCTTCCGCTTCGCAGTCCGCAGACAAGTTCGCGGTCACGCCATGGATGGACCGTCTGGGGCGCATTCTCTATGAGCGGCCGGGCCTGATGCGCTCACTGGCGCAGATGGAAACGCGGCTCTATGCAGACGAACTCGAAGAGCGCCCGGTGGTCTCGCCGATCTGGGTGAGCGGTCTTGCGCGCAGCGGCAGCACCGTTCTCCTCGAGCTTCTCGCCGATCATCCGGAAGTGGCGACGCAGCGCTATCGCGACTTTCCACCTGTCTTCACGCCGATCTTCTGGAACAAGCTGGTCGATTACATGCCGGGAAAGGAGGAGGCTCCCTCTGAGCGCGCGCATGGTGACCGCATCTATGTCACATCCGAAAGCCCGGAGGCTTTCGAGGAGCCGGTATGGATGAGTTTTTTTCCGCATCTTCACAAACGGGTCTGGGACGAGACGTTCGGGTGCAAGGATTCACATCCCGAATTCGAGGCATTTCTTGCGGCGCATATCCGAAAGGTTCTTTTCGTGCGGGACGGCACGCGCTACCTCGCCAAGGCGAACTATAACGTCACGCGTCTTTCCTATCTCCTGAAGATGTTTCCCGATGCGCGTTTCGTCGTGCCGGTGCGCGGGCCCGTCTGGCATGTCGCCTCGCTGATGAAACAGCACCGGCTTTTCGTCCAGGGAGAGACCGAGCACCCGGAAGCGCGGGCACATCTTGCCCGGGCGGGCCACTTCGAATTCGGCCTCGACAGGGTACCCATCAATTGCGGCGACGAGGATGTTGCCTCTGCGGTGATGCAGCTCTGGGCGGAGGGGCGCGAGGCGGAAGGCTGGGCGCTTCAATGGGCGGAGGTCTATGCCTATGTTGCGCGCGCCTGCGAAAGCGACCCGGCACTATCGGAAGCGGTTTTCTTCCTGCGTTATGAAGAACTCTGCGAGCGTCCGGCGGAGGTCATGGAGCGCGTGCTCGGCCATTGCGGGCTCACCCCCTCGGTCGAGGTGCTGCAGCGAGCGCAGCGGCGGCTCCGTCCGCCGGACTATTATGCGCCGGATTTCACGCCCGGCGAGCTGCACGCAATCAGGGACCGTACGGCGCCGGTCGCCAGCTATTTCGGCTATGGGCCTTCTTCCTGAGATCAGGAGATGCCCGTCATGCCGCTGTCAACGGCGAGCGTCTGCGAGGTGATGTAGACGCTTTCATCCGATACAAGAAAGAGCGCCGCATAGGCGATTTCCCAGCCCGTCGCCTGCCGCCCGAAGGGCACGGGTGTGCGCCCGCGCAAAGGGCGCCCTTGCGTTGCAAGCCGCCCAAGCGGCGTGTCGACAAGGCCGGGCGCGACGATGTTGGCGCGGATGCCGCGCCGCGCGCCTTCCATGGCGACATGGCGCATCAGCCCGCCAAGGGCAGCCTTCGATGCGTCATAGGCGGGGAGGCGCGATCCGGCGACAAGCCCGGCGATCGATGAGATGAAAACGATGGGCGAACCATCGGCGAGTTTCGGCAGCGCCGCCTTGCAGCAGAGCATCGGCCCGCGCAGGTTGACGGTGAGCACCTTGTCCCAGTCGTCCGGTGTTGCGCCTTCGAGACCGAGGCCACCGGCGCCGATGCCGACATTGAGCACAAGCCCGTCGATCGTGCCAAGGGCGGCTTCCGCCTCTGCGATCATTCGCTCGATATCGGCCGGTTTGGAAATATCGGCTTCGATGGCATGTGCCTTGCCGGCTTCCTTGCCGATCAGCGCCACGGTCTCCTCCGCCGAGGCGCGGTTCATGTCGGCAACGGCAACGGCCGCACCTTCCCGCGCGAAGAGGAGCGACATGGCGCGGCCATTGCCCACCGGGTCGGTCGCGGCGTCCAGCGTGCGCTGCCCGCCGCCGACGATCAGGATGTTGCGGCCCTTGAGCCGCCCGCGGCCCGGCGCTGTGCCCGCCGATTCCGGCGGCAGCGGCTTCACATATCCCTCAGCCATGTTTTTCGAGGCCCTTTCTGATTTCGTCGAGCCCGCTCGTGTCGATGTCCTGTTCCTCAAGCTCGATCTCGAAGGTTTCGAGATAGCGGCAGACGAGGAGATAGGTGCCGATCACGATCACGAGTTCCTGGATGCCCGCATCGCCGAGATGTTCATGCGCGGCGGCGAAGAGCTCGCCGTCTGCCTTCACATTCGCCACCTGATCGTCGGTGAGGGCGAGCGCGGCGTTTTCCGCCGCGCTGAAAAGCGGCGAGGGCAGTGCACCTGCCGTCGCCGCAATCCGTTCCTCGCTCATGCCGATCATCCGCGAAACGCGCCGATGCTGGTGGAGCTCATAGGCCGAACCGCAAAGATGCCCGACCCTCAGGATCACGAGTTCGCGGAGCTCCGGGTCGAGCGTGCCGGCGTTCAGGTAGGAGTTGATGAATTCCATGAAAGGCACGAAGGAGGCACCTGCGCCCGCGATCATGCGGAAGATGTTGAGCTGAGGCAGGCTTTCGAGAAGACTCCGCGCCTCGGGCGACAGCGTCGCCGGATCGGGATAGGGGATGCGCGCCATCTGCCCGGCTCAATCCTGCATGCCGGGGAGTTTTACGCCCGACTTATGGCCCGCTTCCTCGATATCGACGTCGAAAGTTTCAAGGAAGTAACAGGCCGTCGTGTAGAAGCCGATGGTGATGACGAGTTCCTGAAGTTGCTTGTAGCCGAGCTTTTCGGCGAGCGGATTGAAGGTCGCATCGGACGCGCGCGTATTCTTCACCACATCGTCGGTAAAGCGCATCACCTGGCG
>PNMC01000129.1 GCA_013823365.1 Parvibaculum sp. | reverse complement strand
GGAGCGGCGAAGGCGGCGACGACAGTCTCGTCATCGCCTTCGACGATAATCGTCTGTTGACGGAACTTTTCGGCACGAATGACAGAAATCTCGCGCGCATCGAGCAAGGGCTTGGCGTGCTCGCAACGTCGCGCGGCAACAAGCTTGTCATCACCGGCAAGCCCCATGCGCGCAATCAGGCTGACCGCGTCTTCCGTGATCTCTATGCGCGGCTGAAATCCGGTCAGGATGTGACCGCAGGGGAGGTCGATGGCGCGATCCGCCTTGCAACCGCGCCCGAAGCCGATCTCGACCAGCCGCAAGGCGGCTTCGGTCGCCACCAGATCCAGACGAAGCGCCGCGTCATCTCGGCGCGCTCGCAGACGCAAGGCACCTATATCGACGCGCTGATGCAGAACGAACTCGTCTTCGGCGTCGGCCCCGCCGGCACCGGCAAGACCTATCTCGCCGTCGCCGTCGCCGTGTCCATGTTGCTGCAGAAGCGGGTGGACCGGATCATCCTGTCGCGCCCTGCCGTCGAGGCGGGCGAGCGTCTCGGCTTCCTGCCGGGCGACCTCAAGGAAAAGATCGATCCCTATCTCCGCCCGCTCTATGACGCGCTTTACGACACGCTGCCCGGCGAGCAGGCGATGAAAGGCCTTGAAAGCGGTGAGATCGAAGTCGCGCCCCTTGCCTTCATGCGCGGCCGCACGCTGGCAAATTCCTTCGTCATTCTGGACGAGGCGCAGAACTGTACGCCCGTCCAGATGAAGATGTTCCTGACTCGCCTCGGCGAGAACAGCCGCATGGCGATCACCGGCGATCCGAGCCAGGTCGACCTTCCGCTCGGCGCGAAATCGGGCCTGCGCGATGCGCTCGATATTCTCGACGGCGTGCCGGGCGTCGCGACCGTCAATTTCACAGATGCCGATGTGGTGCGTCATCCGCTCGTGACGCGCATCGTGAAAGCCTATAATGCCCGTGAGCGGGACCTATTGGGAGACAAGGGCAAATGAGCGCCAGTCCGGGGCGAAAACGCGGCGAGAAGAGCCGAAGTCCGGTCTCCGGGCTCGAGATCGAAGTTCTGCGCGAGGCCGGAGACTGGGAAAGCGCCGCCGAGGAAACGGTGCGGCGTGCGGCGGAACATGCCTATGCGGTGGTCTGCGGCGGCGAGCCCGGCGAACTCTGCATCGTGCTCGGCGACGATGAGCTCGTCGCCCGGCTGAACAAGGCCTATCGCGGCAAGGAGGGCTCGACCAATGTGCTTTCCTTCCCTGCCGCCGAGATGCCGGACACCGGCGCACCCGAGCTTGCCTTCCGCGACGAGCTGCCGCTTCTCGGCGATGTCGTGCTCGCCCGTGAAACCATTGCCCGCGAGGCCGGCGAACAGAAAAAGAGCTTCGCCGACCACCTCACCCACCTCACCGTCCACGGCGTCCTGCATCTCCTCGGCCACGATCATATGGCGGATGAAGAAGCGGAAGAGATGGAAGCGCTTGAGCGCGACATTCTCGATGATCTCGGCATTGCCGATCCCTATGCAGCCGGCTGAGCCTTCCGATCGAACGACTGAGAGACCATGGCCGAGATAACCGACCGACAAGACGAACCGCCAGCAAGGGAGGAGAAGCGCCCGCGCCTCGGCTGGCTGCGCGCCTTTCTGCGCAAGGGCAACGGAAACGGCGACAGCTCCCTTCGCGAAAGCCTCGAGGAAGTCATCGAGGAACATGACGATGCCCATCGCAGCCTGACCGCCGAAGAGCGGCACATGCTCGGCAATATCCTGAAGTTCGGCGAACTGCGCGTGGACGACGTCATGGTGCCGCGCGCCGATGTCGTCGCGGTCGACGAGCAGGCGACGCTCGACGAGGTACTGCGCCTCTATCGCGACAGCGCTCACTCGCGCATGCCGGTCTTTCGCGACACGCTGGACGATCCGGTCGGCATGGTCCATCTGAAGGACGTGCTCGCCTTCCTCGCGCCGCTCGAAAGCGAGACCGCCGCGCCGCGCCCGCCCTTCTCGCTGCGCGCCATCCGCCGCGACGTTCTCTTCGTGCCGCCCTCGATGCCGACCATCGATCTTCTCGTGAAGATGCAGGCGACGCGCATTCACCTCGCCCTCGTCATCGATGAATATGGCGGCACCTACGGCCTCGTCTCGATCGAGGATCTGGTGGAGGAAATCGTCGGCGATATCGAGGACGAGCACGATGTCGACAGCGGTCCTTCGCTGGTGAAGCGCGAGGACGGCACCATCGACGCCGATGCGCGCTGCGACATCGACGATCTTGAGGAGATGATCGGCATCCGTCTTGTCGATGAGGAAAACGAGGACGATATCGACACGCTGGGCGGCCTCGTCTTTTCGCTGCTCGGCCGCGTGCCGATCAGGGGCGAACTGGTGCGCCATCCCGCCGGTCTCGAATTCGAGGTGAAGGACGCCGATCCCCGCCGCATCAAGCGCATGCGCATCCATCTTCCGCCGGCCGCGGGCGAAGCGGCACCGGTCCCGAAAGCGGAAGGCTGATTTCGTGCGCATCGAGAACCTGCTGCCTGCCGCGGTCTTCCGCCTGGAAAGTTTCGCCTCCGCCCTGTCGGAGCTGCGCGGCTGGCGCCGCCATGGCGTCGCCTTCGCCGCCGGCGCGGCCAGCACCTTCGCACTGCCGCCTTACGGGCTTCTGCCGCTTCTTTTCGTCACCGTTCCCGTTCTCGTCTGGCTTCTCGATGGCGTGGGCGAGCCGACGCGTTCGCGTCGCCGCCGCGTGCTGTGGCGGGCGGGCCTGATCGGCTGGTGGTTCGGCTTCGGCTATTTCCTTCTCGGTCTCTTCTGGGTCGGCAATGCCTTTCTTGTCGATGCCGAGAAATTCGCTTTCCTCCTGCCGCTCGCGGTCACATTGCTGCCTGCGGGCCTAGCGCTCTTCACGGCGGCGGCGGCAGCGCTTTCCCGCCTCTTCTGGCTCCATGGCTATCGCCGCGTCGCGATCTTCGCCGTGGTCTGGACCGCGCTCGAATGGCTGCGCGGCCATATATTGACGGGCTTCCCCTGGAACCTGATCGGCAGTTCCTTCTCCGCCTCCGATGCGTTGATGCAGGCGGGGGCCCTTGTCGGGCCTTACGGCCTCACCTTCTTCGCCACGCTGATCGCCGGCGCCGTCGCCTCCTTCGATACGCGCGGCGCATCGATCGCACGGCGGATCGATGGCAATCTTCTCACCGCTCCGGCCATTGCGCTGGCGGGCCTCGCGCTGATCTGGCTTGGCGGCGCGGCGAGATTGTCCTCCGCCACGCTCGATTATTCGGAGGCTATGGACATCCGCATCGTCCATCCGAACACGCCTTTCGCGCGCGACTGGGACAGCGAGGAACGTCTTCTTACTATCATCGGCCAGTTGTTGCGCATGTCGCGCGAGCCGACCGAGGCGCGGCCCTTGGGCCCAGAGCCCGGCACGCTGATCGTCTGGCCGGAAAATGCCGTTCCCGTGCTGCTCGCCCGCGAGCCTTATGTGCTCGCCGCGATAGGCCGCACCCTGCCCGAAGGATCGCATCTGATCGTCGGGTCGAACCGCGCCGAATCCGCGCCCGATGGCCCGGCGAACAGGCTGCGGGTCTTCTACAACTCGCTCTATCTCGTGGACGATAGCGGCTCGATCGTCGAAACCTATGACAAGCACCATCTCGTGCCCTTCGGCGAATATGTGCCGCTGCGCCATCTGCTCGGCCGCATCGGGCTGCGCCAGCTCGTGCAGTTCCAGGGCAGCTTCGATGAGGGCCCCGGCCCGCGCACCCTGAGCGTGGGCGGCATTCCGCCGGTCAGTCCCCTGATCTGCTACGAGGTGATCTTTCCGGGCAAGGTCGTGGCCCCCGGCGAGCGGCCGGCATGGCTCGTCAACATCACCAATGATGCCTGGTTCGGCGCCTCGGCCGGTCCCTATCAGCATTTCTCGCAGGTCCGGATGCGGGCGGTGGAGCAGGGGCTGCCGGTCGTCCGCTCCGCCAATAGCGGCATCTCGGCGCTGGTCGACCCCTATGGCCGCGTCCTTGAAAGCTTGCCGCTCGACCGCGCGGGCGTGATCGATGCAGAGCTCCCCGCCCCCCTCTCGCCCACGCTTTATGCCCGGCTCGGCGATCTTCTCGTCGCCTTTCTGATGCTGGCCGCCCTTGCCGCCGCCTGGGCCTCCCGCCCGCGCCGGACGGATGCCTGACAAAGGGGCGTGCCGGTCCCGTTCCGATTCCGCCAAATGCGACGGGGTGGCGGATGGCGTTAACGACTTAAAGTTGTAGTCTTTCCTCCTCTGCTACCCATCGAGGCTTCGGCATGACCCGCAAATCGCCAAATCCCGTCGATGTCCATGTCGGCGCCCGCGTTCGCATGCGGCGCATGCTGATCGGCATGAGCCAGGAAAAGCTCGGCGAAGCTCTGGGTCTCACCTTCCAGCAGGTCCAGAAATATGAAAAGGGCTCGAACCGCATCGGCGCGAGCCGGCTCCATCAGATCGGGACCGTGCTCGGCGTGCCGATCGACTTCTTTTTCGAGGGGCTGGACCGTGAAGAGCCCACGGATGGTGCGGCCCATGCCCATTTCGACACCGAGCTGCTGTCCAGCGCCGAGGGTATCCAGCTCAACAGTGCTTTTTTTGCGATCTCCGACCCGCTTCTCCGCAAGCGCATCCTCGATCTCGTCAAGGCGCTGGCAGGCCAGCCGGACGAGGCCGAGGGCGGACAAGCGAGTTTCTGAGATATTACGGTGAATGACAGAATGATATGCACTTATGTGCATATCTTTTTCCGATCTGCTGTTGACCCCGCATCTGATCCTTGCAACAAACTTCACGCGTGGCGGAGGCAGGCTTTTCTCCGCGGCAGGGCATGCCGGGGCACCGCCGCCGACAAGAACGCCGGAAGCGCTTCCGCTTACCGGGCATGAAACTCATCTCACACTCATGAGGGAGATCAACTTGGCTAGGTCTAACTACCTGTTCACCAGCGAATCCGTTTCCGAGGGGCATCCCGACAAGGTGTGCGACAGGATTTCCGATGCCGTCGTCGATCTCTATCTCTCGCGCGATCCCTTTTCGCGCGTCGCCTGCGAAACGCTGACGACGACGAACACCATCGTCCTCGCCGGCGAAGTGCGCGGCCATGAAAGCATCACCAAGGAACTGATCGAGGAAACGGCACGTAACGCCGTGAAGGCGATCGGTTACGAGCAGGACGGGTTCCACTGGAAGAATGCGCGCTGCGAAGTGCTGCTTCATGCCCAGTCCGCCGACATCGCGCAGGGCGTCGATGCAAGCGGCAACAAGGATGAGGGCGCGGGCGACCAGGGCATCATGTTCGGTTATGCCTGCCGCGAAACCGATGTGCTGATGCCTGCCCCGATCATCTATTCGCACCGCATCCTGAAGCGCATGGCCGAGCTGCGTCATTCCGGCGAACGCCCGGAATTCGAGCCCGATGCGAAGAGCCAGGTCACGCTGAAATATGAAAACGGCAAGCCCGTCGGCGTCACCTCCGTCGTCGTCTCCACGCAGCACAAGGCCGGCGTGAAGCAGTCCGATCTCCGCGAACTCGTGCGCGGCGTGGTGAAGGAAGTTCTCCCCGAAGGCTGGTTCCCGCCGGAAGAGGAATTCTACGTGAACCCGACCGGCATCTTCGTGATCGGCGGTCCCGATGGCGATGCGGGCCTGACCGGCCGCAAGATCATCGTCGACACCTATGGCGGCGCGGCGCCCCATGGCGGCGGTGCCTTCTCCGGCAAGGACCCGACGAAGGTCGACCGCTCGGCGGCCTATGCCGCGCGCTACCTCGCAAAGAATGTCGTGGCGGCGGGCCTTTCCGATCGCTGCACCATCCAGCTTTCCTACGCGATCGGCGTCTCGAAGCCGCTGTCGATCTATGTCGATACGCATGACACCGGCAAGGTCGAGGAAGAAGCGATCGAGCGCGCCGTCGCGAAATGCATGGATCTCTCGCCCCGCGGTATTCGCGAGCATCTTCAGCTCAACAAGCCGATCTATGAGCGCTCCGCCGCTTACGGCCATTTCGGCCGCACGCCGGACGCCGATGGCGGCTTCTCCTGGGAGAAGACCGACATCGCCGACAAGATCGCAGCCGCGGTCCGCTGAGAAAGGGCGTCCTTGAACGGCGAAAGCGATATCCCGCGCCGTCACGTCTATGGGCGCACCAAGGGCAAGACCCTGAAGCCGCGTCAGGCGAATTTGATGGAGACCCTCTTTCCGAGGGTCTCCATTTCGCTTGAGGAGGCGGTGATCGACCCGAAGCGGCTCTTCGGCGATGTGGACGAGGTCTGGCTCGAAGTCGGCTTTGGCGGCGGCGAACATCTCGCCCATCAGGCCGAAACCCATCCGCGTGTCGGCATCATGGGCTGCGAGCCCTTTCTCAACGGCGTCGCAAAGCTCGTTTCCGAGATCGACGAGCAGGGCCTTACCAATATCCGCATCCTGAACGACGATGCGCGCTTCCTGCTGGAGCGTCTGGCGCCTTCGAGCCTCGCCCGCGTCTTCATTCTCTATCCCGATCCCTGGCCGAAGAAGCGTCACAACAAGCGCCGCTTCATCAATCAGGAAACGCTGGGTTTTCTCGCCAGCGCCCTCCGGCCCGGCGGAGAGCTGCGATTTGCCTCCGATATCCCGGATTATATCGCCTGGACGCTCGCCCATGTGAGCCGCTTCAACCGGGAAAAGGGCGAGACCTTCCGCTGGACCGCCGAACGCGCCGAGGACTGGCGCACGCCTTACGAAGGCTGGCCCGGCACCCGCTACGAGGCAAAGGCCATCCGCGAAGGCCGCACCCCTTGCTATCTTGCCTTCACAAGAGGCTGAGTCCCGCCCCTTGCCCTTGGGGATAAAGGGGTCTATATAAGGCCCAACAAGTCAGCGACGCTCCAGAGAGTGGGCTGTCTCCGGAAACGGGGGCCCGCTTTTTTTGTTATCTGGAGCCCCGTTCGACGTCCATCTGGAGTGTGGCCTTGGCCTCTACGGGTCTCGACAGGAAAAGGGAAGAAGCGGCGGATGCGCTCGACACGCATCTCGTCGCGCCGCATGGCGTTCCCCGCAAGGTCTTCGACCTCCTGCGCGGCTCCGCGGAAGGCGCCGGTTTCGAAATCGTGCGCATCCGCTTCGGCCTGCAGGATGGCCAGACGCTGCAGATCATGGCCGAGCGCGCCGATGGCAGCATGTCGGTCGAGGGTTGCGAGGAGCTCTCGCGCATTCTCTCTGCCGTGCTCGATGTCGAGGACCCGATCCCCGGCGAATATAATCTCGAGATTTCCTCGCCCGGCATCGACCGGCCGCTGACGCGGCTGAAGGATTTCGAGCGCTGGCAGGGCTTCGACGCGAAGATCGAGCTCTCCGAAGCTATTGGCGGCCGCAAGCGCTTTCGCGGGCTGCTGCAGGGCGCCGAGGATGGAGAAATCCTCGTCGAAAGCGAAGTC
>PNMC01000128.1 GCA_013823365.1 Parvibaculum sp. | reverse complement strand
TTTTTTCATTTCGGCGGGGATGCTGTCGTAATGCGTGCCGTAGTCGGGCGAGCGGTCGAGCTTGTGCGTGCCCGGAATGATGCGGGTCGCGCCGTTCTCTTCGGTGAAATCGGTCAGCGCCCACATGGAATTGCAGACGAATGGAATATGCGGCTTCGCGGCGGGCATTACCTGGTCGTCCGCATGGATCGGCTGTGCCGTTTCGCCGGGGTCGATGGAAATGGAAGAGAGCGAGGAGACGAGGCAGCCATCGTCCAGAACGCCTTCGATGACGGGCAGCACGGAAGCGTGAACCGGAATGCGGCGGAAAACGGGATCGAGGGCGAGCAGATTGTAGATGCGGACCGTGTGATGGCCTTCGAAGCCGTTCTTCGCCGGCACGATGTTCATCTCGCGCTCCAGACGGAGCAGCGTATCGTTCAGCTTGTCGATGAGGTCGGGCTCGATCGCATTTTCAACGATCGTATAGCCCTGTTCCTCCACTGCCGCGACATGCGCGGCTGCTTCCTGCGGCGTCATTCGTCCCTCCCTTTTTCCGGGAGATGTTAAGCCTTGGGGCGAATTCGTCCAGCGGTGCCTGAGGGTCAGCGCCAGCTTGTGGGCTTCACATCGAATGCGAGGCTGATGCGCCGGACATCGCCCGAGAAGGGCAGGGTGCGGTGGAAGAGATAGGAGGGGAAGAAGATGGCATCTCCCTCGCGCGGCTCGAGCGTGATGGTGTGCGGCTCGAAGGCGGCTTCGAATTCCGGAGGCGGGTGGCCGAATTCGATCCAGCCGTCCTGTCCGGCATCGCCCTGGCCGAGTGTGGGCGGCAGCGCGACGTAATAGACGCCGCTCATCCAGCCTCCGGCATGAATATGCGAATGCTGGTGACCGCCTTCGGCGAGCAGCGTGCCCCAGAGGTCGAGGTGGTAGGTCTTCGGCACCTGACCGAGATAGGGATGTTTCGGCTGCACCTTGATGCTGTCGAAATGCGCATCGATGGCGCGGCGCAGGACTTTCTCGAAGGCGATGAAGGGCTCGCGCGGATTGTCGAGCAGGAGGCCGGTCTGGCCGCCCTTGCGCGTTGCCTTGCCGGCGGGTTCCCATGTCACGGTCGGGTCTTCGTCGAGGGCCCCTGCGAGCGCGGCATTGAAGTCCTTCATGCTCGCGTAGCCTTCGGGCGTTTCCAGCGTCACGCGGGTAAGGAGACGCCCAAGCTCGGCACGGTAGCCAGCAGGCATTTCACCGAATTCCTGCGCGCGGGCGAAGGGCAGCCAGGCGGCAGCACGGCGTTCGGGCCCGTGCGTTGCGAGCGCGCGCTCGAAAATTTCAGCGGCCTCCCGCGCATGGCCGAGCTTCATGCGCGCCATGCCGTAGCTCACATAGGAGAGCGTGTCCTTCGGGTTGAGCGCGCAGGCACGCTCATAGGCAGCGGCCGCCGCCTCCATGTTGCCGCGCTTCTGCTCGGCATTGCCGAGATTGCCATAGGCTGCGGCGAGCTTCGGATTGATCGAGATCGCCTTTTCGAAGGCCGAGATGGATTCGTCCACGCGCTCCTGACGGAGCAGCACCATGCCGAGCTGGACATAGAACGGCGCGCGCGGCGCATGTTCGATGGCGCGGCGATATTGCGCTTCGGCGTCTGCGAAACGGTTTGCCCGCTGATAGATCTGGCCGAGCGTTGCGGCGATCTGGGGATGGTTCGGAAAGAGGTTCGCTGCATGTTCGTAATGCGTGACGGCCTCGCCCCAGCGTCCTCCCTGCTGCAGGAGGCGGCCGAGATTGACCCATGTGGTCGACTGGTTCGGCGCGAGTTTCAACGCCTGACGAAGAAGCTGCTCCGCTTCCTCTATCGCGCCGCGCTCGACGATGATGGAGGCGAGCAGCGCCATGCCATCTGCATCTTCGGGGGCGCCGGCCAGCAGCTCGCGGCAGCGGGTTTCGGCCACGCCTTTGCGGCCTTCCTTCATGAGGGTAAGGATATCCCGGTAGCGCTCGGGAATTTCGGGGGCGGCGGCTTCGCTGGTCAAAATCTCATCTCTTCCGGTGTTCGGCAGGCGCTCAACCTGCACAGGCGGGCCCGTGGCGTCAATCCGTCATCAATTTTCGATGGAACGAAGCTACGGGAATCGTTAGATTTCCTTCGTCGGGCCAGCGCGGGTCGCCCGATCCAAGACGGTTCTCCGTCCAAGAATCCGCTTCCGAACCTCGCAAACGGGGAGAAGGAGCGTTTACCTTGGAAGTTTTCCTCATCAGCTTTGAACGGATTTTCCCTTCCGGTGGAGCGGAGCATGATCCCGCGCCAACACGAGACCGGGGGCCTTCCGTATGAGCGATGCCGTCATTCCAGGCCAGGTATCGTTTCGCGAGGCCTTCGCCGTCTGGACGAAGATCGGGTTTCTGAGTTTCGGCGGGCCGGCCGGGCAGATTGCACTCATGCACCGGATCCTGGTGGATGAGAAGAAGTGGCTTTCGGAGGCGCAGTTCCTCCATGCGCTGAATTTCTGCATGCTGCTGCCGGGGCCGGAGGCGCAGCAGCTCGCGACCTATTCTGGCTGGCTGCTGCATGGCGTGAAGGGCGGGCTCGCGGCGGGGCTCATGTTCATCCTGCCGGGCGTCGCGGTGATGCTGGCGCTCAGCATTTTCTACGCCGCCTATGCCGATCTCGGGGTGGTCGAAGCGATCTTCTTCGGCATCAAGACGGCTGTCTTCGCCATCGTGATCGAGGCACTGATCCGGATTGCGAAGCGCGCGATGAAGCAGGGCGCGCTTTACGCAGTCGCAGCCGCGGCCTTCGTCGCCATCTTCTTCTTCGACATTCCGTTTCCGCTGGTGATCGCCGGCGCGGCGCTTTTCGGATTTTTCGCCGCGCGGGGCGGGCTCATCGGCGCGGCGCCGCCGCATGAGGGCGATACGTTGAACGGCGTGGTGAGCGAACCGGCGACGCGGACCGGCATGGCGCTGCGTTCAGCACGGACGCTTGTTATCGGGCTGGCGCTCTGGCTCGGTCCGGTGGCGGCGCTGATCTTCTTCCTCGGCGGCGGCCATGTTCTGTCGCAGCAGGCGGTCTTCTTCTCGCAGATGGCGGTCGTCACCTTCGGCGGCGCCTATGCCGTGCTCGCCTATGTGGCGCAGGAGGCAGTGCAGAATTACGGCTGGCTCACGGCGGGCGAGATGCTCGATGGGCTCGGCCTTGCCGAGACGACGCCGGGGCCGCTCATTCTGGTTCTTCAGTTCGTCGGCTATCTCGGCGCCTTCCGGGCGGAGACGGGGCTCGAACCGGTGATGGCCGGTATTGCGGGTGCGGCGGTCACGGTCTGGGTCACTTTCGCGCCGTGCTTTCTCTGGATCTTTCTCGGCGCGCCCTATGTCGAGCGGCTCAGGAAAGTTGAAAGCCTGAATGCCATATTCGCCGCCATCACGGCAGCGGTGGTCGGTGTCATTCTCAATCTGGCGATCTGGTTCGGTCTGCACGTCCTGTTCGGCGAGGTGGCGGAACGGCATGTTTCGGTGCTGCGGCTCTGGGTGCCGGATATCTCGACGCTCGATCCCTGGGCCCTTGCCCTCAGCATCGGCGCGCTTGTCGCCGTGCTGAGGTTCAAGATGGGCATGGTGAGCGTGCTCGGTCTCTTCGCCGCGCTCGGCCTCGCGATCCGGCTCGTCTGAACACTACTCGGCGGCCTGCGCCGCGGCGCGTTGGCGTTGCGGACCGCGGACGAGGCGGCCCGGCATTTCGCCCGTTGCATCGCCATTCTCGAAGGTGACGGCGCCGCTGACGATGGTGGCGCGGTAGCCTTCGGCGCGCTGGATCATGCGGCGTCCATCGGCGGGCAAGTCGAAGACCATTTCGGGCGGCAGGATGCGGAGCTTGCCGAGGTCGATCACATTGATGTCGGCCTTCATGCCGGGCGCGATCACGCCGCGATCGTTGAGGCCGTAGAGGCGGGCGGTGTCATGCGTCTGCATGCGGACCACCTGTTCGAGCGGCAGGCGCGGGCCCCGCGCGCGGTCGCGCACCCAATGCGTGAGCATGTAGGTCGGGAAGCTCGCATCGCAGATGACGCCGCAATGCGCGCCGCCATCGGACAGGCTCAGCACCGTCGCCGGGTGCTGCATCATTTCGTGGATATGGTCGAAGTTGAAGCGGGCATAGTTGAGCAGCGGCAGATAGATGTAGCCGCGGCCATTCTTCTCCATCAGCATGTCATAGACGATCTCGGCCGGATTGCGGCCTTCGCGCTTTGCCTGCGCGGCGACGCTGTCTTCCGCCGCCGGTTCGTAGTCCAGCGTCTCGCCCTGTTCCAGGCGGAACATGCGGTCATACCCCTGGGTGAGAATGGCGCCGAGCGGGCCCATCTCGCGCGGCTTGTCGGCGAGGATGCGGGCCTTCACAGCCGGGTCTTTCAGCTTTTCGAGGCGCTCGGTGAAGGGCAGGCCGGCAATCTCGCGATAGGCGGGATAGGTGATGAAGGGATGCACCGTGCTCTGCCAGCCAAGCACCATGCCGGTCGGGCGGCAGGCGATCTGCGCGGTCACGTTCGCGCCCTGTTTGCGCGCCTCGTCGGTGAGCGCGAGCATGTGACGCCACTTGTCGGCATCGACGGGCGATTGCAGCAGCGCATAGGTGACGGGCAATCCGGTTTCGGCGGAAAGTTCCTTCATCCAGTTGAATTCTTCTTCCGCCGGCGTCATGTCGGACGCCATTTCGAAGACGCCGTGGCCTGCCGCGCCAAGCGCGCGGCCGATGCCCATGAGCTCCGCCTTGTTGGCGAAGGTGCCGGGTACGGGCTCGCCGTCCTTCGAGAGGTGCAGCATGGTGCGCGAGGTGGAGAAGCCGAGCGCGCCAGCGGCGATGCCTTCCTCGACGATCTTCGCCATCGCGGCGATGTCTTCATCGGTCGCCGCTTCGTTGCGCGCGCCGCGCTCGCCCATCACATAGGCGCGGACGGAGCCATGCGGCACCTGCGTCGCCACGTCGAGCACGCGCTGCTGCCGGTCGAGGCTGTCCATATATTCGGGGAAGGTTTCCCAGTTCCACTGGATGCCTTCGGCGAGCGCGGCGCCGGGAATATCCTCGACGCCTTCCATGAGCTCGATCAGCCAGTCGTGCTTGTCGGGCTTTGCCGGGGCAAAGCCGACGCCGCAATTGCCCATGACGACGGTGGTGACGCCATGCCAGCCGGAGGGCGAGAGGAGCGGATCCCAGGTGACCTGGCCGTCATAATGGGTGTGGATGTCGATCCAGCCCGGCGTGACGACGAGGCCGGTCGCGTCGATCTCGCGCCTGCCTTCGGCGACGACGGTCCCGACTTCGGTGACGAGGCCATTGTCGATGGCGATATCGGCCACGCGGCCTTCGGCGCCGGTGCCGTCGACGACGAGACCGCCGCGGATGACGAGATCATGCATATCGGTTCCTCCTCCAATGCTTTTGAGGAGAGGTTATGCCTGCGGCAAAGAGGACGCCAGTCAAAAGTGGACCGAGGTCCACTTTTGTTCTCAGGACGGCAGCACCGGGTTCGGCAGGGGCTTGCCGCCGAAAAAGGCGTCGAGATTGGCGATCACGGCATCGCCCATGGCGACGATTGCCTCGGATGTGCCGCCGCCGAGATGGGGCATGACGACGATATTGGGAAGACTGACAAGATCGGCGCGGGGCGCGGGCTCGTTCTCGAAGACGTCGAGGCCGGCGCCGGCGATGGTGCCGCTTTTCAGGGCGTCGATCAGCGCGTCCTCGTCGATGGCGGAGCCGCGCGAGATGTTGACGACATGGCCTTCGGGGCCGAGCGCTTTCAGCAATTCGGCATTCACGAGATGGCGGTTCGTCTCGTCGGCGCGATGGGCGAGGATCAGCGTGTCGGCCCAGCTGGCAAGGTCGAGCGCCGAGCGGAAATAGCGGTAGGGGATACCGGGCTTTTCGCTGCGGCCGGTATAGCCGATTTCGGTTTCGAAGCCTTCGAGGCGCCTGGCGATCTTCAGGCCGATGGCGCCGAGGCCGACAATGCCGATCTTGCGGCCGGTGAGGCCGCGCAGGAAGAGAAGCGAGGCGGGATTGTCGCCGCGCCATTTTCCGGCGCGCGTCAGACGATCCGCTTCCACGACCTTGCGGATCGAGGCGAGGAGAAGCGCGACGGCGAGGTCGGCGACGGTGGCGGCATTGGCGCCGACTGTGTTGGCCACTTTGATACCGCGCCGTTCCGCTTCCGCCACGTCGATGCTTTCATGGCCCGAGCCGAAGCAGCAGATAAGCTTCAGCTTCGGCATGGCGTTCATCTCGGCGGCGCCGGTGACATTCGAGCCGACGGTGATGAGGGCTTCGGCCGCGCCGCGCTCCGCAGGATCGGTGACGACGGTGAAGCGGTCGGAGAGCTTGCGCTCGAAAGGCTTGCCGAGCGGCAGGGCGAGAAAGACGGAAGGTTTCATAAACACTGTTCTACTTTGCGGCGCGGGCGAGAAGGGCGTGCGCCTGTTTCAGATGCGGAATGTCGAGCATCACACCATCGAGCGCGACGACGCCGACATCGCCTGCCTCATCGAAGGCGGCGATGATCGCGCGGGCATGAGCGAGATCGGCCTCGCTCGGTGTGAAGACCTCGTTGATGATCGCGACCTGGGCCGGGTGAATAGCCATCTTGCCGGTAAAGCCGTCGCGTGCGGCGGCGCGGGCTTCGGCTTCCAGCCCCTTCTCGTCGCGGAAGTCCTTCCAGACGCCATCGACGGGCTGCACGCCTGCGGCAACGGCGCCGAGCAGCGTCAGCGTGCGGGCGAGCTGGTAGGGGCCGGTATAGAGGCCCTGCTCATCCTTGTTGTCGCGCGCGCCGAGCGCGGCGGCGAGGTCTTCTGCGCCCCAGGTGAGGAAAGAGAGACGTTCATGAGAACCGGCATAGGTGCCGAGGGTGAAGAGCGAGGCGGCGGTCTCGGTCGCGACGCAGCCGATGCCGATATGTTTCTCGCCGCCCATGCGGTCGATGCGGGTGCCGACTGTCTTCACGCAATCGCCGGAAAGCGTTTTCGGCACGACGATGAGATCGGGCTTCACCGGGATGACGGCTTCGAGATCCTTTTCCCAGAAAGGCGTGTCGAGGGCGTTCATGCGGACGATGATTTTCGGGCCCGCGCGATCCGCCGTTTTCAGATAGGCAGCGGCAGAGAGGCGCGCGGCTTCCTTGGCAGAAAGGGCGACCGAATCCTCAAGGTCGAGGATGATCGCATCCGCGCCGCAGCTTGCGGCCTTCGACAGTTTCTTTTCGCTGTCGGCGGGAATGAAAAGGAAGGAGCGCATCTCTCAGCCTTCCTCGCTTTTCGCGATCATGAAGGCCTGGCGCGTGCAGGAGGCGACTTCCTCGTTCCGCTGGTTGAAGGCCTTGTGCTCGAAGGTGACGATGCCGGCCTTGGGCCGCGACTTCGAGCGGCGCTTCGACATGACGCGGGTTTCGATGCGGAGCGTGTCGCCGTGG
>PNMC01000127.1 GCA_013823365.1 Parvibaculum sp. | reverse complement strand
CCGGGCGGTTGCACTCGTCCTTCTCGACCACATAGTCAACCAGAGACTCTTCGCCGGTTTCCTTGTTCACGACCTTCATCTTGGTCTGCATCGGGACGATTTCGTCCTTGAAGATGCCGTTCTGCTGCGCGGCGGCGATACGCTGCTGGCTGCGGAGCGAATATTCGTCCTGATATTCGCGGGAGACGTTGTAACGCTCGGCAACGATTTCGGCGGTTTCGATCATCGCCATCCAGAGCTCAGGCTTTTCCTGCATGAGCTTTTCTTCGGTCAGACGGTTGTAGTTCTGACCGCCCATCTGGACGAGCGAGATGGATTCGACGCCGGCGCCGATCGCGACGGGCACGCCTTCATTGACGATGCGGCCGGCGGCCATGGCAATCGTCTGCAGGCCCGAGGAGCAGAAGCGGTTGACCGTGGTGCCCGACGTGGTGACGGGGCAGCCCGCCCAGATGGCCGCGAGACGGCCGACATTCATGCCGGTCGCGCCTTCCGGGGCGCCGCAGCCCATGATGACGTCTTCGACCTGGGCCGGGTCGATCTTGGCGCGCTCGACGGCGTGCTTGATCGCGTGGCCGGCCATGGCCGCGCCGTGGGTGTTGTTGAAGCCGCCGCGGCCAGCCTTGGCAAGGCCGGTACGGGCGGTCGAGACGATGACTGCTTCTCTGGACATGGACGGTCTCCCGACGGGTTGAAACTGGCTATTTAATGCCCGGTTGGTTCGTGTCCGGTGCGGCGTTCACCACCTTTACCCAACGGGCCCCCGGCACTTTGGGCGCACCTTAAACGGAGCCCCTGCCCGGAGAAAGCGGAATCTCCGTCCATTTCCGCAGCGGAGGAGCGGGGCTTCTGTGCGGATTTGAACAGAAGGCGGCGCGAATCCGGGCCTGTGGAGTGCCTCAATCTTGCCCCGAAATTTCCCCGTAACCGCCCGGCGCTCACCCGTATCGGGTCACATTCGGCATCCATATTCGAAGAATGAGATGAGAGCGGGGCCCAAGCGGCAGCCGCGCAGGCGAAGCGAAAGGGAAGCGAGATGAAAAAGAATCTCACGATCGTCACGGCCCTCAGCCTGACCACGGCCATCGGCGCGGCGCTCAGCGCGCAGACGGCCTCGGCCTCGGACCCGCTTCCCCTGCCGCGCCCTGCCGCGATGGACACGGCGTTCGACGATCCGGCACCCGGCCTTGCGGAGCGCACAGTCTATATTTCCGCGGTGGACCCCGAGGCGCCCTATTCGCCCGGCTATGGCGTGAACGACAGCAAGCGGGTGGTCTTCCCGGTCTATTTCCCGGCCGGGCTGACGACGCCTTCCGACGAGGCAGAAACCATGCTCAGGGCCGTGGCCGAGGAGATCACCTATCGGGGCCTTCGCGACATTCGTGTGGTTCCCTCCGAATCCGCGACGCTCTCGCCCGAGATGGCGGTCGAGCGCGACACCGAGGCCCGGGTATATGCCGTTGCGGCCTCGCTCGAAAAATTCGGCGTGCCGGAAAAATGGATTGCCGTGCAACCAAATCCGAGCCCGGACGTTTAAGGAGTACAGATTTGCAGCGATGCACCCCCCATCATCGCTGTAACCCTCGAAAGACCCGGCGTCATCCCGCCCCTCATAGGTCCCCCCACCCCAGGGGTGGCGCCGGGTTCTTCACCTCAAGGTTCCTCGCGACAGATCGCGATACTGGCCCGCCTCCACGGCGGGCCTTTTCTTGTCTCGGGCGGCGGCAGCGTCTAGATAAGGCATCGCCTTGTTCACACTCTCCCCCGGACGTTTCCCATGAGTACCAGACCTGTCGATACGAGCGGCTTCGGCGCCTATGCCGGGCCGGTGCTGCGGGACGGCAGCAAGTATCGTTTCGAAATCGCCGCCCATCATCTCAACGGGGATGACAGGCTCCATGGGGGCATGATGATGACGCTTGCCGCCATCATGCTCGGCGATGCGGCGCGGGAGGCGGCAGCGGAAAAGCAGCCGGGCGCGCGGGTGAACGCGCTGTCGCTCAATTGCGATTTCGTCAGCGCCGGGGAGAAGGGCGAGACGGTCGAGGGACAAGCGGAGGTGACGCGCGCAACACGCACCGTGCTCTTCATCTCGGGCGAGCTGCGGGCGGGCGGGCGCATTCTGATGACCGCAACCGGCGTCTATTCGATCAAGGAAGCGGAGAACACGTGAAAGCACCGCTGCCCTCGCCCCGCGACGTCGCGCCGCCTGCCGGTTGGCAGACGGTCGACCTTCACGATCCGTTCGAGGCGCATGTCGGCCCGCTATTCGTGCGGGAAGGGAGCGGGGGCGAGCGCATTTTCGGCTTCATCGTGGACGACCGGCATGTGAATGACGAGGGGGAGGTGCATGAGGGCATGATGCTGACCTTCGCCGATGCCTTTCTCGGCCATGCGGCCAACCGGGCCGCCGGGAAAGGCTGCGTCACACTCAGCATGCAGGCGAGCTTTCTCGCCGCGGCGAAAACGGGCGATCTCGTCGAATGCCATATGCGTGTGGAGCGGAAGACACGCGCCATCATCTTCGTATCCGGACGCTTCAGCAGGGGGAACGAAGATCTGATGACGGCGACGAGCCTCTGGAAGGTTCTCGGCGAACGATAGGTCTTGCCCTTGCGCGGCGGGCGCCGAACGGCTTTCCTAGGCGCCAGCAAACGCCGGTAATCAGCAAGGGAGGCCCGAGATGGCGATCAACTACGACAAACTGATGGCGCTGAAGGCGGAAGGCCAGGAATTCAGCTATGGCGACCGCGAGACCATGCTCTATGCGCTGGGCATCGGCTTCGGGCGCGATCCGCTGGACGAGAAGGAACTGCCTTTCGTCTACGAAAAGAATCTGAAGACGGTGCCGACGCTTGCGACAGTGATCGCCTGGGGCGCAGGCGCCATCGGCGACAGCGGCATCAATTACGCGATGGTGGTGCATGGCGAGCAGCGGCTGACGCTCCATCGCCCGCTACCCGTGGCGGCGAAGCTTCTGGCGGACAGCCGCGTCGTCGGCGCCTGGGACAAGGGCGAGGGCAAGGGCGCGATCATCGTCACCGAGACGGACCTCAAGGAAAAGGGCGGCGACAAGCTCTGCACGCTCACCTCGACCATTTTCGCGCGTGGCGATGGCGGCTTTGGCGGCCCGCGCGAGGGCGCGCCGGAGCCGCACAAGCTGCCGGACCGGGAGCCGGACCTGAGCGTGGATGCGGAAACGCGACCGGACCAGGCGCTGCTCTACCGCCTGTCGGGCGACCGGAATCCGCTTCACTCCGATCCCGAATTCGCGAAGGCCGTGGGCTTCCCGAAGCCGATCCTGCACGGGCTCTGTACCTATGGCACCTGCTGCCGGGCGATCATTACCGGCGCGCTCGGCTACGACCCGACGCAGATCACCGGCTTCGATGTGCGCTTCTCGGCGCCCGTCTTCCCCGGCGATACGGTGACGGTCGACATCTGGAAGGATAAAGGCGTCATTTCATTCCGGGCCCGGGTGAAGGACCGCGATGCCGTCGTCATCAATAATGGCAAGTGCACGCTGAAGGCCTAACAGGCCGTACCCGCGGGGCACTTGCGCGAGGACGCGGGAAAGAGATAAATCGAGCCGGGCGGGCCCTCCGCCCGGCTTTTTCGTGTGATCCCCGCATGTCCTCCGACGACGCGCTGCCCCCCGGGCTTACCGCCAATCCTCCGTTTACAGATGAGAGCCGCCCGGGCGACACGGAAGGCGACGATCCGCTTTCGAAGATGGAGCGGCTTATCGCCGAGGGAGACCGGGAAGGCGCCATTGCCCATGCGGAGGCGACAGCCTCGGCGCGGCGGGAAGAGGGATGGCCGGGCGGGCTCATCGCCTCGCTTGCGCATTGCCTGATCGATCTCGGCGAACCGGCGCGCGCGGCAACCATGCTCGAGGAACCGGTGCAGTGCGGCGAGGCCAATGCCCGCATGCTGCTGGTGCTCGCGCGGGCACTGAGCCTTGCAGGACGGCATCAGGAAGCGCTCGACGTGCTGAACGAGGCGAGCTTCCTCGACGGGCGCTCGGCGGATGTGCTGCTTGCGCTCGGGGCGGCGAGATTTGCAGCGGAGGATGCGGCACGTGCCATTGCCGACTTCGAACGCGTGCTGCGCGTGGCGACAGGCGACAGCGCGCGCGAGACAGACCAGAGGGCGGAGGCGCATTTCCGGCTCGGCGAAATCTGGACGCAACTTGACGAGCGCGGCCGCGCGGCGCGACATTTCCGTACGGCGCAGACGGAAGACCCGGCAGACCGGCGCGGCGCTGCCCTTCGGCTGGCCGAGCTGGACGCCCAAGCTGCGCCCGCGCGGGCCAGCGCAGCCTATGTGCGAGCGCTTTTCGATGGCTATGCGCCGCGCTATGACGGGCACATGGTGGAGGCGCTTCACTATCGCGGGCCGGAACTTCTGCTCGCGGCGGCGGAAGCGGCGGAAGGATTTTCCTCCGGAGGCCCCTATGACGCGGTGGATCTTGGCTGCGGCACGGGACTATCCGGGAAGGCCTTCGCCCCGCATTGCCGCAGCCTTGCGGGCGTCGATCTCAGCCCCCGCATGTGCGCAGCCGCGGAAGCCTCGGGCTTCTACACAAGGGTAGCCGCGGGCGACCTGCTGCCCTTTATAGAGGCCGCGCCGCAATGCTTCGGACTTGCCATTGCCTGCGATACCGTCATCTATCTCGGCGATCTCGAGCCCCTGTTCGGCGCGCTTGAGGCGGCGCTCCAGCCCAAAGGCTGGTTCATCTTCTCGACGGAGAAATCGGACGGGCTGTCGGGCGACGCCCAGAAGCACGGTTTCGAAATGGGTCCGTCGCGCCGCTTCCGCCATACCGAGGCCTATCTCGCTTCCCTTGCGGGGCGGCATGGCTTCGACATCCACTCGATCGGCACGGAAGCGCTGCGCATGGAAAAGAGGCAGCCCGTGCCGAGCCTCGTCTGCGTGATGCGGAAGACCTAGCTCAAGAAGAATGGCCCGTGTTCCGAAGAACACGGGCCAGGCCGGGAGCGAATTTCTGGGGGGGTTTGGAAATCCGCCGCCGATCGTTCGAATGCGGTCAGAAGACCGGCAAAACCGAGAGGACACAGAAAGCGAGAAGGCTCGCCGCTGCCGCCGCATAGACCCGCGTGTCGGTGGACGGCGCCGCTTCGCTGCCTGCCGGCAGATGCTCCGCCCGGCGGGCGCGGCAACGCGAAAGAATGCGCTCGACCTCGAACTCGCTTGCCGGCGGCGGCGAGGCGCGGCCGAAGCTGCGGCGGCCAAAGGCGCCTGCGGGCGCGCTGCCCGAAGGTTCCGGATAAAAGCGCCGATCGAGAACGGCATGACCTTGAACGAATGTCTTGCTCATGTCCTGCACTCCGCCTGCGGGCCTTGCCCTTGAGGAATGTGATCCTTATGGGGGGCAGCTTGTGCCCCGGAGGCGCGTCTCTCAACGAGGGTTATGTTCAGATTTGTCGAGCACTGTGGGCCCGCGCACGCTTCCGGCGTTCCGCAAAGGCCGGTATGGTTAAAGGCGGCAGAAACAGGGCGTTCAATCAATGCACAACCGGATGACACGTATCGCGAGCCTTGCCGCGATCCTATTCCTCCTTCCCCTGACTAATTTCCCCGCGGCGCATGCGCAGGTCTGGGATCCGGGCGATCCGCTGCCCGGCGATACCGGCCTCCCCGAAGATATGGGTGCGGATGATGGCTACCTGACGCCGCCCCCTCCTGCGGCCCCGGCACCTGCGACGGGCGCAGGCGAAGCCGCGCCGCCCGCTGCGCCGGAGACCGGCCCGGCGGCGCCTGCCACGCTCAGCGCGAGCGAGGACCCGGAGGATTTTCTCTGCAGCCGCGCACCGGTGGGAAAGGCGGTGCGCGTACCGCCGCCCTTCGACAGATGGCTCGTGCTCGTCTGCACACAGGATGGACAAGCGCTGGTGCCGGTCATGGGCGAGGCCTGGGTCGCGCATGGGTCGGCCGACCCCGTTTCCATATTCGCATTGCCGCCAGGCGGCACACCGCCTTCGCATGGGCCCGGCTTCGACCCGCGCTACGACATTCGTTTTCTCGCCCTGACGGGGGGCGAAACGAAAGAGGAAAGGCGCGAGAGGGCGCTGCATCTTCTGCAACTCGCGACAAAGGGCAGCGAAGAAGTGCCCGACTACAGCGAGATATGGCAGCTCGATGCGCTCTCGAATGCGGGTGGTGCACGCTACAACATCTTCTTCTATCGCAACGGCGAAAGGCCTTCGCGGATCATCACCTGCCTCGACCAGTGCCGGCAGGCCCTCCACCTCGATGTGCTGAGCGGCGCGCAGGCGCGGGAAGCGCTCGACCGCGCGGCGGCCCCTCGATAAATTGACACTGTTAATGCCGATAATTAAAAGGTTCCGACCGGCAGAGACCGGCAGGACATGAGGGCAGAACGAGATGACCAGGGGATATGACTTCTACGGCGCGGAAGTGAGCTACTTCTCGGGCAAGGTGCGCGCCTATATGCGCTACAAGCGCATCCCCTTTTCCGAGATCACGCCGACGCGCGATATCTACCGCAATGTGATCCTCGCCCGCGTCGGCTGGCCGGTGATCCCCGTCGTGGTGACCCCGGAGGACGAGACCTGGCAGGATTCATCCGAGATCATCGACAATTTCGAGGCGCGGTTTCCCGAAGGACCCGTTTATCCCGAAGGCGCGCGACAGCGGCTTGCGGCGCTGCTCATCGAGGCCTATGCGGATGAATGGCTGAAGCTGCCGGCCATGCATTACCGCTGGACGAAGAACCGCGACTTCGCGATCTCGGAATTCGGGCGGCTGTCGCGGCCCGATCTCGACGAGGCGGGCCAGCGCGCCACGGGCGAGGAGACGGCGAAGCCTTTTGCAGGGGCCCTGCCCTTTCTCGGCGTGTCGGAGGCGACCGGGGCGGCCATCGAAAAGTCCTATGAGGGATTGCTCGCCGAGCTGGACACGCATTTCGCGAAGCATGAGTTTCTCTTCGGCACGCGGCCCTCGATCGGCGATTTCGGCCTTTACGGTCCGCTCTATGCACATCAGTTTCGCGATCCGGCATCCGGCGAAATCATGAAAAGGCTCGCGCCGAATGTCGTGAAATGGGTGCAGCGGATGACGAAGCCGCCTGCGCCGAAAGGCGGCGCCTTCCTCGCGCATGACGAGGTGCCGGAGACGGTCATTCCCATCCTTGCACGGATGATGCGGGAGTTTCTGCCGGTGCTCAAAAAAACGGCAGCTGCCCTGAATGCGCATGTGGAGGCGAACCCGCAGCTCATCGCAGGCAAGGAACCGCTGCCCCGCGCGCTCGGCCAACACGAGTTCTCGCTGGAAGGCTCGACGGGTACACGCGCAATCTTCCCCTTCGAGCTCTGGATGCTGCAGCGCGGGCTCGATTTCCTCGCGACGTTGCAGGGAGAACACCGCGAGAAGGCGATTTCCATGCTAGAGAAAGCGGGTGGCGGCGAGCTT
>PNMC01000126.1 GCA_013823365.1 Parvibaculum sp. | reverse complement strand
GCCGGTCCTGCGCGATGCGCAGGAGCTTTCGCTTGCCGGTATCGAAAAGACGATCAACGATTTCGGCCGCCGAGCGCGCGATGGCGCCCTGAAGCTAGAAGAGCTGCAGGGCGGCACCTTCACGATTTCGAATGGCGGCGTCTATGGCTCGCTCATGTCGACGCCGATCCTGAATGCGCCGCAGTCCGGCATTCTCGGCATGCACAAGATTCAGGAACGGCCCATGGTCATCGGCGGCAAGATCGAGATCCGCCCGATGATGTATCTGGCGCTGTCCTACGATCACCGGATCGTCGACGGCAAGGAAGCCGTGACCTTCCTTGTGCGCGTGAAGGAAGTGCTGGAAGACCCGCAGCGCCTGCTGCTCGATCTCTGAGGTAATTCAATGGCGGATGCTTTCGACCTTGTGGTGATCGGCGCGGGCCCCGGCGGCTATGAATGCGCGATCAAGGCGGCGCAGCTCGGGCTCAAGGTTGCGGTGGTCGAAAAACGCGACCGGCTCGGCGGCACCTGCCTCAACGTCGGCTGCATTCCCTCGAAGGCGCTGCTGCATGCGTCGGAACTTTTCCACGAGGCGGACGAGAGCTTCGAGGACATGGGCATCGAGGTGCCGAAGCCGAAGCTCAATCTCGGGAAGATGCTCGCCTTCAAGGATGAGGCGATCGACGGCAATACCAAGGGCATCGAGTTCCTCTTCAAGAAGAACAAGATCGAATGGGTGAAGGGCGAGGGCAGCATTGCCGCGCCCGGCAAGGTGAAGGCCGGCGAGCGTACGCTCGAGGCGAAGAATATCGTCATCGCGACCGGTTCCGATGTGGCGACGCTGCCGGGCGTCGAGATCGACGAGAAGACTATCGTCTCCTCCACCGGTGCGCTCGCACTCGACAAGGTACCGGGCAAGCTTCTCGTCATCGGCGGCGGCGTGATCGGGCTCGAGCTCGGTTCCGTCTGGGGCCGCCTCGGCGCGGATGTGACGGTGGTCGAATATCTCGACAATATACTGCCGGGCATGGATGGCGAGGTCGTCAAGAATTTCACCCGCATCCTCAAGAAGCAGGGTTTCTCCTTCAAGCTCGGCGCGAAGGTGACGAAGGTCGAGAAGCAGAAGTCGGGCCTCAAGGTCAGTGTCGAACCGGCAAAGGGGGGCGATGCGGAAGTGCTCGATGCCGATGTGGTTCTCGTCTCGATCGGCCGCGTCGCCTATACGGGCGGGCTTGGTCTCGACAAGGTCGGTGTGAAGACCGATGCGCGCGGCCGCGTCGAGGTCGATGCGTCGTTCAAGACCAATGTCGACGGCATTTATGCGATCGGCGATGTGATCGCGGGGCCGATGCTCGCGCACAAGGCGATGGAAGAGGGGGTGGCGCTGGCCGAGCGCCTCGCCGGCCATTATGGCGCGGTGAATTACGATGTGATCCCCGGCGTGGTCTATACGGCGCCGGAAGTTGCCTCTGTCGGCAAGACGGAGGAGCAGCTGAAGGAAGCGGGCATCGACTACAATGCCGGCAAGTTCCCCTTCACGGCGAATGGCCGGGCCAAGGCGAACAAGACGACCGACGGCTTCGTGAAGATCCTCGCCGACAAGAAGACCGACCGCATTCTCGGCGTTCACATCATCGGTGTCGGCGCGGGCGAAATGATCGCGCAGGCCGTCGTCGCGATGGAATTCTCCTCAAGCTCGGAAGACATCGCGCGCATGTGCATCGCGCATCCGACCATGTCGGAAGCGGTGAAGGAAGCCGCGCTGTCGGTCACGGGCGTTCCCATCCACATGTGATCGGCCGGTATCAGACCGGCTTCAGGGCGACATGAGGTTCCGGCGGCAGGACGGCGCGGATGCCGTCTTCCGGTTTCACCTCGCCGCCTTGCAGCACAATGCCCATGACGCCCGCCTTGCGAATGAGGTTTCCCTCTGCATCGCGGCCGAGCACCGCCTGCATCAGCCCGGCCTTTATGCCGTCGAGCTGGGCGCAGGGATTGCGCAGTCCCGTCACTTCGACGATCGCGTTGTCGCCGATATGCAGTCTCGTGCCCGTGGGCAGGTCGAGAAGGGCGATGCCGCGCGTGGTGATGTTCTCGCCCATGCGGCCCGGCGCCACGGTGAAGCCTTTTTCTTCGAGTTCATCCAGCAGTTCGGCATGGATCAGGTGAACCTGGCGCAGATTGGGTTGCGAGGGATCGCGCGCGACGCGTGAGCGGTGCTTCACGGTCGTGCCCATATGTGCGTCGCCCTCGACGCCGAGTCCTTGGAGCAATGTGATGCGGGGCGCGTTCTCCTTCAGCATTGTATGCTCAGGGCTGACGCTCACCGCGACGACTGTGCCTGTCTTGTTCATTTTCTCCGCTGCGCCTTGTCATAGACCTCGAGCAGGCGGGCTGCATCGACTTCCGTATACATCTGCGTGGTCGAGAGGCTCGAATGGCCGAGCAGTTCCTGGATGGAGCGGAGGTCGCCGCCGCCGGCGAGGAGATGCGTCGCGAAACTGTGGCGCAGTGCGTGAGGCGTTGCCGATTCCGGCAGGCCGAGGCGGCGGCGGAGATTGATCATGACCGCTCGTACCTGACGCTGGTTGAGCCGCTTGCCGTGACCGCCGACGAACAGAGGATCGTCCTTCGCGAGGCCGAAGGGGCAGAGCCTCAGGTAATTCTCCACCGCCTCTCGCGCGGCAGGCAGCACGGGCACGATGCGCTCCTTGTTGCCCTTGCCGGTGATGCGCAGTGCATCCTTCAGCGGTGCATCGCCCCGGTCGAGAGAGAGAGCCTCGGAAACGCGGAGCCCGCAGCCGTAAAGCAGCGTCAGCACGGCGATGTCGCGCGCGGCCTTCCATGGTTCGCCTTGCGCGAGTTCCGCCTCGGCGAGCATGGCATCCGCCCCTTTCACGGTGAGGGGCTTCGGCAGGGCATGGGGCAGTTTCGGCGAGCGGAGCGCGAGCGCCGAGGCGTTGGACAGTATTTTCGCGCGGTCGAGATAGCGGAAGAAGGAGCGTATGCTCGAAAGGGTGCGGGCGATGGAACGGCTCTGCAGCCCGTCATTGCGGCGGTGGCTGACGAAAGCGCGGAAGTCGCGCAGTTCCAGCCGTTCGAGATCGGCAAGCGTCGCCGCGCCGCCCAGATGGTCTGCAAGAAACTCGAAGAAACGCGTGATATCGCGATGATAGTTGATGAGCGTCGCCTCGCTCATCCGCTTTTCACCCAGAAGATGGGCATACCAGTTCCGGATTTCACCCTGTGTATCCGCAGCCGCGGGTACCGCTCGCGCGGCATCGTCCGGCGCGGGCGCGCCGCTCAGCGGGCGGGCGGCAGGTCGAGCCATTGGCGCACGCAGCGCTCGACGACATTGGCGAGGAATTCGAGGAGATCCACCGCCTGATCGGGATGGAACTGCTCCGCCTCGAAACCGCCAAGCGCGAGCAGGCCCGGCGGCGAACCGCGCGACACATCGAGACGTACCAGCGCCTCGGAATGCACATCCTCGGCAAGGTTGCCGTAAAGGCCGCGGCTGCCGCGCACATGGGAGGCGAGGCGGCAGCGCTCGCCAAGGCCCAGAATACGGTCCACGCCGCCCTGTTCCAGCACGCGCACACCGCGAATGCCGATGCCGGAGACGCCGTTTGCCGTTTCGATGCAGATGGTCGCCGCGCGAATGCCGAGCATGCGGGCAAGGCCGTCCGGCGCGGTGACATACTCGATCAGATGTTCGAAGCTCTTCGCGTCGAGCAGCTTCAGCGCGGCGGCATGCACCTGCTCGCGCGCGATGCTGTTCAGCGATGTCGCCTCGATGAGGTCGGACTGGATGTCGCGCAGCATGCGTACCTGGTTCTGCAGGCGTCCGATCATGAAGTGCTGCATGTCGAGCACGTTGCGGCCGGTCGATTGCGAGGGCGGCACGAGCGAGGAGAGGAGCTCAGCATCGTTGGCGAGCAGCTCCGGGTGCTGGCGCAGATAGGCCTTCACTTCGTCGGCGCTGATCGCCGAAACCGTATCCGCGATGCGCTGTGCGCCGGTGCTGTCGTTCTGCTGGCTCATGCCCTCAGCATCCCCTCAATACGTTTCTAAAGTATTTTCTGGCCCGTCTTTTTCCAGTCCGAAAGGAACATTTCGAGTCCCTTGTCGGTCAGGGGATGGGTGGCTAATCCCTTGAGTACGGCTGGCGGCACTGTGGCGACATCGGCGCCGGCAAGGGCCGACTCCTTCACATGGTTCGCGGTGCGAATCGACGCCGCCAGAATCTCGGTCTGCAGAGCGGGATAGTTATCGTAGATTTCACGGATCTCGCGAATGAGTTCCATGCCGTCGAGATTGATGTCGTCGAGGCGGCCGATAAAGGGCGAGACGAAAGTCGCGCCGGCCTTGGCGGCAAGCAGCGCCTGGTTCGCGGAGAAGCAGAGCGTGACGTTCACCATCGTGCCTTCGCCCGTCAGCACCTTGCAGGTTTTCAGCCCGTCCCAGGTGAGCGGCACTTTCACGGCGATGTTCTTCGCGAGGGAAGCGAGCTTGCGGCCCTCCGCGATCATGGTTTCCGAATCGAGCGCGGTCACCTCGGCGCTGACCGGACCTTCGACAACCGAGCAGATTTCCTTCACGACGTCGAGGAAGTCGCGGCCCGATTTGGCGATGAGAGAAGGGTTTGTCGTCACGCCATCCAGAAGGCCCGTTGCGGCCAGTTCGCGGATTTCGGCGACATCGGCAGTATCGACAAAGAATTTCATACGGAGTTGGTCTTCCCGCTTATTTCGTTCCGGCGCAGGCGCCCCCTGAGGCTGCAGTCTAGTCGAGAGACGCGCCAAAGGCTCGCTTCTTTTGGCGGGGCGGGGCGCTTTCTGCAAGGCGCATCGTGGTACTTGCTTTATGAGGCGTTACAGTGTCGCTTCGGATTAGAACATTGCGGGCGCGAGGGCCCGGCGCATCATGTCCCTGCGGAACATATGACCTCCGAAATATCCACAGACCGGGTTGCGGCGCCGGAAGCGTTAACCGGCACGGTGAGCGTGCTGATCCCGCTCGCCCTGCCGAAGCCCTATGACTACAAGGTGCCGCCGGGCATGGAGCTTCATGCCGGGGCCTATGTGATCGTGCCGCTCGGCACGCAGGAATTGCTCGGCGTGGTCTGGGGGGCGGGCTCGGGCGAGGTCGGGCACAACAGGCTCAAGCCGGTTGCGGAAGTGCTCGATGTGCCGCCCATGCCGGAGGTGCTTCGCCGGTTCATCGACTGGGTGGCGGGCTACACGGTTTCGCCTGCAGGCTCGGTCCTCCGGCTGGCGATTCGCGCACCCGGCGCGCTCGAACCGGCGCGGATGCGCACAGCTTATATATTGAGCGATGCGCGGCCCCAGCGCATGACGCCGGCACGCGCCCGCGTCGTCGAGGTGGCGGAAGACGGTTTCGCGCGCACGGTCCGCGAGCTCGCGGAGGAAGCGGGCGTCTCTGACAGTGTGGTGCGCGGGCTGGTCGATGCGGGGACGCTGCTGCCCGTCGATATTCCGACCGAACTGCCGTTCCCCGATCCCCTTGTCGACAAAAAAGGAGTTTCGCTTTCCGAGGAACAGGCCGCGGCGGCGGCACGTCTTGCCGGTGCGGTCGAGGCGGAAAGATTCTCGGTCACGCTTCTCGACGGTGTGACGGGGTCGGGCAAGACGGAAGTCTATTTCGAGGCGGTGGCGGCGGCGCTCAGGCGGAAGAAGCAGGTTCTGATCCTGCTGCCGGAGATCGCGCTCACGAGCCAGTTCCTCGATCGCTTCGAGCGCCGCTTCGGCTGCCGCCCGGCGGAATGGCATTCGGACCTGCCGGGCCGCGAGCGCCGCCGTGTCTGGCGCGGCGTGGCGGAAGGCCGCGCCTCCGTCGTTGTCGGCGCGCGCTCGGCGCTTTTTCTTCCCTTCTGCGATCTCGGCCTCATCGTGGTCGATGAAGAGCACGATGCCGCCTTCAAGCAGGAGGACGGCGTCACCTATCATGCGCGCGACATGAGCGTGGTGCGCGCTTCGCTCGGGCAATTTCCCATCGTGCTGAGTTCGGCAACGCCGTCGCTCGAAACGGCGGTCAATGCGGAGCTCGGCAAATACGATGCCGTTCGTCTTTCCTCGCGTCACGGCGAAGCGGTGCTGCCGCAGGTGACGGCGATCGACATGCGCAGCGATCCGCCGGAGCGCGGGCGCTGGCTTTCGCCTGTGCTGGTGAAGGAAATGGTGAAGGCGCTGGAGGCGGGCGAGCAGGCGATGCTCTTCCTCAACCGGCGCGGCTATGCGCCGCTCACGCTCTGCCGCACATGCGGGCATCGCATCGAGTGCCCGCAATGTTCGGCCTGGCTCGTCGAGCATCGTTTCCGCCGCGAGCTTGCCTGTCATCATTGCGGCTATTCGGCGCCGGTGCCGAAAGCTTGTCCCTCCTGCGGCGCGGAAGACTCGCTCGTCGCCTGCGGACCCGGCGTCGAGCGCATCGCGGAAGAAGTCGCGGAGATCTTTCCGGAGGCGCGCACCGTCATCGTCTCGTCGGACAATCTGCGCGGGCCGGCTGCGCATGAAGAAGTCTTCGCGGCTATCGAGGCGCGCGAGGCCGATATCGTCATCGGCACGCAGATCGTCGCCAAGGGTCATCACTTTCCCTGGCTGACGCTGGTGGGTGTGGTCGATGCCGATCTCGGGCTTGAGAATGGCGATCTCCGCGCGGGCGAGCGGACCTACCAGCTTCTGCAGCAGGTGGCGGGGCGGGCAGGCCGGGCGGAGCGGCCGGGCCGCGTCTTCCTCCAGTCCTTCATGCCGGAGCATGGCGTGATGCGTGCGCTGGTTTCCGGGCGGCGCGACGAATTCCTCGAGCGCGAGGCGCGGGCGCGCGAGCGGGTCGGCCTGCCGCCTTACGGGCGGCTTGCCGGAATCGTGGTATCGGCGCCCGATGCGGGGCTTGCGCAGCGCGTCGCCCGCGAGATGGCGCGGATGGCGCCCCGGGCCGAGGATGTGACGGTGCTGGGGCCCGCGCCCGCGCCGATGGCGCTGCTGCGGGGCCGCACGCGGCTTCGCTTCCTCGTGAAGGCGGGACGGAACGTCAATATCCAGGCCTTTCTCCATGCCTGGCTCGACGGGCTCAAGGTTCCCAATCAGGTCCGGGTCTCGGTGGATGTGGACCCCTACAGCTTCATGTGAGCGAGCGTTGCGCATGACGTCGGGGAAGGGGCGGATTGCGCAAGGCCGCGGCGCCCAAAATGCCGCAGGCGCGCCCATTTTCCGGGCCAGCATGTTGCGCATGCGCGGACCATGTGTTACCTAACGCCCGGCCTACAGGGGGCTCGGTTTTCGCCCTTTCGGTGGCTGAAATTAGCTAATGAATTCAAATGGTTGGCGCGAGGCCTCTGGCCGCCGCGCCGATTTCCACGAAAAAGCACAGGCGAGCGCCGCACGTGTCATCTGATCATCCCGTCTCTGGCGTGGCCGGCCGTTATGCGACGGCCCTCTTCGAACTGGCGGAAGCGCAGGG
>PNMC01000125.1 GCA_013823365.1 Parvibaculum sp. | reverse complement strand
TCGACCTCTTCGAGAATATGCGTCGAGATGACGATGGCCTTGTCCTTGGCCATCCGGCCGATCAGCTTGCGCACTTCGAATTTCTGGTTGGGATCGAGCCCGTCCGTCGGCTCGTCCATGATGAGGACGGGCGGGTTGTGCAGGATCGCCTGGGCAAGGCCGACGCGGCGGCGGAAGCCCTTGGAGAGTGTGTCGATCGGCTGTTCGAGAACGCCGCCGAGTTCCGTCGCCTCCACGGCGCGGTCGATCGCCTCATTGGCCGCGCTGCCGGACAGGCGCCGCACCCGCGCGATGAACTGGAGGAAGCCGCGCGGCGTCATGTCGCCATAGGCGGGCGCGCCTTCCGGCAGATAGCCGATCACGCGCTGGGCGGCGAGCGCGGAGGCGATGATATCGTGACCGCATATCCGCGCCGTGCCGGAGGTCGGTGCGAGGAAGCCTGTCACCATCTTCATGGTGGTGGACTTGCCGGCGCCATTGGGCCCGAGAAAGCCGAGCACCTCGCCGCGCGCGACGCTGAAGCCGATATTGTCGACCGCCGTGAAGGGGCCGAAACGCTTGGTGAGATTTTCGATGACGATCATCGGTTCACCGGCGGCAGGCGCCGGACGGTCCTCATTCGTCATGTGTGTCCCGGAAACGCTTATGATCTCTCTCCCCGGAAGGGCGTCGGGGCTCTGCCGGCCCTGCTTGCCATTCCACAAATTCCGCCGCTCCCCGAAGCGGAAATTTTGTGTAGGCCAGCCCGCCAAGTCCTTCAAGTGAAAGATGTTTCATTTTCATCAGAGGCCGGAGGAGGAGCCCGGAGACCGGGCAAAAGAAAAGGCCGTCCGGGAGGGGGGGGGTTCCCGGACGGCCACAGCACGGGGCTGATCTTTCGTGTTGCGCTCACCCCGAGGGGATTGGGGTTGGCCCGGCTCCCCCAATCTATCCCGGTGGGGCTGGGGGGCTGATGAAACCGGAACGTCGCAGAGAACCGGGCCAGTGAGGCAACGATGAAAATATGATCGTCCAGTGTGGCTCTCGAAGGGCTGAAAAAAGGCAATATTGTGGTTTCGCTTAATCCGTTCGATTTATTCGAAAGCCGCGGAAATCTGCGGCTTTTTATAACAATGGGATGACGCGGGAAGGTCCGTATGCCATGCTTTTTCGTAAGGCCGCCCCCAGCTTGTGAATGGGCGTGAATGGAAGGAAAGCAGCACGGCATGACCGATGGCGCCGATTCGGGATCGCGTGACGCAAGCGCCGCACCGCTGATGCTGGTGCCGCAAGGCGAAGCGGTCGCAAGGCGGCAACGCGAGCCGGACGTTTTTTTCGACCGCGCCGAGCTCGACGCCATCCTCTCCGTCTATGGCCGCAAGGTCGCCGAGGGCGAATGGCGCGACTACGCGATGGGGGCCCACAAGGATGTGGCCGTCTTCGCCGTCTTCCGCCGCGCCAGCGAAATGCCGCTCTACCGGATCGAGAAGCGGCCGAAGCTCGCCCGCCGCCAGGGCGCCTATAGCGTCGTGGCGCCGACCGGGCTCATCCTCAAGCGCGGCCATGAACTGAAACAGGTGCTGAAGATTTTCGAGAAACGCTCGCTCCGCCTGATCGACGCCTGACGCCGCCCTCGAAAACAAAAAAGCCCCGGCATCGCTGCCGGGGCTTTTGTTTGTCGCCTGTTCCGCTTAGTTGCGCTGCTGGCCGAGGAACTGCAGCAGGAACATGAACATGTTGATGAAGTCGAGATAGAGCGAGAGAGCGCCCATCACGGCCTTCTTGCCGGCGGCGGCCACGCTGTCGCCTGCGTAATACATGCCCTTGATGCGCTGCGTGTCATAGGCGGTGAGACCCGCGAAGATCAGCACGCCAAGCACCGAAATCGCGAACTGCAGCGCCGAGCTACCGAGGAAGAGGTTCACCACCATCGCGATGATGATGCCGATCAGGCCCATAAAGAGGAAGGAGCCCATGCCGGAAAGGTCCCGCTTCGTCGTGTAGCCGTAGAGGCTGAGCGAGCCGAAGGCGGCCGCGGTGACGAAGAAGGTCGTGGTGATGCTCTCGCCCGTGAAGACGAGGAAGATCGAGGAGAGCGAAAGGCCCATCACCGCCGCGAAGGTCCAGAACAGCATCTGGGTGGCGGCAAGGCTGAGGCGCTGAACGCCGAAACTCAGCACCAGAATGAAGGCGAGCGGCGCCAGCATGACGACCCAGCGCAGCGGGCTCGTATAGAGCGTTTCGCCGAAATTGGTGAGAAGCGGGCCCGCCGCCGTTTCCTGAACGGCCGCGTTATATGCGAAATAGGCGACCAGCCCGGTGAGAGCGAGGGCACCCGCCATGTAGTTGTAGACACTGAGCATATAGCTCCGCAGACCCGCATCGATCGACATGTCGGCGCTTGCGCCGAGGCGGGACTGGTGGAGCCGTTCCTGATCGTAATTCGCCATAAATCTGCACCCTCCTGCGTGTGCTTGCAGCTATATTGGCCGACACGTCCGCGAATTCAAGCAAAACCGGCGCTGTTACAGAGGCTTAACATTAGGAAAAGTCTGACATTTCCGTGATTTCAATCGACCCGGAGCACAGGTGCGGCCGGGATCGAGAGCGCCCGCCAGGTGCCCATGAGGCCGAGACCCACGGTGACGAGTGCCGCCGCGAGCACGGTGACGGCCAGCGTGCCGGGCAGGAAGCTCCAGGGCAGGTCCATCAGCATGGTCACGACCACGAAGGAGGCGACCGTGCCCGCAAAGGCCGCGACCAGCGCCGTAGCGAGCCCGAGCGCCGCATATTCCCTGACATAGATGCCGAGGATCCGCGCCCGCGTGGCGCCGAGCACCTTGAGCACCACGGCGTCGCGGACGCGAGAATGGAACCCCGCCGCCATGGCGCCCGCAAGCACGAGAATGCCGGCGGCGAGCGTGACCGCGCCCGTCGCCCGCACCGCCATGGCGAAATTGCCGAGCAGCGAATTGACCGCTTCCAGCGCCTCGCGCACCCGCACCGAGGTGATGTTGGGGAACTGCGAAGTCACCTCGCGTTCCAGCGCCTCCTCGGCCTCCGGCCCGCCATTCATCTCGACCGTTGCGAGCACCGTATGCGGCGCGGCCGACAGCATGCCCGGCGAAAAGACCAGCACGAAATTGATGCCGAGATTGCTCCAGTCGATCTCGCGCGTATTGGCGATCTCGGCGGTGATGTCGCGGCCGAGCACATTGATCGTGATCCGGTCGCCAAGCCCGACACCGAAACCCTGCGCAAGTTCCTCGGAGAAGGAGACGAGCGGCGGCCCGTCATAATCCTCCGGCCACCACTGGCCGCGCACGATCGACGAGCCTTCGGGCGGCGTTGCCGAATAGGTGATGCCGCGGTCGCCGCGAAGCGCCCATTGCGCTTCCTGCGCAACATCGAGCTGCTCGGCGGGCACATCGTTCACGGCGGAAATCTTGCCGCGCAGCATGGGTACACGGTTGAAGCCCGTGACGTCCTCCCGCGCGGTGACGAGGGCCTCCAGCGCATCGATCTGGTTCGGCTGCACATCGACGAAGAAGAAGGCCGGTGCGCGGCCCGGCAGGTCGCGCGTGATCTCGCCGGTGAGATTGCCGTTGATGAGCGACACGGTGACGAGAAGCGTGAGGCCGAGACCGAGCGAGAGCACGACGGCGGGCGTCGGCGCGCCGGGCCGGTGGATATTGGCAAGCGCAAGGCGAAGCTCGGGCGAGCGCATGCGCGGCGCGCGCGCCGCAAGCGCCATGATGCCGCGCGCGGCGGCCCAGAGCAGGATGAAGACACCGCCCGCCCCGATCACGAACCAGAGCGCGAAGAGGCGTTCTTCGGCAAGCGCAATGGCAAGCCCCGCAAGCACGGCAAGCGCCGCCGCCGTCGCCGCGATATAGAAGGGACGCGGGAAACGGCGGAGCGGCGCCACGAGATCGCGGAAGAGGCTTGTCGCCGGCACTTCACGCGCGCGGGCAAGCGGCCAGATCGCGAAGGCGAGCGCCGTGAGCACACCATAGGCGGCGGCAAGCATGAGCGGCCCGCCATAAAGGCCGAGCTCCGCCGGTATGGGGATCACCTCGCCCGCCACCGCTTCGACGATGAAAGGCGCGGTCCCGCCGATGACAAGGCCGATGACGATGCCGACAGAGGCAAGCGCCATGACCTGCAGAAGATAAAGACGGAAGATGAGCGCGCCCGGCGCGCCGAGACATTTGAAGATCGCAATCGTCGCGCGTTTGCCATCGAGATAGGATTTGACGGCATTGGCAACGCCGACGCCGCCGACGACAAGCGCCGTGAGACCGACGAGGGAGAGGAACAGCGCCACCCGCTCCACGAAGCGGCGCACGCCGGGCGCACTGTCGCTTCTGTCGGTGACACGCCAGCCTGCATCGGGGAAGCGCGCGGTGAGTTCTTCCACCCAGGCCGAAATATCGGCGCTTGTGCGCGCGGCATCGGGAAGGCGGACGCGGTAGTGATACTGGACGAGGCTGCCCGGCTGCACGAGGCCGGTCTGCTCCAGCGCGTCCCAGGAAATCATCGCGCGGGGCCCGAGCGCAAAACCGTCCGACACGCGGTCCGGCTCGCGCGCGATCGTCGCACGCAGTTCGAAATCCGTGTCGCCGATCCGCACATGATCGCCGACCGCGACGCCAAGCCGCGAGAGAAGATTGGGCTCGACCACAAGCCCCGGCACGCCGTCGCGAATTTCTATCGCCTCGTCGAAGGGAATGGCGGGCAAAAGCTCCATCGCGCCGTAAAGCGGATAGGCATTGTCGACCGCCTTCAATTCGACCAGCGTCTGACCGCGCGTTGCATCCGCCGCCGCATTGCGCGCCATGGCACGCATCTCGGCCGAAGCCGACACCGCCGCGCGCTCGCCGAGAAAGGCGCGTTCTTCCGCTGTCGCCTCGCGGTGAATGAGACGGATCGCGGCATCGCCGCCGAGAATATCCTGCCCGCCCTCAGCGAGCCCGCGCGTGAGCGCCGCCGACACCGAGCCGACGCCCGCAATCGCCGCCACGCCAAGCGCGAGGCAGGCGATGAAGACGCGGAAGCCCTTGATGCCGCCGCGCAGTTCCCGCCGGGCAAGACGCGCGGCAAGCGAGAGGGAGGTGGCGCTCCCGCTCATGCGAGCGCTCCCGTTTCGATGCGCTCGATGAGCCCGTCGCGGAGCCGCACGATCTGGTGGCAGCGCGCGGCGAGCGCCTCGTCATGCGTGATGAGAACGAGCGTCGCATTCTTGCGCGCGTGAAGATCGAACATGAGCTCGACGATCTCATGGCCCGTCGACTGGTCGAGATTGCCCGTGGGCTCGTCCGCGAGCAGGATGTCGGGATCGCCCGCGACCGCGCGTGCAAGCGCCACGCGCTGCTGCTCGCCGCCCGACAATTGCCCCGGATAATGCGTGAGCCGGTGGCCGAGACCGACCAGCTTCAGCTCTTCCTCCGCCCGGTCGAAAGCATCGGCGCGGCCCGCGAATTCGAGCGGGATCGCGACATTCTCGAGCGCCGTCATGGTGGGAATGAGATGGAAGGACTGGAAGACGATGCCGATATGATCGCGCCGGAAGCGCGCAAGCGCGTCTTCGGAAAGCGCCGTGAACTCCGCCCCCGCGCAAGTGACGCGGCCCGAACTCGGCCGCTCGAGCCCCGCCAGCACCATCAGCAGCGTCGACTTGCCGGAGCCGGACGGCCCGACAAGCCCCGCCGTTTCGCCCCGCGCGATCTTGAGATCGATCCCCTTCAGAATATTGACCGGCCCGGCAGTGCTCGGCAGGCTGAGTTTCACGCTGTCGAGTTCGATGATTGTATCGGACAAGTTTTGGCCTACTTGTTGGTGTGAAACGGGGCACCGGCAGGAACGGCGCAAAGGCCGGACAGCCGGATCGATCGGGCGGGACGCCTCCGCCGCTGACGCAGAAGACGGAAAAGGCAAGATACACTATGCGATATGGCCTCCCCGCGCCGCTTTGCAAGCTTTTCGCGAGCTGGGCGCTCATCCTGCTCCTCGCCACGCCCGCAGCCGCGGAAGACCGCCTCACCATCGTCGCGCTCGGCGATAGCCTTACGGCAGGCTATCTTCTCGGCCCCGACGAGGGTTTCACCCATCAGCTCGAAAGGGCGCTCAAAGAAGCCGGTCACGATAATGTGACCGTGGTGAATGCCGGCGTCTCGGGCGACACCACGTCGGGCGGACTTGCCCGGCTCGACTGGGCCGTGGGCCCGGAGGCCGATGCCGTGATCGTCGAACTCGGTGCAAACGATGCGCTGCGCGCCATCGACCCGGCGCTGACGCGGAAGAATCTGGAAGAGATCGTCGCCCGGCTGAAGGAGCGGGAGCTTCCCGTGCTGCTCGCCGGCATGCTCGCCCCGCCCAATCTCGGCCGCGACTATGGCGAGAGTTTCAACTCGATCTACACCGATATCGCCGAACGCGAGGAACTCATCCTCTATCCTTTCTTCCTCGACGGCGTGGCGGGAGATCGGGCGCTCAATCTCGGCGACGGCATCCATCCGACGGCGGAAGGCGTCGGCGTCATCGTCGAGCGCATCCTGCCGAAGGTCGAGGAACTGATCGCCGTGGCAAGGGAGCGGACGGCAGAGTGAGCGCGGCATCCGTCTCTCTTTTCCCGGTTCTTGTCACCCCCGGGGCTTGACCCCGGGGTCCAGGGTAGTGAATCAAGACGCCAGCGAAAACCGATGGCTTGACAGTCTTGCGAGAGAGACGGCGCTGGCGCGCCTACTGGATTGCCGGGTCAAGCCCGGCAATGACATTCTTGGTATAAACACCGAAATCTTCCCGGGGGGACGTTAGATGGAATATCGCGAACTGGGGCGCACCGGCTTGAAGGTGAGCTCGATCTGCCTTGGCACCATGACCTGGGGCCAGCAGAACACCGAAGCAGAAGGCCATGAGCAGATGGATTATGCGCTCGCTCAGGGCGTCAACTTCTTCGACACATCGGAAATGTATGCCGTGCCGCCGAAGCCCGAGACGCAGGGCGCGACGGAGACCATCATCGGCAACTGGTTCAGGGCGCGGAAGAACCGCGACAAGGTGATCCTCGCGACCAAGGTCGCAGGCCGCAGCCCGATGACCTGGCTCCGCGACGATGGCGCCGGCACCGAGCAGAGCAAGACACAGATCGAGGAGGCGGTGAACAAAAGCCTCAAACGTCTGCAGACGGATTATATCGACCTCTATCAGCTTCACTGGCCCGACCGCCCGATCAATCTCTTCGGTGGCCTCGGCTACCGGCATATCGACGGCGCGACGCATCCGATCGAGGAAATCCTCGAAACGCTCGATGGCATCGTGAAGTCCGGCAAGGTGCGCCATATCGGCCTTTCGAACGAGACGCCCTGGGGCACGATGAAATTCCTGCACCACGCGGAAACGAAGGGCCTGCCCCGCGTCCAGTCGATCCAGAATGCCTATAATCTCGTGAACCGCACCTTCGAGCTGGGCGGCTCGGAAGTCGCGCATCGCGACGGCGTCGGCC
>PNMC01000124.1 GCA_013823365.1 Parvibaculum sp. | reverse complement strand
GAGATGGAGGCGATCGAAGACCCGGAAGAACGCGACGCCTTCTACCACAAGATGGTCGACCGCTATTACGAGAACGGCAAGGCGACCAACATGGCCTCCTTCCTCGAAATCGATGCGGTGATCGACCCGGCGGAAACGCGGCACTGGGTCATGCGGGGCATGAAATCCCTGCCGCCTGCCGGCCCGCGCGCCACGCGAAGCTTCATCGATACCTGGTGAGAAGACAGGAGAGGCGGCTCAGGCCGCCTCTTCCGCCACAAAGCCCTTCCAGCTGCGCATATAGGTGACGAAGGTGGAGCCGAGTCCCTCATCCCGCAGGTGCTGCTCGGTCACGGGGAGCGCCGGCGAGACATAGGCCGCATCGCCAAGCACCCGGCGCGGAAAATCGTGCCGCAGGATCGCGGCGCGGCCGATCACCGCGAAGTCGCAACCCGCTTCGATTACATCTGCTGCATCCTGCGCACTCATGATCTTGCCGGCGGCGCCGAGGCGGACATTGCCCCGCTTCAGCTCCGTGAAGACGCTCATCAGCGAGCGGCCGTGGAATTCTTCTTCCACCGGCTCCTTCTTCACGTCCCAGAGCGACATGTCGAGATAGTCGATCTTCGCCTGCGTCAGAAGTTCGGTGGCGACATCGCGAATTTCGGCAAGCTTCAGGCCGAAGCGTTCGGGCGAGAGGCGGATACCGAGCTGGAAGTCCGGCCCGCAGGCGGCGCGGATGCCGTCTGCCACTTCGAAGGTGAGACGGGCGCGGTTTTCCAGCGAGCCGCCATAGCGGCCGTCGCGCCGGTTGATCTCGGGCGAGAGAAACTGCGCCAGGAGATAGCCATGCGCGCCATGCACCTCGACGCCGTGGAAGCCCGCTTGCTCGGCGCGCTTTGCCGCCGCGATAAAGGCATCGCGCGCCGCATCCACTTCCGTATCGGTCATGGCGCGGGCGCCGGTATCGGCATCGTCGGAGGGGCCGACGACATCCTTCACGATCTCCTTCGGCGAGCGGATGCCTGCATGGTGAAGCTGCACGGAGGACACCGAACCGTGGCGATTGATTTCCGCCGCAAGCCGCGTCAGCCCTTCGAGATGCCGGTCGTCCCAGATGCCGAGCTGGCCCGGAAAGCCCTGCCCGCCCGCCTGCACATGGGCGGCGCAGGTCATGGTGAGGCCGAAGCCGCCTTCGGCGCGCATGGTCAGCCAGCGGAACTCGTCCTCCGAGAGGCGGCCATCTTCGTGGCTCTGCATATTGGTGAGCGGCGCCAGCATGAAGCGGTTCTTCATGGCGGGGCCGCGGGCGAAGGAAAGCGGTGTGGCGAGCTTGTCGGTCGGGAGCATCTGGACCTCGGCAAGGGAAATGGCGATAGCCGTTTATACCCCGGGGGGCAGGTTCTTTACAGGCCGCCCCTTCCGGCCCATTTTCGCCCTCAAGGCGACGCTGCGTCAGCCCGGAACGCGCCATTTTGCTCCCCGGACCCGGCCTTGCATTCGCGGGCCGGGGCTCTATGACTCGTAGCAAAGACAATTAGCAAAAGCCAAGCGGAGGAACCCCATGGAAGAGCGCGTCAAGATCACGATGAATGAAGGCGTCGCCGATGTCCGCCTCGTGCGGACGGACAAGATGAACGCGCTCGACGATGCGATGTTCGCGGGCCTCCTTGAGGCGGGCGAGAAGCTCAAGGCCGACAAGTCGGTGCGCGCGGTCGTGCTTTCGGGTGAAGGCCGCGCCTTCTGCGCCGGACTCGACATGAGCAATTTCGGCCGCATGGCGAGCGGCGGGCGCGAGGAGAACAAGTCCGAAGTGACCGGGCGCCTTGCCCAGCGCAGCCATGGCGTTTCCAACCGCGCGCAATATGCCGCGATGGTCTGGCGCGAGATTCCGGTGCCGGTGATCGCCGCCGTTCATGGCGTCGCTTTCGGCGGCGGCTTCCAGGTCGCGCTCGGGCCCGATATTCGCTATGCCGCGCCCGGCACGCGCTTTTCCGTCATGGAGATCAAATGGGGCCTCGTGCCCGACATGGCCGGCATGTATCTGATGCGCGGGCTGGCGCGCGACGATGTGATCCGCGAGCTTACCTATACGGGACGCATCTTCGAAGCCGATGAGGCGCTTGCCATGGGCTTCGTCACGCGCATTTGCGCCGATCCGCTGGCGGATGCGCTTGCGACCGCGCGCGAAATCGCCGACAAGAGCCCGTCCGCGATCCGTGCCGCAAAGCGCATCTTCAATGCCGCGCCGGACCAGGATGCGGGCGAGATCCTGCTGGCGGAATCGGTCGAGCAGGACAAGCTGATCGGCGGGGCCGATCAGAAGGAAGCAATCATGGCCAATCTCGAGAAGCGCCGGCCGGTCTTCGCCGCGTGACACGGGAAGGCCGATAGCCGAGGACCATATGCATGCCGACATCCGATCCCCGCGCCGGACAGGAGACGACGCGTCTGACGCTTCGCCGGCCGGATGACTGGCATGTCCATCTTCGCGACGGCGCGATGCTCGCTTCCGTCGCGAGCTTCACGGCACGGCAATTCGGCAGGGCGATCGTCATGCCGAACCTCAATCCGCCGGTCACGACGGTTGCCGCGGCCAGGGCCTATCGCGAACGCATCCTTGCCGCGGTGGAGCCCGGCCTCGCCTTCGAGCCGCTCATGACCTGCTATCTCACCGACAGTATCGATGCGGGAGAGATAGAGCGGGGATTTGCCGAAGGCGTGTTCACGGCCTCAAAACTCTATCCCGCGCATGCGACGACCAATTCGGCGCATGGCGTCACCGATGTCCGCAACATTTACGGCGCGCTGGAAACCATGCAGCGGATCGGCATGCCGCTCCTCGTGCATGGCGAGGTGACGGACCATCATGTCGACATTTTCGACCGCGAAGCCGTTTTCATCGAACGGATCCTGAAAAAGCTGATGGCGGATTTCCCGGCGCTCAAGGTGGTGTTCGAACACATCACCACGGCCGATGCCGTGGCTTTCGTCGAGGCGGGCGGCGCCAATCTCGCGGCGACCATCACGCCGCATCATCTCGCGATCAATCGCAACGCCATGTTCGAGGGCGGTATCCGGCCTCACTTCTATTGCCTGCCGGTCGCGAAGCGCGAGCCCCACAGGCTCGCCTTGCGCAAGGCCGCGACATCGGGTTCGCCCAAATTCTTCCTCGGCACCGACTCCGCTCCCCACGCGACCGATGCCAAGGAATCGGCTTGCGGCTGCGCCGGCATCTTCAATGCGCCTTACGCGCTTGAAAGCTATGCAACGGTTTTCGACGAGGAAGGCGCGCTCGACCGGCTCGAAGCCTTCGCATCCGAGAACGGTCCGAAATTCTACGGATTGCCGCTCAACGAGGGCAGCGTGACGCTGGAGCGGCGCGAAACCGCGGTTCCGGAGAAGCTGAAGCTCGCAAGCGCGGATCTCGTTCCCTTCCATGCCGGAGAGACGCTGCGCTGGTCCTTGGCCGGCCAGAGCCGATAAGGCAAGCGCCGGTCCTCAGGCACTGTCGGTCTTCTCATATCGCTCTGGGAGGGGATTGGTGGAGCCAGACGGAATCGAACCGACGACCTCTTGCATGCCATGCAAGCGCTCTCCCAACTGAGCTATGGCCCCAAATCCTGTGCGGTGCGGGTTGGGCCCCGCGCCGATGGTGGCGGAACTTAGTGCCGCTCTCTCCCGCGATCAAGAGAAAGTTGGGCGCTTTGCCGCGCGAAATCGCGGCGGGCGGAAATCAGTCGTCGTCGCCGCCCTTGCCGCTGCGGACGATGCCGGTCACGTCGTCGCCATCCTCATCCTCTTCGAGGAAGGTGTCGTCGTCGCTGTCGTCATCCACGTCCACATCGACATCCACATCATCGATATCGATATCGTCGTCCGTGTCCGCCGCGAATTCCTCGTCCCGCATGGCGTCGAGCGAGACATTCTCCTCATCTTCGGCGACCGCACGCTTGACCGGCTTCTCCTTCGGCTTTTCAGCAGGCTTGGCGCGCCTCGCCTTCGGCCCCGCATCCGGTACATATTCATGCTTGCACTTGGGGCAAACCACCGGGTTCTTGTTGAGGTCGTAGAATTTCGCGCCGCAGCTCGGGCAGTCGCGTTTGGTTCCCAACTCCGGTTTCGACAAGGTCGCACTCCCCGCATCAATATTGCATCCCGAGGCGCCGCCCGTTTCGCGGCGGGCGCCGGGCCCAGAAGAAATTTCCCATTGCCACGTTAAAATGCTCCTGTCAAAACCTATTCGCGCCCGGCCGGGCCGGGCATCCTTGCCGGTTCCGGCTACAGGCCGGAGCTTTCCGGCAAAGCCCGAAAACCGCGCCGCAGGAACCCCGATTGACCGCTCATTCCCCCTCCCCCCATGCCAGCCTGACCGCCGAACCCTCCCGTGCCCTGGGCGGCACGATCCGTGTGCCCGGCGACAAGTCGATCTCGCACCGGGCACTGATCTTCGGTGCGCTGGCGGTCGGCGAGACGCGCATCCGGGGCCTGCTCGAGGGCGAGGACGTGCTGGCGACGGCCGAAACCATGCGCCGGCTCGGCGCCCGTGTGACGCGGCATGAAGACGGCACATGGTCGGTCTTCGGCGTCGGGGTGGGCGGCCTTCAGGAACCTGCCGTGCCGCTCGATTTCGGCAATTCGGGCACGGGCGCGCGCCTCGTCATGGGGCTTGTCGCCGGCCATCCGATCACCGCGACCTTTATCGGCGACGCCTCGCTGTCGCGCCGCCCCATGGGCCGGGTCATCGACCCGCTCACGGAGATGGGCGCCCGGTTCCATGCCCGCGAGGGCGGAAAGATGCCGCTGACGCTGACCGGGGCGCCCCGCGCGCTTCCTGTCACCTATCGCTCGCCCGTCGCCTCGGCGCAGGTGAAATCGGCCGTGCTGCTTGCGGGCCTCAATGCGCCGGGCGTCACCACGGTGATCGAGCCCGTGCCGACCCGCGATCATACGGAGCGGATGCTCCGTGCCTTTGGCGCCCATATCGAAACGAAACAGGGCAAGGACGGGCTCGAAATCAGCCTCACCGGCGAACCCGAACTCACGCCCTGCCCGATCGCCGTGCCGGGCGATCCGTCGTCTGCCGCTTTCCCCGTGGTTGCGGCCCTTCTCGTGCCGGGCTCCGAAATCGTGGTGCAGGGCATCACGCTCAACCCGCACCGCGCGGGGCTCTACACGACGCTCAAGGAAATGGGCGGCGATATCGAAGTGATGAACCAGCGCGAGGAGGGCGGCGAACCCGTCGCGGATCTCCGTGTCCGTCACAGCCGTCTCAAGGGCATCGACGTGCCGCCGGCGCGCGCCGCCTCGATGATCGACGAATATCCTGTGCTGGCCGTCGCAGCCGCCTTCGCCGAAGGCGAGACGCGCATGACGGGCATTCACGAGCTTCGCGTGAAGGAAAGCGACCGCATCGCGGCCACCGCCTCGGGGCTCCGCGCCAATGGCGTCAAGGTGCATGAGAGCGAAGACGGCATGGTGGTCGAGGGCCGGGCGGGCGCGGTCGGGGGCGGCGGCCATGTCGCCACCCATATGGACCACCGCATCGCGATGTCCTTCCTCGTCATGGGATTTGCCGCCGAAAAGCCGGTGACGGTCGACGACGGCTCGATGATCGCGACGAGCTTCCCGGATTTCACCGGCCTGATGCGCGGCCTCGGCGCGAGCCTTGTCGGGCAGACGCAGTGAGCGGCAGCATCGTCATCGCGGTGGACGGGCCCGCCGCCTCCGGCAAGGGCACGCTCGCGCGCAGGCTCGCCGCCCATTACGGCTTTGCCTATCTCGACACGGGCTCGCTCTACCGCGCGGTCGGCCATGCCGTGCGCCAGGCGGGCGGCGATCCTTCGGACGAGGCGGCCGCCGTCGCGGCTGCACGGACGCTTGATCTTTCGCGCATCGACGACAAGGCGATCCGCACGCCGGAAGCGGGCGAGGCCGCCTCGCTCGTTGCGGCGATCCCCTCCGTCCGCGCGGCGATCCTCGACCTGCAGCGCGGTTTTGCGGCAAACCCGCCGGGCGGCGTCCCCGGTGCCGTGCTGGACGGGCGGGACATCGGAACGGTGATCTGCCCCGGCGCCCCGGCCAAACTATTCGTGATTGCGCGGCCGGAAATCCGGGCGCATCGCCGCTGGCTCGAACTCAACAATTCGGGGTCGGGCGTCAGCGAGGCACAAGTCCTTGAGGACATTAAGGAAAGAGATCGCCGGGACGCCGAAAGGGCGGCGAGCCCCATGAAGCCCGCCGACGACGCGCACTTGCTCGATACCTCCGATTTGAGTATAGAAGCGGCGTTCGGCGCAGCCGTCGCGATCATAGATAAAGCATTGGGTTGAGTGCGTTTTCGTCCTTGGGGCGAGCGCGCTTTTTCGCATTTGCCGATGCTGTGCAGGCGGTCAGGCCGGGCTTGTCCTTAACCCCTAACCGACTGCCCTATCCACCCGCTCCCTTGCGACCAACGATTTCGGGAGAAGACCCGCGGATACAACCGCAGGCCGGAAAAAGCATCGTCAGGAGACTATTCATTGGCTAACACTGCAAACGCGCTCAACCCGAGCCGCGAAGATTTCGCCGCCCTGCTCGAAGCGTCCTTCATGGACAGCAATATGCAGGAAGGCTCCGTCGTCAAAGGGACGGTTGTCGGCGTAGAGAACGATCTCGCCATCATCGATGTCGGCCTCAAGACCGAAGGCCGCGTCCCCCTCAAGGAATTCGCCACGCCGGGCAAGCCCGCCGCCATCACCGTGGGCGACACCGTCGAGGTCTATCTCGAACGCATCGAAAACGCGATGGGCGAAGCGGTTCTGAGCCGCGAGAAAGCCAAGCGCGAGGAAAGCTGGATCCGCCTCGAAGTCGCCTTCGAGAAGCAGGAACGCGTCGACGGCCAGATCTTCGGCCGCGTGAAGGGCGGCTTCACCGTCGATCTCGACGGCGCCGTGGCCTTCCTCCCCGGCAGCCAGGTCGACATCCGCCCCGTGCGCGACGTGACCCCGCTCATGAACATTCCGCAGCCCTTCCAGATCCTCAAGATGGACAAGCGCCGCGGCAATATCGTCGTTTCGCGCCGTGCCGTCCTCGAAGAGACCCGCGCCGAACAGCGCCAGGAACTCGTCGAGAACCTCAAGGAAGGCCAGGTGCTCGAGGGCGTCGTCAAGAACATCACCGATTACGGCGCGTTCGTCGATCTCGGCGGTGTGGACGGCCTGCTCCACGTGACGGACATTGCGTGGCGCCGCGTGAACCATCCGACGGAAGTTCTCTCGATCGGCCAGACCGTGAAGGTGCAGGTCATCAAGGTGAACCACGAGACGCAGCGCATCTCGCTTGGCATGAAGCAGCTCGAAGCCGACCCGTGGGAAGGCGTCGAGGCGAAGTATCCGCTTGAGGCGCGCTTCAAGGGCCGCGTCACGAACATCACCGATTACGGTGCGTTCGTTGAACTCGAACCCGGCGTCGAAGGCCTCGTCCATGTCTCCGAAATGAGCTGGACGAAGAAGAACGTGCATCCGGGCAAGATCGTTTCCACCTCGCAGGAAGTGGAAGTGATGGTGCTGGAAGTCGATCCGGTGAAGCGCCGTATCTCTCTCGGCCTCAAGCACTGCATGGACAATCCCTGGACGACCTTCGCCGAGCGCTTCCCGCCCGGCACCGTCGTTGAAGGCGAGATCAAGAACATCACCGAATTCGGCCTCTTCATCGGTCTCGACGCCGATGTCGACGGCATGGTGCATATGTCCGATCTCGACTGGAACCGC
>PNMC01000123.1 GCA_013823365.1 Parvibaculum sp. | reverse complement strand
GTCCCACGCCGTGGAACTCGATTGCCGCGACGAGGTGCGTGCGGGGCTCGCCGCGCTCGATCCGGCCTGGGCGGCCAGGCTCGGCCCGGACCACCTGATCCACCTCGCCGAGCTCGGCCAGATCAGCGACACCGCCCTCACCCGCGATGTCGAGATCGAGATGGGCGCGAACGGCCTCCCCACCACGTTCGTACCGGGCCGCAATCTCCTCTTCTTTACCTATGCGGCGGCGCTCGGCTACCGCCGCGGTGCACAGGTGCTCGTCGGCGGCATGTGCGAGACGGATTATTCAGGCTATCCAGATTGCAGGGCAGACACGATCAAGGCACTTGAGGGCGCGATCTCCCTAGGTATGGACAAGCCCTTCACCCTCGAAACGCCGCTCATGTGGATCGACAAGGCGGCCACCTGGTCGCTCGCGAAGGAGCTCGGCGGCGAGGCGCTTGTGGATATCATCATTGAAGAGACCCATAGCTGCTACCGGGGCGACCGGTCGCAACGCCATGCCTGGGGCTATGGCTGCGGCACCTGCCCGGCCTGCGAGCTGCGCGCGCGCGGCCATGCTGCCTTTGTGGTAGCGGGAGCCTGAACCCCCATGTATTCGGTGAAGGAAATCTTCTACACGCTGCAGGGCGAAGGGGCGCAGGCCGGACGGCCTGCCGTCTTCTGCCGCTTTGCCGGCTGCAATCTCTGGTCCGGCCGCGAGGAAGATCGCGCAGGCGCCGTTTGCACCTTCTGCGACACGGATTTCGTCGGTACGGATGGCGAAGGCGGCGGCAAGTTCCGCGATGCGGTGGAGCTGACGGACGCTATTGAAAAGACATGGGTGACGGGAGCCGGTGAAAACCGCTATGTCGTGTGCACCGGCGGCGAACCGCTGCTGCAACTCGACGAGGCGCTGATCGCGGCGCTTCATGCGCGGGGCTTCGAAATCGCCATCGAGACCAACGGCACGCTGGCGGCACCTCAGGGGATCGACTGGATCTGCGTCAGCCCGAAGGCCGATGCGCCACTCGCTCAGACAAGAGGAGACGAATTGAAGCTCGTCTATCCGCAGGAGAAAGCCTTGCCCGAGCGTTTCGAGGAACTCGGCTTCCGCTATTTCTTCCTGCAACCGATGGACGGGCCGAAGCGGGAGGAGAATACGCGCGCGGCGACGGCTTATTGTCTTGCGCATCCGAAATGGCGGCTCAGCCTCCAGACCCACAAGCTGATCGGTATTCCGTGATGAAGATCTACAAGGAATTCTTTTTCGACGCGGCGCATTTCCTGCCTTACGCGGAGGAAGGCCATCCGAACCGGCGGATGCATGGCCACTCCTTTCGCGTCGTCGTCTGGCTTTCAGGAAAGCCGTCGCCGGCGACGGGCCTTGTTCGTCACTTCGAGGATGTCGAGCGCGAAGTTATGGCCGTGCGGGAGAAGCTCGACCATCATCTGCTCAACGAGATCGAGGGACTGGAACTGCCGACCCTCGAACATATCGCGGCCTGGATATGGAAGGCACTTGCCGGACCGTTGCCGGAGATCGCGCGGGTCGAGGTGCATCGCGCTTCCTGCCGCGAAGGTTGCGTCTATGATGGGCCGGAAGCGGAGTAAGGAGCAGTCATGGCGAGAGCTGCAGGAAAGAAGCCGGCGAAGGGCCTGACACAACTCGGCGCCGAGACGAAGATAGCCGCATCGCCCGAGCAAGCGGTGCTCGAGCGCGTGCCCAATCCGCATCCGGGCGAGAATTACCTCGCCCGCTTCACGGTGCCCGAGTTCACCTCGATCTGTCCGGTGACCGGTCAGCCCGATTTCGCGCATCTCGTCATCGATTATGTGCCCGGGAAATGGCTCGTCGAGTCGAAGTCGCTCAAGCTTTATCTCCAGTCCTTCCGCAATCATGGCGCTTTCCATGAGGACTGCACGGTCGCCATCGGCAAGCGTCTTGCGGAAATCCTTGTGCCAAAATGGATCAGGATCGGCGGTTACTGGTATCCGCGCGGCGGTATCCCGATCGACGTTTTCTGGCAAAAAGGCAGGCTTCCTGCGGGTGTCTGGGCGCCGGACCAGGGCGTCGCGCCCTATCGCGGGCGCGGCTGAGCGATCCCGTTAAATTAAATCTTGGTTTACGGGCCGAAAGCTATTCTCCATCGGAACAAATCGGGCGGCTTTGGGTGGGCGGCTGTCCCGCGTTCATCTGGAGCACGATCTTGTCCACCTCCCAGCGGGACCGGAATGGCGACGCCCATGTCCAGCGCGAGCTGAACGCGCTGTTCCGCGACTCGTTGCTTCCGATTTCGCTGTTCCTCTCAGGGCTCTACGCGCTTTTCGCCGTTCTCCATCTCGCCCTTCTCGAAGAACCGTCCCGTAGCATCATGACGATTGCCGCGCTGACGGCCATGGCTTCCTTGCTCGTCATTGCAGCGGCTGTGCATTCCGGCCGCGTTCCCCCGAAATACGCCTATGCGATCGGCTTCGTGATTTTCGGGATCGTGTTGTCCAATTCCGCCCTGCATATGCTGCTGGAGCGGGACATCTATCAATCGACAAATTTTGCGCTGATCTTCGTGGCTGTGGGGCTCTTCTTCCTGTCCCGGATCAACCTCCTCATCGCCTTTGCAATCAATTTCGCGGTCTGGGCGCTCTGCGCCACCTTGATTGGCGGGAGTGCACAGGCGGTCGAGCATTTCGCGATCATGAATGCGCAGGCGCTGCTTATCGGTGTTCTTGCCATCGAGCTGCGCTTGCGCAGCAGCCGCAGATTGATCCGGATGCGGGCGGAGGCTGGCGAGCGCGAACGGAAGCTCGAACAAGCGCTGACGAAAATGAAGCTCTATGCGTCTGCGGATCGCGAGAGCAAGGCGAAGACGGAGTTCCTCGCCAATATGAGCCACGAGCTCCGCACGCCGCTCAACGCTATTCTTGGCTTCTCAGAGGCGATGGACCAAAAACTGTTCGGACCGCTCGGCAACGAACGCTACGCCTCCTATGTACATGACATCCATCAGGCGGGGACGCATCTTCTCTCGCTTGTGAACGATATTCTCGACCTCTCCCGGATCGAACTCGACGGCCTGAAAATCAATCCGCAACCGGTGGATTTCGCCCGCGTCTGCCAGAACTGCCTCGCCATCGTGCGCGGCCGCGCGGAACGCGGTCAGGTCCGGCTGGCGCTCGATGCCGTGCCACCGTTTCCCACGATCGAAACCGACGAACGCCGCCTGAAACAGGTCATCATCAATCTGCTCAACAATGCGGTGAAGTTCACGCCCCCCGGCGGCACGGTCACCCTTGAGCTCGCGCATGGCGAAAGAGGCGGCGCCATCATCCGCGTTCGCGACACCGGCATCGGCATGAGCGACGAAGAGCTGGAAAATGCGCTTCAGCCCTTCTGGCAGGCCGATGCGGGGCTCAATCGCAGCTTCGAGGGCGCCGGCCTCGGCCTCGCCCTCGTCAAGGAACTCGTTTCCCTGATGGAAGGAGAGTTCCGCCTGGCGAGCGAGCCCGGCAAGGGTACTGTGGCGACGGTCCTTCTGCCGCGCAGTTGCGGCGGCGACGAAAAGACCGCCGCCGCCTGAGTCGTGTCACGCAGCCTTTGCGTGGGCAGAGCGGATCGTTTCGTCCGCATATTTCGACGCATCCGTCGTGTATTCCGCATGCCCGTATTCGACGAGCAGACGGTCGATCTTGCGGATGAGACGGCGGTCCGTCGCTTCGCGCAATGCGGGTATCCGCAGCGCAAGCGAATAGAGCCTTTCGCGGCCAAAGACGAAAAGGCCCAGCACGATGAAGAGCGGCATGTCATAGGGCCGCAGTTCCACGCCCATGAGTTTCGCCTTGCCCGTCTTGTCGCCGCGCAGGAAAGCGCGATTGAAATAGACGCGCGCGAAAGCCCGCTCCAATGCGTTGAAGATGCGGCTTTTGAGCGACTTGTCCGAGGGGAAATAGGCCGCCATGGTGGCGCGCACCAGGGCCCCGCAGGTCTCGTCGTCATAGCCGTCGCGCAGCGTGCCGGAATAGACGACCATGGCATCGTAAATGCCTTGCGGCGTCGTCGGCAGCAGCTCCTCCGGCAGGCCGAGCAGCCAGCAGCGATAGCGGTTGAACTCGACAAAGGCCCGTTCCTGCGGCGTGAACTCCGTACGCCCTTCGCGCATCATCTTGAAGGCCAGCAGGAAGACGGCAATCGTGCCGGCCGGCATCTGATCGACCTGCGGCACGGGAATGCCGAACGTCTTCACATCCCATGTGCGGCCGCTGCGCAGAATGTTGAAACGCACCATGGAGTGCATCAGCCGCACCATGGCCGCCGCCTTGAAGCCCGTGCCGAAGCGCGTGAGCGCCCCCGGCAGCGAGGTCGTGGTGAAGAAGCTCGCCGTTTCCTTGATGCGGCGCACGGCCGTCTCATGCGACAGCGTGCCCGTGAGCGCCATGGGGAGCGCCGAATATTTGTTGAGGAAGGTCGCCACGAAAGCGCCGCGCACGACGAAGGGGGCGAGATTCGCAGTCGGGTTGCGGCTCACCCGCGCGCCTTCCTCGATCATGCTCATGTCGATCCAGTCGGGCGTTGCTTCCATTTCGCGGATGAAGGCCACGAGTTCGGGAGGCGCATCCTTCACATGCTCGATGCCCTTGTCGCAGGCATCCGTCAGCATGGAGACAAGCACACGGAATCCGTATTGCGGCATGAGGGCGGCATAGGCGTCCGCCGTCGCATCGCCGAGCATCGTATAGGCGCGGGCCCGCGAGACCGTTTCAGGGTTCGACAAGAGGCGTTGGCGCGCGCTGCGGTCGCCTTCATTGAGTTGCATGCAATTATCGTCGAGCCCGCCGGCGAAACGCTCCGGCGTGACCGAGAAATCCACATTGCCGTACATCTGGGGCAGCTGCTCGCGCTGCGCCATTACCCTGGCCTGCAGTGCCTCAAGACTTTCCATGGCCTCCTCCCAAAAACTTACACTTCATAAGTTACATTTTGTAAGTTATATGAAGGTATGAGTGCAAGCATGAATCGCAAATCCAGCCCGGAAAAAAGTCCGACAGCCCGGCGCCGCATGAGCGTCGAGTCGAGGCGCGAGCAAATTCTCGATGTGACCCGGGATCTGGCCGATTCAGAGGGGTTCCACGCGGTCACGCTGGACCGGGTAGCGGAGAGCTGCGGGATCAGCCGGACAGTGATCTACCAGCAGTTCGGCAATCTCTCGGATCTGCTGCTTGCCATGGTGGACCGCGAATACCGGAACGCAGCGGAAGCCTTTCTTGAGGCGGCCCAGCGTGAGCCCGTGCAGGGTCAGTCGCGCTATGCAGCCGGCGTCGCCGGGGTGCTCGAAGCGGTCGATGCATCGCCCGCCACATGGCGGATGCTGCTGATGCCAAGCCAGGGCGGTCCCCGCGAGCTTTACGAGCGTCTCGGGGAAGCGCGCGAGATGACCCAGGCGCATCTTGCCGCCGGCCTGAAGGAAGCGGGGATCGACGGGCCCGCGCTTGCCAATCCCGATCCCGAGCTTGCGGTCCGGATGCTGCTCGCCGTGTCGGAGCAGCTCGTACACCTGCGGCTCACCGATCCGGAGAGCTATACGACCGGGCGGCTTGTCGCCCAGGCCGAATGGATCTTCGAGGCGATGTTCCCCTCACGCTAGACGCTCAGCGCGGCGGCATGCGGATCGCGCCGTCGAGACGGACCGTCTCGCCGTTGAAATAACCGTTGCGCAGCATCGTGCAGGCGAGATCGGCATATTCCGACGGATCGCCGAGGCGCGGCGGGAACGGCACCGAGGCTGCGAGGTTGTCGAAAATCTGCGGTGCACGGTCCTTCACGCCAAGCATGGGCGGGGTCGCCATGATGCCCGGCAGGATCGTGTTGATGCGAATGCCCTCGCGCGAAAGATCGCGGGCGATGGTAAGCGTCATGCCCTTGATCGCTGCTTTCGCCGCAGAATAGGCGACCTGGCCGATCTGCCCGTCTTCGGCGGCGACAGAGCCCGTATTCACGATCGCGCCGCGCTCTCCGCCTTCAAGCGGATCGAGCGTCGCCATGCCGGCCGCGCTTTTCACGATGCAGCGGAAGGTGCCGACCGTGTTGAGGCCCAGCACATACTCGAAATCGGCGATCTTGAAGGGGATGATCGCGCCCGTCGTCTTGTCGCGCGCAATGGTCTTGCCGCCGCGGCCGCCGCCAGCGCAGTTCACCAGCGCCCGCTCCTGCCCGTTCGCGGCGCGGGCCTTTTCAAAGCCCGCATCGACGGAGGCTTCGTCCATCACGTTGACTTCGCAGTAGGTGGCGCCGAGCTCTTTCGCGACGCGCTCGCCATTCTCCTTGTTGAGATCGAAGATCGCGACCTTGACGCCGAGGTCGCGCAGGGCCTTCACCGTCGCCTTGCCGAGGCCGGATGCACCGCCCGTGACGATGGCGGAAATCGAGCTGTCGAGTTTCATGGTTTCCTCCCTTTTTTGATTTTTATGTCAGTGCGATTTGCCGGCCCAGTCGCGCTTGATCTTCTTCGCCAGCGACCATTTGTGCACTTCGGTCGGGCCGTCATAGATGCGGAAGGCGCGGATCTCGCGGAAAATCTGCTCGACGATCGTGTCACCCGACACGCCCATGCCGCCCATCACCTGCACGCAGCGGTCGGCAATGCGCATCAGCGCCTCAGACACGGCGACCTTCGCCATCGAACTTTCCGCCGTGCCGAGCGAACCGGTATCGAGAACATCGGCACACCAGTCGATCATGAGTTCGGCCTGCTTCAGATCGATCAGGTTTTCCGCCAGCATGAAGCCGACGCCTTCATGGTCGATCAGCGGCTTGCCGAAGGCATGGCGGCGGTTGGCATAATCGGTCGCGATCTCGTTCGCGCGGGTGCAGCCGCCGAGCCAGCGCATGCAATGCGAGAGCCGCGCGGGGCTCAGGCGGATCTGCGCATATTTGAAACCCTCGCCGCTCTCCCCGAGCATCTGGTCTGCGGGCAGGCGCAGATTGTCGATCACGACGACGGCATGGCCACCCGGCATGGAATTGTCGATCGTGTCGAGCACGCGCTCGGTACGGATGGCGGGATGCGGCAGATCGACGAGGAACATGCAGGCGCCGTCCTCCCCCTTCGCCATGACGATGCCGACCTTCGCGCCTTCCGCGCCGGTGATGAAAGCCTTGCGGCCATTGATGACCCAGTGGTTGCCGTCCTTCACACAGGTCGTCTTCATCATCGAGGGGTCCGAACCCGCACCGCCTTCAAGCGCAGGTTCGGTCATGAAGAAGGCCGAGCGCGAGGCGCCCGAGACGAGCTGGTTCAGAAAGCGTTCCTTGATCTCGGGGCTGCCAATCTTGCCGAGGAGATACATATTGCCTTCGTCCGGCGCGCCCGTGTTGCAGGCGACGGGGCCGAGCGGCGAAAGGCCGGTCTTGCGCAGCACCAGCGCCGTTTCGCGCTGCGTGAGATGGCTGCCATCCGTGAGAATATGCGGCGTCATCACGCCGGCCGCGCGTGCCTTTTCGCGAAGCTCAAGGACCAGCTCTTCCGTCGGCCCATGCGCCGTGCAGCGCGGATCGCGCTCATAGGGCGCGACGACATTGCGCACGAACTCCTCGACCTTTGCCGCAATCGCTTCCGCCCTGCCCGCTACCGCCTGCGCCATTTTTCTCCGCCTTGTCTCTCTGCCGGTTGCACTGGAACAGCCTATAGCACAAGGCAATCGGCCATTGACGAGAGCCCGGACGAGAAAAAGCGCGTCGCCCCACCCGACGCAGCGTGACGCTGGGTTAC
>PNMC01000122.1 GCA_013823365.1 Parvibaculum sp. | reverse complement strand
TTTGAACTGCCGGTCTGTCGGGACCGGAAAGAAAAGGACCGCCGGAAGCCCCGTTTTCAAGGGTTTGAGGGGCGGGCCCGGAAAAACTTGCGGGACTTTGTGCATGAGTGCCGGGCGGGGGTCAAGGGCAGGGGAGGGCTCGAAAAACCGGCCTCCCGTTGCGTGAGGCAACGCCGCCCCTATGATGGCGGAACCCGCAGATTCCCTCGCCGTTTCAGCCCGGAAACCAGCCTCCATGACCGCCTACGCCCTTCAAAGCGCCTTCGGCCTTGCCCTCTTCGTCGCGCTCGCCTGGGCCTTGAGCGAGAACCGCCGCGCCTTCTCTCTGCGCGTGGTGGCCGTGGGCCTTGCCGTTCAGATCGGCCTTGCGCTTCTCCTGCTGAAGCTTCCGGCTTCTCAAGGCGCGCTGCTGGCCCTGAACGGCGTCGTGGACGCGCTGACGGAGGCAACAAGGGCAGGGACGGGCTTCGTTTTCGGCTATATGGGCGGCGCGGCGGCGCCCTTTGAGGTGGCCGCGCCGCAGAACAGTTTCATCCTCGCCTTTCAGGCCCTGCCTCTCGTTCTGGTCATGTCGGCGCTCTCGGCCGTGCTCTGGCATTGGGGCATTCTCGGCCGCATCACGCGCGGCTTCGGCTTCGTCCTGCAGAAGACTATGGGCATCGGCGGCGCGGTCGGCCTTGCCTCGGCTGCCAATGCCTTTGTCGGCATGGTCGAAGCCCCGCTTCTGATCCGCCCCTATCTGGAGCGGCTCACCCGTGCCGAACTCTTCATGACCATGACGGTCGGCCTCGCCACGGTTTCGGGCACGGTCCTCGTGCTTTATGCGAGCATCATCTCACCCGTCGTGCCGGGCGCGCTCGGGCAGATCCTTGTCGCCTCGCTGATCTCTCTCCCGGCCGGCATCCTCATCGCCCGCCTCATGGTGCCGGAAGAGCCGCATGCAACCCCGACCGGTATCGGCGACGACGTGCCCTTTCTCGAATATCAGAGCAGCATGGATGCGGTGACGCGGGGCACCTTCGAAGGTCTGCAGCTTCTCCTGAATATCATCGCCATGCTCATCGTCATGGTGGCGCTGGTTGCTCTCATGAACATCATCCTCGCCCTGTTTCCGGACGTCTGGGGCGCCCCGCTCACGCTGCAGCGCATGCTTGGCTGGGGTTTTGCGCCGCTTGTCTGGGCTATGGGCGTGCCCGCAAGCGAGATGCAGCTCGCCGGGCAGCTCATGGGCACGAAGACGATCCTCAACGAGTTCATCGCCTATCTCGAACTCGCAGCGCTGCCGGAAGGCATGCTTTCTGAGCGCTCCATCCTCATCATGGTCTATGCGCTCTGCGGCTTCGCGAATTTCGGCTCGGTCGGCATCCTGATCGGCGGGCTGACGGCGCTCGTGCCGTCGCGGCGGCACGACATCGTCACGCTCGGCACCCGCGCTATCGTTTCGGGCACGCTCGCGACCTCCATGACGGGCGCGGTGATCGGCCTCATCGTCTGAAAAACAAGAAAGGGGAGGAAAGAATGAAGCTCTACAACTCGGCCATGCCCGCGCCCAACCCGCGCCGCGTACGCATTTTCGCGGCGGAGAAGGGCATAGACCTGCCGCTTGAAGAAGTCGCGCTCGCGAAGCGCGAACACAAGTCCGATGCCTTCCGCGAGAAGAACTCGCTCGGACAGACACCGGTGCTTGAACTCGACGACGGCACCACCATTTGCGAAAGCGTCTCGATCTGTCGCTATCTGGAGGAGCTCCACCCGGAAAAGCCGCTCTTCGGCCGCAATGCGCTGGAGCGCGCGCAGGTGGATATGTGGCTTCGCCGCGTGGAATTCGTGCTGATGGGCCCTGTCGGAAATTTCTGGCGTCACGCCCATCCCTACACGGCGAAAGTCGTGAAGCAGTTTCCGGAATTCGGCGAGTCGAACAGGGAGGCGACGGCGGCTGCGATGCGCTGGTTCGACCGCGAGCTTGAAGGCCGCGACTTTATTCTCGGCGATTGTTTCTCCGCCGCCGACATCATGGCGCTTTGCGTCGTGGACTTCGCGAAATTCGCCGGGCTCGGCATGCCGGAAGACACGCCGCATCTTCACGCCTGGCACGCGCGCGTGTCGTCCCGGCCAAGCGCCGCGGCGTGACAGGAAAAGGGCGGCGTCCACGGGGTACGGAATGGACGCCGCCCCTCCGTCCTCCCGTAACTGAACGCTGGAAGGACGATCCGATGAACTCTCGACCCATCGGCAAGGCTGAGAATGGCGCTTCGAAGCTGAACGCAGGCTGAACCGGAAAAACGCGGAGACCGGACGGATTTCATTGATCGGGCGGCGCAATTTAGTAAGCTCGATTTACTAATGGCGGCCGGCGCTTTGGGAGGAGCTTATGGCGGAGGAGAAGGGCGCGAAGCGCCTCTCGACATGGCAGCTTGCGGCCTATGGCCAGCTTGTGGTGCCGCTCGCCGTGATCGGCCTGCCGGTCGCGGTCTATATCCCGCCTTTCTATTCCGGCACGTTGGGACTCGACCTTGCGGCGGTCGGCCTCATCCTCATGCTCGCGCGCATCTCGGATGTCTTTACCGACCCGCTGATCGGCCGCCTGTCGGATCGCACGCGAACCCGCTTCGGCCGTCGCCGCCCATGGGTTATCGCGGGCGTACCGCTGATGATGCTGTCGGCCTATATGCTCTTCCTGCCCGGTGAGGAGATATCGAATCTCTATCTGCTTGTCTGGATCGCGGCGATCTATCTCGGCTACACGCTGATCACCATTCCCTACGGTGCCTGGGGCGCGGAGCTTTCGGGCGATTATCACGAGCGCAACCGCATCACCGGCAGCCGCGAGATATTCCTGCTGATCGGTCTGCTGATCGCGATTTCGGCGCCTATCGCCGGCGCCTATATGAACGGTACGGAAGAAGCGCAAGGCGCTGCGAGCCGCTCCGCCGTCGGCATTCTCGGCTGGCTCACCGTCTTCCTGCTGCCGGTCTGCGCCTTCGTCGTCTTTTCAAGTGTGCCGGAACCGGCCATTCAGGAAACGCGCACCGTGCCTTTCATGCGCGGCCTGCGCGTTGCCATGAAGAATGGGCCTTTCCGCATCATCCTGTTGAGCTCGATCTTCGGGGCGCTGGCGGGTTCGATCAATGTCGGCGTCGTGATCTTCTTCTACGAGCATGTCGCGGAGATTGGCGAGGCGAGTACCATCCTGATCTTCCTGCTTTTCGTCGCGGGCGTTATCGGTTCGCCGATCTGGGTCTGGCTCGGCGGACGCATGGGCAAACACAAGGCAATCGCCGTGGCGGGCGTCGCCTCCATGATCGCCTTCGCGCTGGTGCCTCTCATTATCTATGCGGTGAAGCCCGTCGCGCCCGATCTCGTCTTCTTCTGTTTCCTTCTTGTCACGCTGGTGCAGGGGCTCGCCTTTGGCGCGGCCCCCATTCTCGGCCCGTCCATCGTTGCCGATGTGGTGGACCTCGACACGCTGAAAAGCGGCGAGCCGCGCGCGGCCTTCATCTTTGCCTTTATCGGCATGGTGCGGAAAACCTTCGAGGCCATGGGCGTCGGCATTGCGCTCCCGGTTCTCGCGTTCGCGGGGTTCAATGCCCAGTCGCGCGAAAATTCCCCGGAAGCGCTTTTCGTGCTGCTCGTCATGTTCTGTATCGTGCCGCTGCTGCTCTGGCTCGTCTCCATCGCCATCATCCTGCGCTATCCGATAACGAAAGAGCGCCAGCAGCGTCTCCGCTCCGCGCTGGAACGCCGGATGGCGCGCCGCTCGCAAGTGCATCGCATGATGGCGGACTAAGAGACTGTTTGAAAAGTCCGTCAATCCACGGTCGCTCTTCGGTATCGGTTATTCACCTTCGTCATTGCTTGGTCGCCGCTTACGCGGCTCCTCGCAATGACGGCACCCTTGGACTTTTCAAACGGTCTCTAGGAAAGGGCGGGCGCTCAGCCGGAAACGGCCTCCGCCGTCCGCGAGGCCGATACGCCCATGACATCGGCAAGCAGCTCGTAGGAGCGCAGCCGGTCCTTCTGGTCATAGGTGATGGTGAGGATCGTGAAGTCGTCCACGCCATGCGCCTCGCCGAGCGCCAGCAGCTTCGCGCGCACCTGTTCCGGCGCGCCGGCAAAGCCGCGCTGCTCGATGGCGCGAAGCATGACGCGGTCCTGGTCCGTATAGGGATAGGCGAGCGCCTCTTCGGTGGACGGAAAGGCGCCGGCCCGGTTTTGCAACAGATGCATCACCCAGAGATTGCGCGAGGAGGCGATGCGTTTCGCCTCTTCCTCTGTGTCCGCCACCGTGACCGAGACGGCGATACCGCCACGCGGGCTCGCCAGATCGCGCGAGGCACGAAAGTTCCGCCGGTAGATTTCGAGCGGCTGCGTGCCGGCATCCTGGTTGATGAAATGGGCGAAGCAATAGGCCATGCCGTATTGCGCGGCGATCACCGCGCCATCGCCGCCGGAGCCCAGCATCCATAGATCGGGCAGGCCGGGGCCCCGCGGCGTCGCGTGCAATCCGCGATAGGGGTGATCGGCGGGAAAGCCGCCTTCCTCGCCCTGCAGCCCCATCGAGTCTTCGAGGAACTGCCGCAGGAGTTCCACCTGCTGCGGAAAGACGCCGACATCATAGGCCTGCGGGCCGGGCTGGAGCGCCCGCGTCGTGCGCATGTCGCCGCCCGGTGCGCGGCCGAGCCCGAGATCGATCCGCCCGGGGTAGAGCGTTTCGAGAACGCGGAAACACTCGGCCACCTTGAGCGGGCTGTAATGCGGCAGCATCACGCCGCCCGAGCCGACGCGGATGCGGCTCGTCGCGGCCGCCACCGCCGCGATCAGTACTTCCGGCGCCGATCCGGCAAAGGAGGAAGTGTTGTGATGCTCCGCAAGCCAGTAGCGGGAATAGCCGAAGCCCTCTGCGGCTCTTGCAAGCTCGATCGTATTCGCGAAGGCTTCCGCCGCCGTGCCGCCCTTCCGGATCGGGGACTGATCGAGAACGCTCAAACGGACCATCGAAGACGTCTCCTCTGAATGTCGTCTTCCCCCAATATGGGGCGCCGGGCCTATTTTTCGAGCGGCCGCTTTTTCACGCGCTTCACGATGCCGGAATAGTTGAGCAGGATGCGCTCTTCCGCGCCCTTGCCGGTGAAGACCTGTCCGCGCACGAAGACCATGCTGCCCGTATTGCGAACGATCTCGCCCCGCGCCTCGATGAATTCACCGGCGCCCGCGGCTGCCGTGAATTCCGCCGAGAAGGATACCGTGACCGACGGCCCCTGCAGAATGTCGCGGCCGAACGCGAAGAGCGAAAAATCGGCGAAGGTCATCAAGAGGCCGCCATGCAGAAAGCCGCCGCCATTGCAGTGAAGCGGCGTCGCCTCGAAGGCGCAGGTCACGCTCCCGTCTTCGTTCTTGCGGAAGAAGAAGGGGCCGGCGTGATCCTCGAAAGGGTCGTGGCCGTTCCATGTCTCATAGCCGGCAAGGCGGCCGCTCAGGCTGGTATTCATCGTCTGTTGCCCCGAAACCATAATTCCGTTGCGGCGCTTTGTAGCAGGATGGGCTGGGCTTTCCAAACCGCAAGCGGACGGGGTTTTGCCTGAAATTAAGGTGTTCCTTACGCGAGGGGGGCATACTGCCGCGATGTATTCAAAGGGCCGCGACAGGAAAACGGATGTGGCGCCGCCGGATGTCAGTCCGGTGGAGGAAAGCGTGCGCCTTGTCGCGCTGGACAAGCTCTCCGACCCCGCCCTGCGGGAACTCCTCGCCTATTGGGAGAGCAAGCGCGCAGGCCGCGAAATGCCTGCCCGCGAGGATATCGCCCCGACGGCGTTTCCGCGCCTCATGCCGCGCATGTTCATGATCCGGGTGGGGGAGGGGCCATCCTTCACCTACAGCCTTGCCGGCAATGCGAATGTGGAAGCCCATGGCGGCAATTTCACCGGCATGGATGTGCGCGATCTCGATGGCAAGTCGCCGGGCTATGGCGCTTTCATGCAGCGCTTCTATACTTCGATTCTGACACGACGCAGGCCCTGCGCCGCCGAAGGGTCGCTTGGCTTCGTCGATCGCGGGTTTTGCCGGTTCACGGCGCTCTATCTGCCGCTGGCTGCGGCAGACGGCACGGTGGGCCATATCATGGGCGCGGCAGTTTATGAGATGCACGCCGGGTGAGATCATCGGATGACTGAGGATTGCTCTCCAGACCCCGCCGAGGCCGCCCATCAGGAAGGGGCGCACCTCATCCGCCTCAAGGATCTGACCGACCCCGTGGTTCTCTTCATGCTGAACTACTGGACGGAAAAGCGCGGCGAGCGCCTCATGCCCGCGCCCGCGGACATGAATCCGGTCGATTTCGCGCGGATCATGCCGCATCTGCAGATGATCCAGGTCTCCTGGGACCCTTTCGATCTCGAATATCGCCTGCTCGGCGAAGAGATTGCCGGCGTGCATGGCGGCAATTATGCGGGCCGCAAGGTTCTCGACCTGAATGAGGTCAGCCATGGCTTCGGCACCATGATGTTCGAGCTCTTCCGCCTCGTCGCGACGGAGCGGCGGCCCTTTGCGGCGGGAGGCACGCTTGCCTCGCTCGGCCGCGGACATACGGGCTTTCAGGGCCTGTACATGCCGCTTTCGGCGGACGGGGAGAGGGCGAACAGGATCATTTGCTGCTCGTCGTATGAAGTGCGGGAAGACCTCGGGCTTTCCGGCGTTTCCGCGACGACAAATCGCGGGTAATTAAAATTTTACTTGTCTGGTTCATTTCGCGTTAGCGGAATCGCGCCACTCTCTTCGTGGCGGTTCGGGCGGGAACCATCGAAGCGGGGCTGGGCAATGATGCAATTGGCAGAAAATTTTCGCAGCGTGAGCCAGGCAGACGTGCTTGCCGAGGCAGACACGCATGGCATCCGCTTCCGCCGGCTGAAGGAGCTCGAAGAGCCGCTCTGCATGGACATGCTTGCTTACTGGAAGGAGCTGCGCGGCGAACGCGACATGCCCCATCACAGCGAGATCGACCCGGTACGTTTCGCCCGCCACATGCCCAACCTACTGATGGTGCAGGTGAACTGGGAGCCCTTCGACCTGACCTACCGGCTGCTTGGCGGCGACGTGGTCAACGCGCATGGTGCGAACTTCCGCGGCCAGCGCGTGCTCGACTGCCGTTCGCATACGGGCCGCTTCAACGAGGTGCTCTTCCGCTTCTATCAGTTCGTCGCCGAGGCAAGGCGTCCCTATGCCGTGACCGGCACGATGGAATATACGGGGCGGGGCCGGGTCGAGGTCGAGGCGGTTTACCTGCCCTTCACCGCAGATGGCGAGCGGACCGACCGTATCCTCGGCGCCACCGTGTCGAAGCCGCTCCCGAAAGCCTGATTCCGGTCCTTTGACGGGGTTTTGACCCCCGGCGGCCCATGCCCTAAATTCCCGCAGCCTTTCAGAAATCAAGCTCCGGGAATATCCATGGCCCTCGACGCCGAAACTCGCGAACAGCTCATTTCCTCCGTCCGCCGCTTCGTGGACGAACGCCTCCGTCCGATCGAGGACAAGGTCTCCGAAACCGACAAGGTGCCGGATGAGATCGTGGAGGAAATGAAGGAACTCGGCCTTTTCGGCATTTCCGTGCCTGTGGAATATGGCGGCCTCGGCCTCACCATGGAGGAGGAATGCCTCCTTATGTTCGAGCTTGGCCGCACCTCGCCCGCCTTCCGCTCCGTCATCGGCACCAATGTCGGCATCGGCAGCCAGGGCATCGTCATGCATGGCCGCGAGGACCAGAAGGAATACTGGCTGCCG
>PNMC01000121.1 GCA_013823365.1 Parvibaculum sp. | reverse complement strand
GTTGACGCCGCCCGAGCGGATGTTGAAGTTGAGTTCGGTGATGCCGCCGACGAGGTAGTAGTCGGAGCCGCGGATTTCGCCCGCGTAGATCTTGCGGTAATCGTCTTCCGCGCCGTCGCCGATCAGCTTGTTGTTCGTGTACTTCAGCTCGAGCTCGGTGATGGAGGTGTCGTAGCGCTCGACGAGCGGGACGCCGGCCTTGCCGAGTGCGGACATGGCCATGAGGGAGGCGCCCTGGGTGAGCTTCATGCCGGTGCCATCCGCTTCCGCCTTGCCGGTATAGTCGCGGATATTGCCGACCGCGATGCGCGTGGCCGTCGTGCTGGCGGGCACGTGGCGCGCAAGGCAGCGCAGCGCATTGGAGTAGGGCGTCTCGTTGGTGATGACCGGGGCATTGCCGATGGGCGAGGTATAGCGCCCGTCAGAACCGGCATTCGCGCTGACGCAGCCGGTGAGAGCAACTGCCATGGCGAAGGCGCCCAGCATCCGCTTGGGCATTCCGTTCTTCGCCGCGATCGACACAACCTTATTGAACACTTTGGCCTCCTGATGGTCAGCTCATCGGCGGTTTGTCTGGCGATCCCTGTTTTTTGGATTCTGCCAACCTCGCCGCCGGGGCTTCGGTTGACCGGTGGATTGCAACCGGTGTGCCATCGGTAAGGTCTCGTTAAGAACCGCAGAAATCTGCGGACTTTTCAGCGACGGGGCGTACTGGCGGGACCGGCGGCATGGTTGGCGCGGCGTGCCGTACCGGCCGTGGCACGGGACGTCCCGTTTTGGCGCGTCAATCTCCGGTTAAGCCTGTGCCGCCTTGCGACAGGCCGCGAAGACTTCAGGGACAAGCCGGTTGCGATGCGGGCGCACGCGGGCGACACTCCGCCTCCAATCGTTAACGATCAGAGATGCGGGATTTCGACCTTGGCCAAACTCGAGTTTTTCTACGACTGCTCCAGCCCCTGGACCTATCTCGCCTTCAGCCGGATCGAGGATCTGGTGAAACGCACCGGGGCCGACATGGTCTGGCGGCCGATCCTGGTTGGCGGCGTGTTCAATGCGGTTAACGAGAGTGTCTATGAGGCGCGGGCCAATCCGCATCCCGTGAAGAGCCGCTATTACAATAAAGACCTCAAGGACTGGGCCCGCTATTGCGGCGTCGAAATCGGCAAGCCGCCGGTCTTTCCGGTCCGCTCGGTGGATGCGATGCGGGCTGCCATCGTGGCGCTCGACAAGGGCAAGCTGCCGGAATTTTCCTGGGCGGTGTTCCGGGCCTATTGGGGCGAACTCAAGGATATCAGCCAGCCGGAGGTGCTGGAGGACATCTGCGCCTCCGTCGGCCTCGACTGGGACGAGGTGAGCGCCCTTATAAAGACAGAGGATGTGAAAGGGCGGCTGCGGGCCAATACGGAAGAGCTGATCGCCCGGGGCGGCTTCGGCTCACCCACCATGTTCGTCAACGACAAGGACATGTATTTCGGGAACGACCGGCTGCCGCTGGTGGAGGCCGCGCTTCAGAATGGCTGATCCACTTTCGGGCGACATGACGCCGCGCCGCGAACCGCCGGCCTTCAACGTGCCGGGGCCCGTGCTTTTCCTGCTTCTCGCCATGGTGGCGGTCCATACGCTTCTGTCATTTGCAGACTGGCCGCTGCGCGAACAGGTGCTGATCTGGTTCGCGCTCTTTCCCTCGCGCTATTTCCCGGAGGGGAGCCAGATCGCGCATTTGCTGCCCGGTGGCTTCGGGGCGGATATCTGGACGCCTGTCACCTACACCTTCCTTCATGGCGGCTGGGAGCATCTGATCGCCAATTCGGTCTGGCTACTCGCCTTCGGTTCGCCGCTGGCGCAACGCTTCGGCGCGTTGCGGTTCTTTCTCTTCTATTTCCTGTGCGGGGCGGCCGGCGCATTCCTTCACGTCGCCCTTTATCCTTCGTCGGACATCCCGGTCGTCGGCGCATCGGCGGCGATCTCCGGGCTTATGGGAGGGGCGGCACGGTTCGTGTTCACGGCGGGCGGTCCGCTCGGTGCGCTCGGCGGGAGAGGGGCAGGTGTGCCCGGCGCGCCGCGGAAACGGGCGGGAATATTCGCCGCGCTCAGCGACCGGCGGGTGCTGATTTTCGTCGGCGTCTGGATCGGGCTCAATTTCCTTTTCGGCGCGACGGCCCTCAGCGGAGCGCTCGGCGTCACCGCGCAGGTCGCCTGGGAGGCGCATCTCGGCGGTTTCCTGATGGGGCTTTTCGCCTTCGGGCTTTTCGATCCGCTCCGCTGGTCGCCCTCAGGCGGGCCCGGCAATGTCGGCTATGGAGAATGGCTCGGCGACGATCCGCGCGAGTGAGTTTGCTTATTGAAACGGACCGGCGGCAAACCACATAAACTAAAGGCCCTTTTCAGGAGGAGGATTTCATGAGCGACATGTCTGCACATCCCGGCGGTCCGAGCGGCGTCGGCGAGGATGCATCCTCTGCGCGTAAAGAGCTCTGGATACGGCTGCTCTACATGATCGGCTTCTGGTTCCTCGGCAATATTGCCTTTTCCGTCGCGATCTTTCTCGGTGCGCTGCAGTTCGTGGTGGTGCTCGTCACGGGCGCGAAGAACGAGGAATTGCGCGGTTTCAGCCGCAATCTCATCCAGTATGTCTGGGAATGCCTTGCCTTCGTGGTCTTCGCCCGCGACGAGAAGCCGTTTCCTCTCGGCCGGTTTCCCTCGGTGACTAGCCCCGAGTGAAGCTTTCGAGTTTTTCGAGGCCCTTCGGCGTGAGCAAGCCGCGGAGAATGGCGCCGGTCGTCATGTTGAAGCGCTTCTCCGCCGCTTCGGCGCTTTCATGAAAGCCTGCGAGTTCAAGGCTGCAATGGCCGTGCACGCCGGCCCATAAGGCGCCGGCGAGTTCATCGGGCTCGGCATCTGCCGGGAAGCTGCCATCTGCGATGCAGGCTTCCACTGCGCTTCGCATGATCTGATAGGAGGCATGCTGCGAGACACCGCGGGCGGCAGGTTCATCCGTCGCCACATGGCGCAGCGAATCCGGGAGCGGCAGGGTCGCGCTGATCATCAGCGCGTAATAGGACGGGTTTTTCAGCGCGAAAATACGATAGGCGCGGGCAAGCTCGCCAAGCCAGAGCAGCGGCTCGTCATGTTTCGGCGCGGCGGCCTCGGCAGCGGCGAGCCGGTCGAAGGCCTCCACGAAAAGAGCGGCGATGAGCCCGTCCTTGCCGCCGAAGGCCGTGTAGACCGCCATGGTCGAGGTGCCGACGCGCGCGGCAAGCTTTCTCAGCGAAATCGAATCCGGGCCGCCATGGACGAGCATCTCGCTCGCAGCATCGAGCAGGGCGGCGCGCTGTGCGCCTCGCCGCTTGTCGCCTGCGGTTTCCGTTGCGGAAGCATCCATGGTCATTTGCCCTCTATCGGGCAGGCTTGACGCTGTGTCCAGCGATATCTATGCTTCGATAATAACAGTGTTATAAATCACGCACCAGCGTGTCCCGGAGGAACTGTCCCATGTCGAAGCCATTTCCCGACAATCCTTTCTTTGCGGGCAATTTCGCGCCCGTGATGGCCGAATGCGATGCCCCCGACCTCATCGTGACGGAAGGCGAGTTGCCCCGCGATCTCGCCGGGACGCTCTACCGGAACGGGCCGAACCCCATGTTTCCGCCGCTCGGGCAGGAGCATCATTGGTTTCTCGGCGAAGGCATGATCCACGCGATCCATGTGGAAGGCGGCAAGGCGAGCTTCCGCAACCGCTGGGTGCGCACAGAGCAATATGACGTGCAGCGCAAGGCGGGCGAGCGGCTCGTACCGACATCTTTCGGCGGCGCCGCGCTGCCGGGGGCGGAGGGTGTGAAGCGCAATGTCGCGAATACCAATGTCGTCTGGCATGCGGGCAAGCTCCTTGCGCTGGACGAGGGCAGTTCGCCTGTCGCGATGGATGGCGACACGCTCGAAACGCAGGGCTCATGGACCTTCGAGGGCAAATACCAAGGCCCGATGACCGCGCATCCGAAATTCGACCCGCGCACGGGCGAGATGCATTTCTTCGGCTATATGGCAGCGGGACCGGCGAGCCCGGACATCTCCTATCAGGTGGTGAATGCGAAGGGCGAACTCATCCGCAGCGACATGTTCAAGGCGCCGTATGCGAGCATGGTGCATGACTTCATCGTGACCGACGAACACGTCATCTTCCCGATCTTTCCGGCAACGATCGATGTCGAGCGCATCATGAAGGGCGGGCCGGTGATCGCCTGGGACCCGGATGCGGGCACGCATATCGGCATCATGGCGCGGGATGCGAGCGTCGACACGATCCGCTGGTTCAAGGGCGATCCCTGCTACGTCTATCACCCGATGAATGCCTTCACGAGCCACGAGGGCGGGCGGACGCTCGTCTGCGCGGACATGATGAAATATGAGCGTGTGCCGCTCTTCCCGAGCGCCGATGGCAAGCGTCCGCCGAGCAGCCTTGAGGACGAGCAGGGACTGCTGGTGCGGTGGACCTTCGACCTCGACAGCAATTCCGATGGGTACACGGAAGAAGTGCTGACCGATCTCGGCGGCGAGTTTCCGCGCCTCGACGAGCGCTTCGCGGGGCACGGCTATCGCCACGGCTACTATGCGGCGATGCAGAGGCCGAAGGAGCAGAAGGGTTCGTCCTTCGACACGCTGGTGCATATCGACCTCAAGACGGGCAAGCGGATCGAATGGCAGCCGGGCAAGGGCCAGTATGTGCATGAGCCGATCTTCGTGCCGCGGAAAGAGAACGTGGCCGAAGGCGACGGCTATGTCGTCTCGCTCGTTTACGACAGCGCGCGCAATGTGAGCGATTTCGTGGTGCTCGACACGGACGATGTATCGAAGGGGCCGATCGCGCGGGTGGAACTGCCGCAGCGCGTGCCCTTCGGCTTCCATGGCAACTGGCGCAACGCCTAGAAGAGCGGTTCCTCATAGACGGGCTCGCCATCAAGTCTGAGTTGCTTGATGGCGGGCGTCCCGTCCTTGCCGAGTGCGACATCGACGGTGATGCGTCCGGCGTTGCGGGTGTCTTCAAGTTCGCGGCCTTCGCCTTCCGGCACGAAATAGCTTTCGATGCCATAGGTGACGAAAGCCGTTCCGCAATCGGGGCACGGCGGGCGCCGCCCGTCTTCACCCTCGGCAACTTCGCCGGCAAAGATGTCCTGCATGACGTTCCTCACGCGGCCGCGCATGATGGCGTTGCCGGGGGCGGCGTCCCTGTATTCATGCCAGGCGGCGACGGGTCTCCAGATATCGCCTTCCGGGGAGAGTTCCACATAGATCGGCTTGCCGCGCTCGAACTCGTCGTCTCCGGCCAAGGCATCGAGCGGCAGGGACGAGACGGTGTAGCTCAGGATCACGTAGTCCCCGCGAAAGAGATCGCGCGGGTCGATGGGCGCGGTTTCAAGCGTAACGACGGTTGGTGAGCGTAAAAGCGAGACGCGGTCCCAGACCACGGCTGCGAGGAAGAGCGACTGGCCGATGGCGAGCGCGAGAATGGCGAGAGCGAAGCGGCTCATGCGGCGCCTCCCGGCTTCGTGTCCGCCTGCGCGACGAGCCGTCTTCGCATGCGCTCCATGATCAAGGCGCCTGCGATGAGGAGGATGCCGCCGACGGCGAAGAAGAGAGCCGTGTCGAGCAGGTTTCCGAGCTTCTCGAAATAGAGCCACAGCAGTTCCGCGCCGAAGGCGAGGAAGCCGAGATTGACGGCAAAGCGCGATTCCCGCGCCGTGCCGTAGGAAACGAGCCAGGCCGCGAGCGCAAGGTAGAGAGCCGCATAAGCCCAGGGCACAAGATCGGCATTCGCTGCGGCGATGAAGGGATAGGCGAGAGCGCCTGTCGCGATGACGGCGATGCCTGCCGCATGGCGCAGATCGAGCAGGCGGCGGGAGACGGCGAGTACCGTCAATGCGGCAAGGGCGACCGCGGCAAGCAGGCAAAGGACGAGGCCGCCCGTCGCCACGCCATCTTGCAGTGCATTCGCATCCGGCGCGAGCTGAAGCATCCAGAAGAGGATGAAGGTGAGCGCCATGGCATAGGCCTGGGCTGCTGATGCGAAGCGGGGTGCGCGTGCCTCGAGAAGGATCGCACCGATCCAGAGGATCAGGACCTCCAGCGTGACGAAGGCCAGAAGCCAGACCGGCTCGATGCCGAGGCTGTCGGATATCGCTTCCGCGTTCACCGCCTGCCAGACGATGCCGGCGATCAGCACGAGGTGAAAGCCGGGGCCCCAGGCGAGACGAAGTGCGATGAAGGCCGATGCCGCCCAAAGAATCCAGAAGGACCAGTGCGGAGCGCTGTCATCAAGCTGCCAGGCAAAGACGGACCAGATGATCGTGAGCAAGATGCCGAGCGCGAGCGCCGGCCGTGACGGCAGCAGTGCCGCGGCAGCGAGGGCTGCGACTGCCCAGGCGAGAACGCCGCCCGGATCGTCGGTGACGATGTGGTAGATCTGGGCGATGAGCATGATGCCCGCGCCGAAAAGGCCGAGGCCTGCCAGCACGGCGGCTTGCGCGAAAGCGGGGTGATCGCGCTTCTCAAGCAGGATGGCGGCGATCCAGGCGGCCCACATGGCGCCGAAGATCATGATGAGTTTTGCGAGCTTCGAAATCTCGTTCCAGTTCGCGGCGACGAAGCTCATGGCGGCGAAGCCGATCAGCACCGCGCCGAGAACGGCAAGGATCGCCGGCATGCGCCGCTGCGACGGCGCGCTGTCTGCAGACTGGAGAATGAGTTCGGCATTGGCGGGGGTGACCCAGCCGCGCTCGATCCAGAGGTCGATGTCGCTTTTCAGTTTCCGGAGATAGGCGCGTTGCCACATGGATCGAGTCGCTCGTTCTTGTCGGGACGCAGATTAAGACGCGGGAATTGGGACTCAACCAAGGCGGTGGCGATTATCAGCAGTGGCGGGTCCAAGTCAAAGCCGGGTGCCCGGGGGCTGCCCGAAATGGCGGATTCCCTCAATTTACATGTATCTCCTTGCCGGATGCGGCGGAATGTCGCATCATTTCCGGGAGGGTCAATGGCTCTGCGATTTCGGGGGGAGTCGCACGGGGGCGGTTCGAAGCTCCGGTACGGGAGGTACAGACGATGAATGTTGCCACGATCTTGAAGGCCAAGGGCACGGATGTCGCGACGGTGTCGCCGGATGTGACGCTGGCCGAAACAGCGACGCTTCTTTCGGAGCGCGGCATAGGCGCCGTCGTCGTCATGCAGTCCCGCAAGGTGCTCGGCATCGTTTCCGAACGGGACATCGTGAAGGCGGTGGCGCGGCGCGGTGCGGAGGCTCTGAAGGCACCTGTGCACGAGGTCATGACCACGCGCGTCATCACCTGCAGCCTGAACGACTCCGTCGATGAACTGATGGATTCGATGACGGAGGGGCGTTTCCGCCACCTGCCGGTGATCGAGAACGGCGAACTCGCGGGTATCGTCTCCATCGGCGACGTGGTGAAGCACCGCATCGCCGAGACGGTGATGGAGACGGAGGCGCTGCGCCTCTACATCGCGAACGGCTGACACGCGTTGCTGCGTCTGAGTGTGAACTTCAGACTAGAAGGGCGCTGATTTTTCAGTGAGTGAGCATTTTTGCGAATCGACCGTCTCGCTGGCGGAAAAAGGGGGGGTAATGCCTAAGTTATTTTCGTGGACGCGGTCACATACTCGTAAGGTCAAAACAAAAACGGGCACTCGCGCCGTGCATGTTAAGAGCCACGCCAATAAAATTAATAGAAAGCCTCGGAAGAGGTAGACAGCAATCGCTGTACCCTAGCCGACGAGTTCGATGATTTCCATGATCTGAGGGATCGCTTCCTCGGCCGCTTCTTCGCCGAGCCGGATCAA
>PNMC01000120.1 GCA_013823365.1 Parvibaculum sp. | reverse complement strand
GCGTGACGGGTGCGTCTGCGAAAAAGCCTGTCCCGCAGGCACTTTTCAACAGTTTTTCGCGCCAATGCCCGTCAAATATGCACTTAATGCTTGGACGAATCGCGCGACTCAGTGAAACTCGGCCCGAACATATCCGAGGGGATTCAAATCATGGCCACTAAACCCGCTGCCAAAAAGCCTGCTGCCAAGGCGCCCGCCGCCGCAAAGAAGACCGCGACGGCTCCGACGATCCCGATGTCGAAGCTCATCGCGGAACTTGCCGAAAAGCACGGCATGTCCAAGAAGGCGGCGACCGAGCTCTTCGGCGACTTCGTCGAACTCACGGTGAAGAACCTGAAGAAGGGCAACAAGGTCCGTCTCACGGGTCTCGGCATCCTGCAGGTCCGCAAGCGCGCCGCCCGCATGGGCCGCAACCCGGCGACCGGCGAAGCCATCAAGATCAAGGCGTCCAAGAAGGTTGCCTTCCGCGTTGCGAAGGACCTCAAGGAAGCCATCTAAGGCTGCCTGAGAGGCATCGAGGTCTCGAAAGCCCGGCTCCGGGAGGAGCCGGGCTTTTGCTTTTCTGCGCCGGGGCAGGGCGAAGTCAAAAAGCGGTCGCATTTCGCCTGTTGAATGCCGCCATGCGCTTCCTCGCCCCGCTCCTGTTCGCCCTGATGTTGAGCGCCCCCGCGCTTGCCGCCCCCGTCTGCGCGGCGCGCGAGGCGGCCTCGCCCGCGCTCACCCGCTTGCAGGACGCGATGGAGCAGGGCCGCTTCGTCGCCTATCAGCCGACCGAACTCAAGGTCTGGGACGGCAATCCGATGCAGGCAAGCGAGGTCTCGATCCGTGAGGATCTCGCGGCGCTCCGCCACTGGTTCGATGGTCTCATCACCTATGGCGCGCATAGCGGCGCCGAACTTGTGCCGCGCATCGCGAAGGAGCTCGGCTTTCGCGCGGTCATTATCGGTGTCTGGAACCCGGAAGACGACCTCGAATTCAGCAACGCGCTGCGCGCCTGGGAGCGACAGCACGATATCGTCGTGGGTGTCTCCATCGGCAATGAGATGGTTTTCGGCCGCCGCGGCACATGGGAGGATTATGCGAAGGCCATCGCGCGCTTCCGTACCCGCGCGCCGGGCCTTCCCCTCACGGTCACGGAGCCTTTCGCGGTCTTCCTCGACGACCCCGGCGCACGCGCCGTCCTTGCCGAGATTGATTTCCTCGCCGCGAACATCCACCCCGTCTTCGAGCCCTGGTTCGCCGAGGCACCGCCCTTCAACTGGGCGGATTTCGTGGTGAAGGCGAGCGAGCGCATTGCGGACGAGGCCTTTTGCGGCCCCGTGCTGGTGAAGGAAACGGGCGTGCCCACCGCGCCGGAAGCCGAAGGTTTCACGAAGGAAAATCAGGCCGCCTTCTATAGGGAGCTGACGCGCCAGTTCCCGCCCGCGCGCGACCGCGCCTTCGCCTGGTTCTCCGCCTTCGATGCGCCCTGGCGCGTCTATGACGAAAGCCCTGTGCCGGGCGTCCATCCGGAAGAAGGCCATTGGGGCCTCTTCAGGGAAGACCGCACGCCGAAGCCGGTGATGGACGCGGTGCCGAAACTCTAGGCCCGCGCCTGCTCGTCCAGCGGCACGCTCGCCGCCGCCTTTTTGAACGCAGGCCGTGCCGAAAGCCGCTCGTAATATTTTACGACATTCGGAAAAGGCTCGAGGCTCACAAAGCCTTTGGCGAGATGCACGCTGTAGCCGACATTCGTGTCCACCGTGCTGAAGCCGCTCTTCAGCAGATAGTCGCGGTCCGCAAGATGCCGGTCCACCACTTCGAGCGCCTTTTCGAGCCGGCGGGATTCGAGCTTCTGCACCACGGGCGAGCGTTCTTCCCGCGCGATGAAGACCTTCTGCTGCACAAGGCTTGCCCCATGCACCGCCATGGTCTCCGCATAATGGAGCCAGATCAGCCATTCCGTGCGCTCGGGGTGCCCCGCGGGCCGGTGGAGCTTTCCTTCCGGGTCGTAATGCTCACCGAGATATTGCGCGATCGCGCCGGACTCGAACACCGGGACGCCATTGTCGACAAGGCAGGGCACGCGACCCAAAGGCGAGATCGACAGATATTCCGGCGTCCGCAAACCTTCCATGCTGAAGGTCAGTTCCTTCAGCTCGAAATCGATCCCCATTTCATGGAGCAGCCAGAGCGAGCGCATCGAGCGCGAACCATTGCAGTGATAAAGCGTAAGCATTCCTGCCTCCCCGGCATCTTGTTTTGTCGCAAGTTAGAACATTACGGGCCGATTTCAGAGGAATTTTGCGGCCCCTTGTTCCCTCCGCCTCAGCGTCTAAACTCCCGCGGCCCGACAGAGAGACCGACCGATGACGCGCCTTTCATTCGCCCTTGCCGCGCTTCTTGCCTGCCTCGCGGCCCCTGCCGCAGCGGCGCCCGAGCGCGTCGTCTCGATCAATCTCTGCGCCGATATCGTCGCCGCCGATCTCGCCGCGCCCGGCACGCTCAAATCGGTCTTCCGCCTCGGCCGCGATCCGGAAGATTCGCCCGCCGCCGCGCTCATCGCCGATCTGCCGCCCAATGACGGCCGCATCGAGGATGTGTTGCCCTTCGCGCCCGATCTCGTGCTCGCGCATGAATGGACCTCGCCCTTCACGCTCGATCTTCTCGCCCGGATGAACATTCCCTTCGTGCTGGTGCGCGATGCGCGCAGCTTCGACGACATAAGGGCGAATATCCGCCTCGTCGCCGCAGCCCTTCACCGGGAGGCGGAAGGCGAAGCGCTCATCGCGCGCTTCGATGGCGAGATGGAAACGGCAAGGCGCGATGCGGAGGAGGGCCCCGCCGCCATCCTCTATCAGGATCTCGGCAGCGCCGTCACGCCGGGCTCGATCCTTGGCCGCATCCTCGCCCATACCGGCTTCCGCAATGTCATCGAAAGCGACAATCCCGTGGGCCTCGTCTATCCGGGCATCGAAGGCGTGATCGAGCTTCGCCCCGAACTCTTCGCGCTCGGCGTCTATCGCGCTGGCGCACCCTCTCAGGCAAGCGCGCTCCTCGCCCATCCCGCGCTTCGCCTCTATCTCGAGCGCCACGCGCATGAAGTCCGCCTTCCCGCCCGCGACTGGACCTGCAGCACCCGCTACGTGGCCCGCACCGCCGCCCGCCTCGCGGCTGCTTATGATGAGATGAAAGCCGCACATTCCACTTCCACCCTCCCCTTGAGGGAGGGTCAAACCGCCCTTATTGCAAGCCATCTGCAAGAACAGTCGGTGGTGGGCGGTTTGGGGAGGGGGCGCTGATGCAACGGCAAGTGAATGTCTGGGCGGTGAACGCCTCCCTCGCCGCGCTCACAGCACTCCTCTTCATCGCCTCCATCTATATCGGCCGCGGCGGCGAATTGCTGGCGGATAAATTCGCCCTCATTTCCGAAACGGACCCGGATATCGCCCGTCTCGTGATGATGGAGGTGCGTCTGCCGCGCGCGCTGCTCGGCCTTCTCGTCGGCGCCACGCTCGGCCTGTGCGGCGCGGCGCTTCAGGGCCTCTTGCGCAATCCGCTGGCAGAGCCCGGCCTTGTCGGCGCATCGAGCGGCGCGGCGCTCGGCGCCGTCCTCGTCTTCTATTTCGGCTTTGCCACGGGCACGGCCATGCTCGTTCCCGTCGGCGGGGTTCTCGGTGCGCTCGCCGCACTCGGCATTCTCTACCTTCTCGCCGGCCGCAACCCGTCCATCGTCACCATCATTCTCGCCGGCGTCGCGATCTCCGCCTTTTGCGGCGCGCTCACTTCATTGGCGCTCAATCTTTCGCCAAGTCCCTATGCCGCGCTCGAAATCGTTTTCTGGATGCTCGGCTCCCTCACCGATCGCAGCATGGCGCAGGTCTGGTTCGTCCTGCCTTTCATGGGTATAGGCTGGCTCCTCGTCGCCTCCACATGGCGCGCGCTCGATGCGCTGGCGCTTGGCGAGGACACGGCGGCAACGCTCGGCTTCTCCATGCGCTCGGTCACGCTCCGCGCCATCCTCGGCACCGGCCTTGCCGTCGGCGCCGCCGTTTCCGTCACCGGCGTCATCGGCTTTGTCGGCCTCGTCGTGCCTCATCTCATGCGCCCGCTTGTCGGTCAGCGCCCGGCCTCGCTCTTGTTGCCATCGGCGCTGGGTGGCGCGGCGCTCGTCCTCGCCGCCGATCTCGTGGTGCGGCTCCCGGTCAACGGGCCGGAGCTGAAGCTTGGCGTGGTCACCGCGCTTCTCGGCGCACCCTTCTTCCTCTGGCTCATTCTCCGTGCCCGAAGGGAGGCCCCCTGATGCGCATCGCCGTTGAAAACCTGAATGCCTCTCTCGGCGGCGCCCGCGTCATTCGCGGCGTCTCCTTCGCCATCGAAGGTGCGGCCTTCATCGGCCTCATCGGCCCGAACGGCGTCGGCAAGACGACGCTTGTCCGCGCCATCGCAGGTCTCATTCCCTTTGAAGGTTCGGTCACGCTCGACGATGCGCCGCTTGCCGGGCTGAAGCCGCGCCATCGCGCCCGCGCCATCGCCTATCTCGCGCAAGGCGCCGGCAGCCATTGGCCGCTCGAAGTCTCCCGCCTCGTCGCCCTCGGCCGCCTGCCGCATCTCGCCCCCTTTGCCCGCCCCGCCGCTGCGGACGAAGCCGCAATTGCCCGCGCCATGCATCTCGCAGGCGTGGAGGAGTTCATCGGCCGCGATGTGCTCACCCTGTCCGGCGGCGAGCGCGCCCGCGTACTGCTCGCCCGGGCACTCGCGGTGGAAGCGCCGCTCTTGCTGGTGGATGAGCCCGTCGCCGCGCTCGACCCCTATCACCAGCTCCGCATCATGGAAGTGCTGCGCGCCTATGCGGATGAAGGCCGCACCATCATCGCCGTGCTGCATGATCTGACGCTCGCCGCCCGCTTCTGCGACCGGCTGCTCCTGCTCGACAACGGCAAGATGAAGGCCGACGGCACGCCCGCCGAAGTCCTGACGCCTGAAAACCTGCGCGCGACCTACCGCATCGAAGCGAGAATCGGCGAGGGCAGCGAGCCCTTCGTCCTGCCCTTGCGCCGCGCGGAGTAGCCTTGCTCCGCCGCGCCATCCTCTGTCACCGCATCGCCCGCATCCTGTCCGCGACCTAGCGCGCCGCCGCCTTGAGCGCCTTTCTCAGCCGCTTGTGCGACGTGTCGCCATCGAGAAAGGCCGGCCAGGCCTGATAAAGCAGCAGGTCGGGCAGCTCGAAGGGCAGGGGCGCCACCGTAAGGCCGTGACAGGCGGCAAACTGCTCGGCGAGCCGTCGCGGCAGCGTGGCCGCAACGCCGAACCGGGCAATGAGCAGCGGCAGCGCCGTGAGATGAGAGAGTTCCACCGCAATGTCGCGCTGCCTTGCGCCCCGGTCGATCTGCTGTTCGTGGCCCGCGCCTCGCACCGACGCATGGCGTAGCTGGAAATAGTGTTCCTCCGTCAGCGGTTCTTCACTCGATGACGGCAGCAGACAGACGAATTCCTCGCGCATCACCGGCTCGCACTTGATGTCGCGTGATCGCGGCGGAAGCGGCGTCCAGGCGAGATCGAGCCGTCCTTCCAGCAATTCGATATCGATATCCGCTGGTTCACGCTGCATTTCGAGCCGCAGGTCGAAAGCGTCCCCGTCGGGGATCGCCGCGAGTGCTGCCGGCAGTGCCACGGCCTCTCCCACCTCGCCGAGCATCAGTGCGAAGCAGCGTCTCGGTGCTTCGGGCGGGGCCTCCGGCATCACGCCGAGCGCTTCTGCGCTGCTGGCAAGGGCCCTTCGCACGGGCGCCGCCATGCGTTCCGCGCGCTCCGTGGGCACGATGCCGTTGCCGGTACGAATGAAGAGAGGATCGTCCACCAGCCGTCGCAACCGCGTCAGCGCGTTGGAGAGGGCGGGCTGCGTCATGCCAAGCCGGAGAGCCGCCCGCGTGATGCTGCCCTCGGCCATGATGGCGTCGAAAACGGTCAGCAGGTTGAGGTCGATGCGCCTTAAATTCATTTTGTGAATACTGGGTCATTCCAAATATCAATTGGAATAGAGCCAGCTCCCATGGCATCTGTTCAATGAAGGGTTGAGAGGCGTAAATGAAGAGGCCTGTTCTGGGGGGAACATGACATCTGCACCGGTTTCCATCCGCCCCATGGGCGGCATTCTCGGCGGCGAAATCCTCGCGGTCGATCCGTCATCGCCGCCGGAAGTCACGGGCACTGCCGTGGCGCATGCCCTGGCCGAATACGGCCTTCTCGTCTGTCAGGAGGGCATGATTTCGCGGGAGGCGGAGGCGAAGCTTCTCGGCCTTTTCACGGCGGATGCCGAGTTCCACTGCGCAGCTTCCGGAGGCCTTGCGCCGGCGCGCTTCGCCGGGAACATGGATCCCGCCTGGCGCAGCGACAGGCCCGCAATCCTGTTCCTGCGGGCGGTGCAGCTGCCGCCCGGGGGCGGCGAAAGCATCTGGTCTTCGCTGCAGGCTGCCTATCGAAGCCTTTCCGTGCCAATGCGCCGCTATCTCGCCCCGCTTCATGCAGGTCACGGGCGTAGCGGCCATGCGCAGGTATGGCGCCCATTGGTCGCGCCCCATCCTGTGACCGGTATCGCCTGCCTCGATTTCAGCCCGGATTTCACGCGCTCCATTGCGGGCGTGCCCGAAGAGGAAGCGCAGCTGATCCTCAAGCTGCTCTGCGATCATGTCTACACACCGGAAAACCAGGTTCGCATTCCCTGGCGCGAAGGCATGTTCGTCCTCTGGGACGTCCGGATCGCCCATCACTATCCGGTCGGCGGCTTCGCCGCGGCGGGCTGGCGCCTCTCCGCCCTTTCCGCGCCTCGGGCGCCCGGCGCTTGATCCGCCGCCGCTCTTGCGGCGTATCTCTCCTGTAAGCGCCGCTCGGACGGGACTCCGCATGTCAGTGAAAAAGCCTTCGCCCGCGGCCCGGGCGCCCGTCATCATGTGGTTCCGCCGCGATCTCCGGCTCGACGACAATCCGGCGCTCGATGCGGCCTCGCGTCATGGCGGCCCCGTCATGCCGCTTTTCATCCTCGATCCGGACGAAATGCCCGGCGCCGCCTCGCGCTGGTGGCTGCACCACAGTCTTGCCTCGCTTTCGGAGGCGCTGCGAAAGTGCGGCGCGTCCCTCATCCTGCGCCGGGGCCGCCCGGCGGAGATCCTGCCGCGGCTCATCATCGAGACCGGCGCTAGCACGATCTGCTGGAACCGTTGCTACGAGCCCCATGCCGTCGCCCGCGACAAGGCGCTGAAAGCCGCGCTTGGCGAAAGCGGTGTCGAAGTGGTGAGCTTCAATGGCTCGCTCCTCGCCGAACCCTGGGAAGTGAAAACGGGCGGCGGCGATCCCTACAAGGTCTTCACGCCTTTCTGGCGCGCGCTCTCGCAACGCGCCATCCCTTTGCCGCTTCCCGCCCCGAAGAAGCTCTCCGCCGCCCCCGCCGCCTCCGATGCACTGGAAGACTGGCACCTCCTCCCGGCAAAGCCGGACTGGGCAGGGGGCTTGCGCGAAACATGGCAGCCGGGAGAGCGGGGCGCGCAGGATCGCCTCGCCGCCTTTGCCGATCGCACCATGTCCGCCTATCGCGATGCGCGTGACATGCCCGGCCGCGAAGGCACATCGCGCCTCTCGCCGCATCTTCATTGGGGCGAGGTCTCGCCGCGCCGCATCTGGCACACCGCGCGCCTTGCCGCCGAAGCGCAGGGAGCGGGGACCGCCGATGCGTTTCTGCGCGAACTTGGCTGGCGCGATTTCGCCTTCCATCTCGTCTTCCACTGGCCGGGCATGGTCGGCGAAAACTGGAAAAGCGAATTCGACGCTTTCCCCTGGGTGAAGGACGACGCGGCCTTTCATGCCTGGACGAAGGGTGAGACGGGCTACCCGCTGGTCGATGCCGGCATGCGCGAACTCTGGCAGACGGGCTGGATGCATAACCGCGTGCGCATGGTCGCCGCCTCCTTTCTGG
>PNMC01000119.1 GCA_013823365.1 Parvibaculum sp. | reverse complement strand
GGGCGACTTCGTCTGCAGATAGGGCTCGATGAAGGCGTGCTGCGCATAGAAATTGGTGAGGTCGGGCACGAGGTCCTTGATCACCGGCATGTGCGGCAGCGGATAGATCTTCACATCGCCCTTCACCTCGTCGATGCCCTTGGTGCAGGCAAGCGTGTTCGCGCCGTCGATATTCATGGCGCAGGACCCGCAAATGCCTTCGCGGCAGGAGCGGCGGAAGGTGAGCGTCTGGTCGATCTCGTTCTTGATCTTGATGAGCGCGTCGAGAACCATCGGCCCGCACTTGTCGAGATCGACTTCATAGGTGTCGATGGTCGGATTGGCGCCGTCATCGGGCGACCAGCGATAGACGCGGAATCGCTTGACGTTTTTCGCATCCGGCGAGGCCTTGAAGGTCTTGCCCTCGCTCATCGTGGAATTTTTCGGCAGTCGGAACTGGACCATTTTTCTGTTCCCAAACCGGACAGGCAACTTTGCACTGTCCTGTTTCACTCACTTCTCAATTTTCGTCATGGCCCGGCTTGTCCGGGCCATCCACGTTTTGCTTCCGTTTCCACATCAAAGACGTGGATGACCCGCATAAAGCGGGTCATGACGGAAAAGGGGTACTCAGTAAACGCGCGCCTTCGGCTTGATGTATTCGATATCGTTGGACAGCGTATAGGCGTGGACCGGACGGTAGTCGATGGCGGGCTTGCCGTTCTCGTCCACCCAGCACAGCGTGTGCTTCATCCAGTTTGCATCGTCGCGCTCCGGGAAATCCTCGCGCGCGTGTGCGCCGCGGCTTTCCTGGCGGTTGACCGCGCCTTCGACCGTCGCCACCGCCTGCACGATGAGATTGTCGAATTCGAGCGTTTCGATGAGATCGGAATTCCAGATCAGCGAGCGGTCGGTGACGCGGATATCCGGAATGCCCGCGACGACATCGGCAATGCGCTTCTGGCCGGAGACGAGCGTCTCGCCGGTGCGGAACACGGCGACGTCTTCCTGCATGGCGCGCTGCATGGTGAGGCGGAGTTCAGCCGTCGGCGTCGAACCCTTGGCGTTGCGGTACTTGTCGAGCCGCGAGATGGCGAGTTCGCCCGCGCCCTTCGACAGTTCGGGCTGGCGCTGGCCGGGCTCGACAAGCTCGGCGGCGCGGAGCCCCGCGGCGCGGCCGAAGACCACAAGGTCGATCAGCGAATTGGAGCCGAGGCGGTTCGCGCCATGCACCGAGACGCAGGCCGCTTCGCCGATCGCCATCAGGCCCGGCACGACCGTATCCGGGTTGCCGTTCTTCAGCGTCAGCACTTCGCCGTGGAAGTTCGTCGGGATGCCGCCCATGTTGTAATGCACGGTCGGGAGCACCGGGATCGGCTCCTTCGTGACATCGACGCCCGCGAAGATGCGCGCGCTCTCCGAAATACCGGGCAGGCGCTCGTGAAGGATCGCCGGGTCGAGATGGTCGAGATGCAGATGGATGTGATCCTTGTGCTCGCCCACGCCGCGGCCTTCGCGGATTTCGACCGTCATCGAGCGCGAGACGACGTCGCGGGACGCAAGGTCCTTCGCGGACGGCGCATAACGCTCCATGAAGCGCTCGCCTTCGGAATTGGTGAGATAGCCGCCTTCGCCGCGCGCGCCCTCGGTGATGAGGCAGCCCGCGCCATAGATGCCGGTCGGATGGAACTGCACGAATTCCATGTCCTGCAGCGGCAGGCCGGCGCGCATCACCATCGCATTGCCGTCGCCCGTGCAGGTATGGGCAGACGTCGCCGAGAAATAGGCGCGGCCATAGCCGCCCGTCGCGAGAATGACCAGCGAGGCGCGGAAGCGGTGGATTTCGCCCGTCGCCATGTCGAGCGCGACGACGCCGCGGCAGGCGCCCTCCGCATCCATGATGAGGTCGATGGCGAAATATTCGATGTAGAACTCAGCATTGTGGCGCACCGACTGGCCGTACAGCGTGTGCAGGATCGCATGGCCCGTGCGGTCGGCGGCGGCGCAGGTGCGCTGCGCGATGCCTTCGCCGAAATTCGTGGTCATGCCGCCGAAGGGGCGCTGATAGATCTTGCCTTCTTCCGTGCGCGAGAAGGGCACGCCGAAATGCTCAAGCTCGTAGACGGCTTCGGGCGCCTGGCGGCAGAGATATTCGATCGCGTCCTGGTCGCCGAGCCAGTCCGAGCCCTTCACCGTGTCGTACATGTGCCAGCGCCAGTCGTCCGGCCCCATATTGCCGAGCGAGGCGGAGATGCCGCCCTGCGCCGCGACGGTGTGGCTGCGGGTCGGGAACACCTTGGTGATGTTCGCCGTGCGCAGGCCCTTTTCGACGCAACCGAGCGTCGCGCGAAGACCCGCGCCGCCCGCACCGACGACGACGACGTCGAATGTGTGATCGTGGAACTCGTATGCAGCCGTCATGAGCTTGGTCTCGACGATAGAGGAAAGGTCAGGCGCTGAAGCCGATTTTCGCCACCGCATAGATGCAGGCGATACCGGCGGCATAGGCAAAGAAGGTATTGGCGATGAGCGAGAGCGTGCGCAACGCCGGACCCGTCACATAATCCTCGATGACGATCTGCATGCCGATGCGCATATGCATGATGGCCGCGCCGATGAGGAGAAGGGCCGCGATCGCGACAAGCGGATTGCCGAGCCAGCTCCGCGCCGTTTCGTAATCGGCGCCGGTGAGGCCGACGAGAAGGCCGACGAAGAACAGGAAGAGCGGCACCATGGCAAGCGCCGTGACGCGCTGGCGGATATGGTCGCGCGTGCCGGACTTCGCCGAGCCCATGCCGAGAACGCGGCCGAAAGGCGTGCGCATGTCATTCTTCGAAGCGGACATCAGATCACCCCCCGCATGGAAAAGACGACGGCCCAGACGAGAACGGTGCCGAGAATGCCGGCGACGGTCGCGAGCCAGCTGATGATGTCGGCGGATTTCGGCGAGGTCGCCACGATCTCGTCCCAGAGGAGATAGCGGATGCCGCCGAAGAGATGATGCAGCAGGGCCCAGGTGTAGCCGATGAGAACGAGCTGGCCGAACCAGTGCCCGGCCGCCGCCTGGAAGGTGGCGTAAGCCTCGGGCCCCGTCGCCGCCGCGATCAGCCACCAGGCCAGAAGCGCCGAACCCGCATAAAGGCCGACACCCGTGATGCGATGGATGATCGACATCGCCATGGTGATCGTGAAGCGATAGATCTGCAGGTGCGGAGAGAGCGGCCGCGCTACGGCCTGTCGCTGGTCAGCCATCCGAAAGAACCCCGTTCGGGCAACATGAGGATCATGCGGCCCCGGGCGGGACCGCGAAAGTCAGTCCGTTGTTTAGCTCGCGTTGCAGCACAACGCAAATACCCTGACGGTGTCATGGAGGCTGCCGCGCCCCGTGCCCGATGCAAAGCCTTTTGCGCGAAAGAGGCGGGCAAAAAGAGGCCGGAAACGCTGGGGCAAAGGCGATCCGCGCAAGGCGCTTTGCGCTTAACTGCGAAGCTTTCGCAACTGGCACCGCGCATCATGGGGCCCGGTCTATCTTGCGAGGGCGAAGCGATGACGACGGAAACGATTCCCGGCCTGCTGCCGGGCGGCGAAACGCCGCTCGAGCGCGCGACCCGTGTGCTGACGGAGCAACCCTTCTCGATGCTGGTCGGCGCGAAGGCCGGCCATGTGGAGAGGGGCCGCGCGGAACTCCATGTCGAGAACCGGCCCGACCTCACCCAGAACAATGGCTATATCCATGGCGGCGTGATCGGCTATCTCGCCGACAATGCGAGCGGCTGCGCCGCCTCGACCATGCTGCCGGAAGGCGCGGTGAGCCTCGTCACCTCCGAATACAAGCTGAACCTTCTGCGCCCGGCCATCGGCACGCGCGCCATTGCGCGGGGCGAGGTGGTGAAGGCCGGACGCCGGCAATGCGTGGTCGAGACGCGCGTCTACTGCGCGGATGAGACGGGCGCGGAAAAGCTCGTCGGCATCTGCCTTGCGACGCTCGTCTATATTTTCCCGGAAGATATCTGAGAGACTGTTTGAAAGGTCCAAAAAATCCGTCATTGCGAGGAGGCGCGCAAGCGGCGGCGAAGCAATGACGAAGTTGAGTATCGGATATTGAAGCGCGGTCGTGGACTGACGGACTTTTCAAACGGTCTCTGAGGCCCGTCAGCCGAGCGGCGGCGTGCCGAGGCTCGCAGGCGGCACGCCCCGGCCGATATCGAGCCAGTGCCAGACGGTCGAGCGCTCGATCTGCCGGAGCCCCGGCAGGTCTTCCATCGGCTTCGCCTCGAAGTCGACGAAGATGGCGATATGGTCCGCCGCGCCGCCCGACTTCGAGATCGGCAGGATCGTATATTCATAATCGATCCGCCTGCCGTCGTCCGTCGTCGCCGGTGTGCGCTGCCAGAGGCCGCAAGGCGTGCCGAGGCAGGCCATCACGCATTCATAGGCATGGGCGCGGATCGCGGGATCGGCGAGCGAGAGATAATCGAGGCCTGTGAGATCGGTGCCGAAGAATTCGCGGAAGCCGGAACCGGTGAGCCGGAACGGGAGCGCGACCGCATGAGGGTCGGGCTCGATGATCGCGAACCAGCGCGCGAAAGGCGCGATACGCCGCAGATCGAGATCGGCGCGCGCCGGGACAAGAGCGCTGCCGCGCGCGGCCTCCCAGGCTTCCTCGAAGGCAATGCTTTCGAGCGAGCGCAGGCTGCCCTCTTCTGCCGGGCTGTCGTCTGCCGTGGGGAATTGAAGAATCTGGGTCATGACCGGACCTGTTCGCACCGGAGATTAGCGGCGGTTCGTGAATCCTATCTTAAGACCGGGCGTTCAGCGACGCGGCATTAGCACCCAGTAATCGAGATCGAGGATGACGCCTTCCTCATAGCCCTTGTCCTTCGCGCCGGGAAAATCGGCACAGGGCCTGTCTTTCGTCGCGATGGTGCGCAGGCGAAGCGCGCCGAGATCCTCACGTCCTCTCAGCTCCGCCTTGCCGAGCACCTCCGTCCAGGCAAAGACCGTGTCGCCGCCGAAGCAGGGCGCGACATGCCGCCCGCCATTGATGGCGGCAATTAAAACCGCATTGCCGAGCCCGTTGAAGGAAAGCGCGCGCGCGAGCGAAATCACATGGCCGCCATAGATGAGACGTCGGCCGAAGCGGCCCTTTCCTTCCGTATACTGATTGAAATGGACCTTCGCGGTGTTCTGGTAGAGCCGCGTCGCCATCATGTGTTCGGCTTCCTCGATGGTGATGCCGTCCACATGATCGATCTTCTCAGCCACTTCGTAATCGTCCCAGAGATGGGGCGAGCCGGAAGCGGCTGTATCGAAGCCCTTGAAGGAGACGCCGGCGGGCGCGACGAGATGTTCGGCGCCGACGGCAGCCGGGAGATGCGGCACATCTTCTTCGGGCGCTTTTGCCGCCTTGTCGCGCTTCCTCACCATCACCCAGCGCACATAATCGAGAACTGTTTCGCCGTGCTGGTTGCGGCCCGTCGAGCGGACATAGACGACGCCCGTCTCGCCATTGGAATTCTCCTTGAGGCCGATCACCTTCGATTCCGTCGACAGCGTGTCGCCCGGAAAGACGGGCTTCAGGAACCGGCAATCGGCATAGCCGAGATTGGCAACCGCATTGAGCGAGACATCGGGCACCGTCTTGCCGAAGACGATATGGAAGGCGAGCATGTCGTCGACGGGCGCGGCCGCATAGCCCGCCTTGCGCGCGACCTCGGCGGAGGATTGCAGCGAGAAACGCGAGCCGAAAAGCGCCTGGTAAAGCGCCACATCGCCTTCCGTGACCGTGCGCGGCGTTGCATGGCGCAGCACCTGCCCGACCCGGAAATCCTCGAAATAATTGCCCTCGTTCGTCTTGACGGCCGGTTTGGCGCCCTGTGTCATTCGCTGTCCTTGTCCTTGCGCTCCATGTCGAGCGCGATACCTAGCGCAATGCCGATACCGGCCCCCATGGCGATGCCGACGCCGATATTGTCGAAGGCCGCGCCGAGCCCCGCGCCGATGGCGACGCCCATTGTGATACCGATGGCGAGATTGGTGCTGCTCATGGAATGTCCTCTCCTGTCAGCCCCGTCACCCCGATACGGCCGATCGCCGCTTGCTCCAGTCTCCAACATCCGGACCACCCTCCCCTTGAGGGAGGGTCGAAATTTGCGAGCGGCAGCGAAGCGAATTTCGGGGAGGGGGTCTCCGCTCCCGGCAACCGTCTCGCTTCCGTTTCCCTCGCTCACCCCTCCCCGAAAAATTCGGCACTTCGTTTGAATTTTTCGACCCTCCCTCAAGGGGAGGGTGGGCCTGATGGATGAGGTCTGTGATTGTCGCTTCGTCTATCCTACCCCGCCGCTTCAAGCTCCGCGATCGCATCGGCGATGGCGACGGTGCGTTTCGCGATGTCGGCGTGCAGGATCTCGACCATCTTGCCGTCGACCTTCAGCACGCCCTTGCCCTTGTTCTCCGGCAGCTCGAACGCCTCGATGGTCTTGCGCGCAAAGGCGACCGTTTCCGGGTCCGGCGAGAAGATCGTGTTGCAGGGGCCGACCTGGCTCGGATGAATGAGCGTCTTGCCGTCGAAGCCCATGTCGCGGCCCTGCTCGCAAATAGCGGCGAAGCCTTCCTCGTTCTTGATGTCGTTATAGACGCCGTCGAGAATGACGAGACCATAGGCCCGCGCCGCGACGAGCGCGAGGCCGAGCGAGGCGAGCATCGGCATGCGGTCCGGCGTATGCGCGGCGCGAAGCTCCTTGGCGATATCGTTCGTGCCCATGACCCAGACCGACATGCGGCTGCCCGGCTCGCGCGCCTTCTGCGCGATCGACTGGATGTTGAGCGTCGCAAGCGGCGTCTCGATCATGCACCAGAGCTGCAGGCCGGGCTTTGCCCCGGCATCCGACAGCGCCTCTTCCGCGCGCTCGACATCGGAGGCCGAATTGATCTTCGGCACGAGGATCGCATGAGGCCCCGCCGCCACCGCCGCCGCGATATCGTCCCGGCCCCAGGGCGTGTCGAGGCCGTTCACGCGGATCACGAGTTCCCGCTTGCCATAGCCCCCGCCCTTCACGGCGGAAGAGACCTGGGCCCGCGCCTCTTCCTTCGCATCGGGCGCGACCGCATCTTCCAGATCGAGGATCAGCGCATCGGCGGGAATTTCCTTCGCCTTGTCGAGCGCGCGGGCATTCGACCCCGGCATATAGAGGACGCTGCGGCGCGGGCGGGCGGCGATATCGGCCATGGAACTGTCTCCTTCGCGGGAATTGCGAGGGGACACTATAAAGCCGGACGCCGCCTGTGAAGAGGGTGCAGCCTTTCGAGGGCAGATTTCAGCTTGCGAGGCGTCGGCGGGCCATCAGAACGCGGGCATGCGGCATGCGGATCGTGATGATCGTGCCCTTGCCGGGCTCGGATTCGATGACGAGCGTCGCCCCGTGCATCCGCGCCAGCGCCCTTGTGAGCGGCAGGCCGAGGCCGGTTCCCTCGGTCGTGTAGATATTGCTGTCCTTGCCGATCTGGCGGAAAGGCTCCAGCGCGACCGGAATATCCTTCTTCGCCATGCCGATGCCCGTATCGGAGACGCGGAAGGCCATGCGGTGATCGGGCTCCATGAAGGCATCGAGCCTGATGCTGCCGCCCTTCGGCGTGAACTTCACCGCATTCGAGACGAGATTGAGGAGAATCTGGCGCAGCGCCCGCTTGTCGGCGGTAAGCCCGGGGAGATCGTCCTCGATGGTGACGGTGAGATGGACGCCCGCCTCTTCCGCGCGGTGGCGCATCATGCGTTCGCAGCTTGCCACCACCTCGATCACATCGAGCTCTTCCTCGTAAAGCTCGTAACGGTCCGCCTCGATCTTGGAAAGATCGAGAATATCGTTGATGAGGCTGAGGAGATGGCTCGATGAGCGGTGGATATCGACCATGTATTCCCTGTAGCGGTCGTTTTCGATCGGCCCGAAGAGTTCTCCGTTCATCACCTCTGAAAAGCCGATGATCGCATTGAGCGGCGTACGGAGCTCATGGCTCATATTGGCGAGGAATT
>PNMC01000118.1 GCA_013823365.1 Parvibaculum sp. | reverse complement strand
GGACCAGCCGGTCACGATCAAGACGATCGAATGCTCGATTGTCGATCGTGGCTGGAAGGAAGGCTGGATCGCGCCGCAAGTGCCGGCGCAGAAGACTGGCAAGCGCGTTGCCATCGTCGGCGCGGGTCCGGCAGGCCTTGCCGCCGCGCAGCAGCTCGCGCGCCGCGGTCATGACGTTCACGTCTTCGAGAAGTTCCAGAAGGCGGGCGGCCTGCTCCGCTACGGCATTCCCGACTTCAAGATGGAGAAGACGCTGATCGACCGCCGCATCGAGCAGATGGAAGCCGAAGGCGTCACCTTCCATTACGGCGTCCATATCGGCGTGACGAAGCCCGCAACGGAGCTCAACGAGGAGTTCGACGCGATCATCCTCACCGGCGGCTCGGAAAAGCCCCGCGACCTTCCCGTCGAAGGCCGCGAACTTTCGGGCGTCCATTTCGCGATGGAATTCCTGCCGCAGCAGAACCGCCGCGTATCCGACGAGCCGATCGGCCAGGTCGAGCCGATCCTCGCCGGCGGCAAGCATGTCGTCGTGATCGGCGGCGGCGACACGGGCTCGGACTGCATCGGCACCTCGTTCCGCCAGGGCGCGGTGCGGGTGACGCAGCTCGAAATCATGCCGGCCCCGCCCGAGCGCGAGAACAAGCTCCTCACCTGGCCTGACTGGCCGCTGAAGATGCGGACCTCCTCGAGCCAGGCCGAAGGCGCTGTGCGCGACTTCGCCGTGATGACGCGCCGGATCATCGGCAAGGACGGCCATGTCACCGCCGTCGAATGCGTGCGCGTGGACGAAAAGATGCAGCCGGTCCCGAACTCGGAATTCGAGATCAAGGCCGATCTCGTTCTCCTCGCCATGGGCTTCGTTCATCCCGTCCACGAGGGCATGCTGAAGGAACTGGGCGTTCAGCTCGACCAGCGCGGCAATGTTGCCGCCGACACGGCGACCTACAAGTCGAACCTCGACAAGATCTTCTCGGCCGGCGACATGCGCCGCGGCCAGTCGCTCGTCGTATGGGCCATTCGCGAAGGCCGTCAGGCTGCCCGCGAGGTAGACCTGTTCCTGATGGGGGAAACGAAACTGCCGCGCTGAACCGGCGCAAGGGATCGGAAACCAAAGCCCCCGTGATAGACGTCACGGGGGCTTTTTTGTGAGCAAGCGAGACGAAGGCCATGAGCGGCGAAAACCTGAGACAGGACTGGATCGATGGCATGCGCGTCATGCTGCCGCTGCTGCCGGGCACGGTTCCTTTCGGCATGATCGCGGGCGTCGTCGCCTCCAATGCCGGGCTCGATGCGCTGGCGGGCATCGGCCAGTCCGTCGTGATCTTCGCTGGTGTCGCCCAGCTCGCCTCGACGCAGCTCATGGCGGATGCCGCGCCCGTTCTCGTGGTCATCCTGACCGGCCTTGTCATCAATCTGCGCATGGCGATGTACAGCGCCTCGCTGGCAGGACACTTGTCCGCGCTGCCGCGGGGCAAGCGCTGGCTCCTCTCCTACCTGATGACCGACCAGTCCTATGCGTTGAGCATATTGCGCTACACGGCACGGCCGGAGATGAGCCTCGCCTCGAAATACGCCTTCTATATGGGCGGCGCGATCCCCATGTGGGTCGTGTGGCTTGCGGCAACGGCGGCGGGCTATTTCCTCGGGAACCGCATCCCGGCAAGCTGGTCGCTCGACTTCTTCGTGCCCTTGGGCTTCCTCGCCCTCGTCATTCCCGCGATCCGCGACCGCGCCAATGCCATTGCCGCGTTGACCGGCGGCACGGTTGCGGTCCTCGGCTGGGAACTCCCCTTCAATCTCGGGCTCTTCCTCGCGGCACTGGCCGGCGTCGCGGCAGGCTATGCCGTGGAGGCACTGGGTTCGAAGCCCGAGGAGAACGCGTGATGGACAAGCAGACGATCTGGTTCGCGATCATTCTGATCGGCCTTGGCACCTTCGCGCTCCGCGCCTCCTTCATCGAGATCGGCGGCCGCTTCGCCCTGCCCGCACCCGTCACCCGGGCACTGCGTTTCCTGCCTGCGGCTGTGCTCTCGGCGATCGTCGTTCCGGCCGTCTTGCGCGGCGAGGCGGGAACCCTCTATTTCGGTATCGACAATCCGCGCCTCATCGCAGGCATTGCGGCCGCGCTGGTCGCCTGGAAGACGAAAAGCGTTCTCGCCACGCTCGCCGCCGGCATGGGCACGCTCTGGGCGATGCAGGCGCTTCTCTAACCCTCGCCGACCATGCCGCGCAGCGCACGGGCGCCATCGCGCGAGCGTGCCTGCTCCTGCTCGATCCAGCGCCGCACTTCGTCCCAGTTCACCTGCCGGGCATTGTTGACGTTCTCGCGTGCGGCCTCGGTCGGCTGGGTGAAGCCTGCTTCTTCCATCCATGCGTTCCAGCCCGCCGAAAGCCCGACGACCCTGTCCTGCACCGGCCCCACCTCGAAACCATTGACCCAGGTGACGAGGCGCTCGCTGTTGAGCACGAGGAGCATGAGCACGGTGAGAAAAAGCGTGAGCGCCATGCGCCGCACGGCACGCACCGTCTCGCGTTCGCTCTGCGCTTCGGCATCCTCATGCGGCTTGTCGTGAAGCATGTCGAGCATCGGCTTGCCTCAGAACTGGAAATAGATGAAAGGGGCCACGCCTTCCGGCGCCACGGCCCAGATGAGCCAGATGCCGCCGCCGAGCAGCAGCGCAAGCAGCGGCGACGGCAGGTATTGTACCCCGCGCGCGATCCAGCGGCCAAGATGCTGCGGCGTGAACTGGAAAACCATGGCAAGCAGGATGAGGCCGACCGCAAAAGGCGTCACATACTGGCTCGGCTCGCCGAAACGCGCAAAGCCCGCGATATAGCTCGCCGCCGTCTGGAAACTGTCTGCCCGGAAGAAAATCCACGCGAAGCAGACGAGATGGAACGTCCAGAAAATACCGACGATGTGCCGCGCGCTGTTGCCGAGTGCCGAAAGCGCGCCGCCCGGATCGGTATGCGCCGGTGCGAACTCCTCGATCTTCCGCCTCGCATAGCGCTCTATGCCGAGCATCGCCCCATGGAAGGCGCCCCAGAAGACGAAGGTCCAGGCCGCGCCATGCCAGATGCCGCCGAGAAACATGGTGAGAAAGAGATTGCGGTAGGTCCTGGCCTCGCCATGCCTGTTGCCGCCAAGCGGCACATAAAGATAGTCCCGAAGCCAGGTGGAGAGCGAAATGTGCCAGCGCCGCCAGAAATCCTGCAGGCTTGCCGCGCGATAGGGCTGGTTGAAATTTTCGAGGAAACGATAGCCGAGCAGCGCCGCCACGCCGATCGCGATATCGCTATAGCCCGAGAAGTCGCAATAGATCTGTACCGCATAGCCGTAAATGCCGATCAGGAGGTCGAGAGCGCCGGCCGCGGAAGGGTCGAAGAAAACGGGGTCGACGAGTTCCGTCGCGAGGTAATTCGCGATCACCATCTTCTTGGCGAGGCCGGTGAGGATGAGCACCGTGCCGACGCCGATATGGGCGCGGGAAAGCCGCGCGGGGCGGTGAAGCTGCGGCAAGAAATCCGCCGCGCGCACGATCGGCCCGGCCACAAGCTGCGGAAAGAAGGAGATATAGAGCATCACATTGACGAGCGATCTCTCCGCCGTCGCATGGCCGCGATAGACATCGACCACATAGGAAATGCCCTGGAAGGTGAAGAAGGAGATGCCGACGGGCAGGATCACCTGCATGAAGGGCAGGTCCCGCGTCAGGCCCGCGACTTCGAGAAGCGAGGCGAGCGAGGAAAGGAAGAAGTCGTAATATTTGAAGAAGCCGAGGATCGTGAGGCCGGAGACCACGGCCACGCCCACGATGAATTTGCGAAGCCCTTCGCGCTCGGCTCGCGCAAGCGCGAGGCCCGCGAGATAGCTGATCAGCGTCGAGAGAAACAGCAGGCCGAGAAAGCGCCAGTCCCACCAGCCATAGAAGAAATAGCTCGCGCCAACGAGAAAGAGCTTCCGTGCTTCCGGCAATCCGCGCACGGCCCAGCTGACCGTGAAAACGATCAGAAAGAAGATGCCGAACTCTATCGTCGGAAAAAGCATGCCGCCCCGGTACTCGCGCGCCTGTCATCTGCGCAGATGTCGCCCACACTAACCATCAGGGGGGCATGACGGCATGGGCTGCATCATCCCCGTTCGGACGGAAAAGCTCAATCGGAGCCTGATTTCATGGTTAATCCGGCGCGTCATTTGCGTGACAGGCCTCGCCCATGAGAGCGGCGTGAAGCGATGCGGCAAGCATTTCGCCGCCCGCCGCGCGCAGATGGACGCGATCTGCGAACATCAGCGGCGGCTCCGCCCGCGCCCATCGGTCCGCCGCGCAGCGCCCGCCCATGGCTGCCCCGCCATCCCAGAAGAAATCACCGCGTTCTTCGGCAAGCGCCTTGAGCAAGCGGCGCACAGCTTCGAGCTTCGGCGGCGTCGCCCAGCCCTCGCCGCAACTTTCGCCCGAACCCTGCCGCGCGCCATCGAACGGCCCGAGAAAGACCAGCGAGGCCTGCGGCGCCGCGGCCTTTACGGCGTCTGCGAAACCACCCGCCAGCGCCCGATAGGCATCGAGGTCGAGCCCGTTGTTGAAGCCTTCATTGGTGCCGAAGCCCAGAATGACGAGATCGGGGCGGAGCGCGGCGATCTGCGCGCGGACGATGTCCGCGTCCCATCGGGTGGTGATGGCGGCGGTCGCGGCCACCACGCCATGGCTGTCATAGCGCAGGCCCGGCCCGGCCTCCTTCGTCACGCCCCAGCCGAGGAGACGGACGGGCCCCGAGCCCGCAGGCGAAAGCCGGACTTCCATTGCCTTCGCCGCCGGAATGCGGAAACGGATATAACCCGGCTCCGCCTGCCGCGTTTGCAGGCGAAGCGGCGCTGCCTCGCCGATCTTCAACAGAAGCGCGCCCGTCTCCGGGCCGCCATAAGCCTCGATCTCGACGCCCGAAAAAGGCGTTTCCGACCGGAGGAAGATTTCCGCCTCGCGTGCCGCCGCCTCGATGCGGAACCCCTGCATCCCGAAAGGGCCCACCGCATCGGCAGGGAGACTCGAAAAAACGTCCCACGCCCCCGCCATCGAAATCTCGTAGCCATCGGGCGCGTAATAGCGGAACGGCACACCGGGCATGAAGCCGCGTCCCGCATCGCCGAACCGCGCCTGCCAGCGCGAGCGCAGTCCGCGCGTGAATGTGTCGAGCGAGATATGGCTGTCGCCGAGATGGAGCACGGTAAGCGGATGGGAGCGCCTCCCCGCTTCCACCTTCTCTATCGCTGCGCGGAACGTCGCGAGCCCGCGCGGCGCGGCGCATTCATGGGCGGCGGCATCATGCACCATGAACATCGCGAGCCCCGCAAGCAGCGGCAGGGCGCGGCGGCATCTTGTCTTGTCAGTTGGTCGCGCCAAGCCAGAGCCAGTCATCCGACCGGCCGGGGCGTCTGTCCGCCATGTCATAGCCTGCCGCCTTTCCGGCTTTCTCTTCCGGCGCCTCAGGGGCGACATATAGGGCAGGCGCCGCCGCGGCGATCCTGCCGCCATCCATATCGGCGAGGATCGCATTGGCGATGCGCTCGCCCAGAAGCTCATAGCCCGGCATGGTGAAGTGAATGCCGTCTTCCGCCCTGAGCAGCCGCGTACGGCCGGAACGATCGGGCCCATAGGCCGTATAACCACCATCCGCGCCGGTCGCGACGCCCTGCGTATCCACGAAGGCGACACCGTTCGCCCGTGCCCGCGCCTCGAATATCCCGTTGAACTGCGCCATGTCGGCGCCGAAGCGGGGGCTCTTCATCACCGGCAGTTCGAGCCAGTAGATCTGCGCGCCCGTCGCCTTCAGCGTTGCCGTGAAATCGTCCACGCGGCGTTCGTAGATATCGCGCCAGCCGGAATCGAAGAGCGCATGGCGCCGCCCCTCTTCCACGATCGGCTGCCGGTCGTTCGTGCCCATCACCACGACAGCAATGTCGATCCGCATCGCGTCGGCAATGCTGCGCACTTCGGCATTCCAGTCGAAATAGTCCTGACGCGAAAAGCCGGTCGCCACACGCGACTTCTTGATGACGTTGAAGCGCTTGTCCTGGCGCAGCACGTGATAGAGCCCCGCCCAGGTACCGTCGCCCAGCGAGTCGCCCAGCACCACGACATTGTAGCGCTCGCGCTTCACGGCGGGCGCGGGCATCGCGGCGGGCGCGGCCTGCGCCTGCGGCACGGCTCCGACCGGCGCATCTTCCACCAGCGCGGCGCTCTCAAGGGCGCGCGGCGCAAGCTGCATCGGCTGCGCCGACGCACTCACCGCAAAAATGAAAACAACGAGCGGCACGAAAAACCCCAGGATGAGCGCAGCGCGCTTCCTCTCCGCCGCTTCCGATCTTGCAATGGCGCGCCCCGCCATATTGCCCCCGATACGCATGACTCACCGGACCCCGGCCCATTCCGGCACAATGCCGGGCGCGGCCAGAGCCCTTTTCAAGCCTTCTCTGCAGCAGACATGCCCGGCAGACCGCCGCACACATGCCCCAAAATGAGACGGAAAGTTTATCCGTGGCGCCCCGCCTTGCCTAGAGCGTCGGGCCGGTCACGTTATGGAAGATCAGACCGCGCTGCGCAGCAGATCGGAGACCACACGTTCCAGATCCTGCAGCGAAGCGCAGGTAATCGCCCTGTCGCAATAGGGCGTGAGGCGGCGCATTTCGCTGTCGCCGGAATTCCACATGGAGCGCGGCTCGGGATTGAGCCAGATGACCCGGCGCGCCCGCGCATGCACGAGCTTCAGGATATCGGCGCGGGGATCGCCATAATTGGAGCGCGCATCGCCGAGAATGAGAACGGTGGTGCGATGGTCGATATCGTCCATGGCGAGCGTCTCGAAATCCTCGAAGGCACGCCCGTAATCGGTGGAACCGCCGCCGAAATCGCGCAATACCAAGGCGAGCGCCTGTTCGAGCTTTTCGCGCTCGAACATATCGGTCGTTTCCCCGAGCTCACCCGAAAAGGCGAAGCTGCGCACATTGGGCAGTACTTCCTGCAGACTGTAGAGAAACATCAGCAGAAAGCGGGAGACCTGCGCGACGGAGCCGGACACATCGCAGATCGCCATGACTTTCGGCCGGTCCACTTTGGTCCGCTTCCAGATCGTGTGGAAGAGCAGCCCGTCATATTCGATATTGGCGCGGATCGTGCGCCGCACATCGAGCGTGCCGCGCCGCGCGACCTTCTTGCGCCGCGAGTGCATGGCGATGAGGCGCTTGGCCATCTTGCGCACCAGCTCGCGCATGATGCGCATGTCCGAACGGTCGACATTCGAGAGGCGCATCTTCGAGAGCACTTCCTCGCGCAGCTGCCGGCCGGAATTCGCGGTGAAAATTTCGAGCTGCTTCTCGACATAGTCGCGCACCTGGCCGCGCAACTCCTCGCGCGCCTGCGCGAGACGCTCGGCGCCCGCCGCATCTTTCGCCCGCTCGCGCCGCTCGATCTCTTCATTGAGACCGTCAAGTCCCATCAGCTCCATGATGCGCCGCGTAAACATGCCGCGCTGCGTAAAGAGCCTGATGCGATTGAGATTGGCCTGGCGTGCGGCCTCCGCCAGCGCCATCTGCAGCGCCGCCTGATCGCCGCGCTCCAGCAGCGAGACAAGATCGTCACGCGGTTGCGGGCTCTCGCCCCCTTCGCGCTCGCCGCCCGATCCGCCGCCGGGGGAGGCCGAACCTCCCTGCTGTGAATTCTCGTCGCCTTCACCGCCCTCGCCCTCGCCGCCATCGGCCTCGGCGCGGTCTTCCGGCTCGTCGTTCTCATTCGCGGCTGGCGGCGTCGCGGATGCCGGCCTGTCCTTGAACTGCTCGAAAGAGAAGAAACTGTCGAATGTCTCGACGAAAGCCTGCTTCTCGTCGTCGCTTTTCGCCAGCACCTGCGAAAGCGCATCGCGCAGCGTCTCGCGCTCGTTAAAGCCCACAAGATCGATCACATTGCCCGCATCGATCGACTCCGAGGTCGAAACACGGACATCGGCGGCCCTGAGCGCGCGTATGAAATCGCCGAGGACTTCGCTCATGGCCTACCCCGCCTGAACGGCCTTCGCGACCAGCGCGTTCACCTCGCCC
>PNMC01000117.1 GCA_013823365.1 Parvibaculum sp. | reverse complement strand
CCATCAAGGCGATCCGCGAGGGCAAGACGAAGTACACGGCCGTTGACGGCATTCCGGAACTCAAGGCGGCGATCTGCGCCAAGTTCAAGCGCGAGAACGGGCTCGACTATCAGCCGAACCAGGCCTTCGTGGCGCCGGGCGGCAAGCCGATCATCTTCAACGCCATGATTGCGACGATCAATCCGGGCGATGAGGTTCTCATTCCGGCGCCCTACTGGGTGTCCTATCCCGATATCGTGCAGCTTGCGGGCGGCACGCCGGTCGCGCTCGAAACGAAGCTTGAGGACGGTTTCAAGCTCAGGCCCGAAGTGCTCGACAAGGCGATCACGAAGAAGACCAAGTGGTTCATCTTCAACTCGCCCTCGAACCCGTCGGGCGCGGCCTATACGGCGGCCGAACTGAAGAAGCTCACCGATGTGCTGATGAAGCATCCGCATGTCTGGATCCTGTCGGACGACATGTATGAGCATCTCACCTATGACGGCTTCAAGTTCGCGACGCCGGCAGAGGTGGAGCCCGGCCTCTACGAACGCACGCTCACCATGAACGGCGTCTCGAAGGCCTATGCCATGACCGGCTGGCGCATCGGCTATTGCGCGGGCCCGGCGCCGCTCATTCAGGCGATGACGAAAGTGCAGAGCCAGTCGACCTCCAACCCGACCTCGATCAGCCAGTGGGCCGCCGTCGAGGCGCTGAACGGGCCGCAGGATTTCATCGCAGAGCGCGCGGCGGCCTTCAAGGAGCGGCGCGATCTCGTCGTCTCCATGCTCAACCAGGCGAAGGGCCTGAAATGCCCGACGCCGGAAGGCGCCTTCTATGTCTATCCGTCCTGCGAGGGCTGCATCGGCAAGTCGACCACGACGGGCAAGAAGATCGAGTCCGACGAGGATTTCGCCCTCGCGCTGCTCGAGGCGGAGGGCATTTCGGTCGTGCATGGCGCGGCCTTCGGCCTCTCGCCCTTCTTCCGCATTTCCTATGCGACGTCCACGGAAGAACTCACCGACGCCTGCGAACGCATCCAGCGCTTCTGCGCCAGCCTGCTCTGAACGAAGTTCGGAAGACGTCCCACACTCTTTAGCGTCATGGCCCGCTTTATGCGGGCCATGGATATTCTTCCTTTTAAAAGCTCCGCCTTAATCCAAACGATAAGGCCGTAAGATTCAAGTCGGCCCTGTGATGGACGCTGGGTGTATATTGCGGTGCGAAGTCGACGTCGAGATTTGAAAGAAAGAGAACTCGCACCTCCGTTGTCCACCCAGTCCCCAGCGGCAGAATTGCACCAAAAGACAGAGACGCCGCAGGCAAGGTCTTTACGGATTTGAGACGCTCAATCGAATAGACGCGCTCTGTCTCGATTCTGGCGATACCTCCTCCGATGCCAACAAAAACCTTTGCATCGTTCCAAAGCGGATGGATGTAGTAGAGATTTGCCATAGCCGTGACGAGGGCTACTGAAAGATCGAAGGGGATTGTTCCGGCTAGTCCCGGAAGGGACATGTCGTAGGAGTCGTGAAGTCTTGTGCGTCCCCATGACGCGATCTCCGCCTCCATGCGTATGGGGTACTCTTCGGACGTCCACCCAGCAGCGAAGGAGATAAAAGCGGTCGTATCCCGGTCGTCACTCGTAGTTCTTGTGAAGGACGGGACAGGGAGGAGACCCGTAGAATTATAAGAGAAATCTGAAAACTCGAATGTGCTGGCGCCGCCGCGAATAGTGGCATCCCACTGGTTCGCTTGTGCCGGTGCAGCGAGGCAGAGCAAGGCTGTAGCGGCGGACATAAGCACTGTGCGCATTGTCCTCTTAGTGGTGCTACAGCTTCCGTCGGCGTATGAGCTAGGCGACCTGACGGAGCTAAACATGCTCCTTACCGCCCTTTTTTGAATGGCCGCACCACTACACCTGATAGCCGAGCGCCGTCAGGTGCTGGCGCAGCGCGGAGATGCGGGTCTGGTCGGAGGGGTGGGTCGACATGAATTCGGGCGGCGGGGCCTGGGTGCCGCGTTGTGCCGTCATGTTCTGCCAGAAGCGGAGCGACTGGCGCGGGTCGAAGCCTGCATGATGCATATAGGTGACGCCGAGCCGGTCGGCTTCGAGCTCGTGGGTGCGGGAATAGGGGAGCAGGACGCCGAACTGCACGCCCGCGCCGAGCACCGCCGCGATCTGGCCGGCACCCGTCACATCGCCCGATTGCAGCGCGACCTGCGCGGCCTGCATGCCGACGCCGGCGGCCACCTGCTGGCTGTAGCGTTCCGCGGAATGGCGCGCCGCCACATGCGCGATTTCGTGGCCGAGCACGGTGGCGAGCTGATCGTCATTTTCCATGCGCTTGAAAATGCCCTCATAGAAGCCGACCTTGCCGCCGGGCAGCACGAAGGCATTGGCCTCGTCGCCCTGAAAGACCGTGTATTCCCAAGACTGGTTCTGCAGCCCGGCCGCCTGCACGAGCTTCGGCCCGACCGTGTTCAGCCTGCGGCTTAATGTCTGGTTCGTGGAAACTTTCTGCTGCTGGCGGATTTGATTCCAGGCGGAGGCCGAAAGCTGGGTCATCTGCGCCTCGGAGACGAGCAGCAATTGCTGCCGGCCCAGCGTCGGGTTCTGCGTGCAGGCGCCGAGCGCGACGATATAGCCCGCTGCAAGGCCCTTCACGAGCTGGCGGCGGTTCATTTCAATGGGTTTGCTGTCGAGGAATTCGATGGGCGAGGTCATCCCGGTCTCCGCATTTGGGGTGCTTCTATCCCAGTCTAGGACAGGTGGGCCGCGACGGTAAGCGCTGCGGCTCGCTGCTGCGCGCTTTAGTTTATAATAGTTCTAAAGTTCCTTGCATTTCGTTGATAGAGGGCTATATAGTGAAACGGAACAATCAAGGAGGTGTACCGTGAAGGTCGATACAGGCATCGCAGCGAATGACAGGAACGAGATTGCCGAAGGGCTCTCGCGCGTGCTCGCGGACACATACACGCTGTATCTCAAGACTCATAACTACCACTGGAATGTGACGGGCCCGCAGTTCCGCTCTCTGCATCTCATGTTCGAGGAGCAGTATCGCGAGCTCTGGGCGGCGACCGACCTGATCGCGGAGCGCATCCGGGCGCTCGGCGAATATGCGCCGGGCACCTATGCCGAATACAGCAAGCTCACCTCCATCCAGGAGGATAACAGCGTGCCGGGCGCGGATCAGATGGTGAAGAACCTCGTGAAGGGCCATGAGCAGGTCGTGAAGACCGCGCGCGATCTCTTCAAGGTCGCGTCCGACGCCGATGACGAGGTAACCGCCGATCTCATGGTGCAGCGGATGCAGGCCAGCGAGAAGACGGCCTGGATGCTGCGCAGCACGGTCGAGTGACCCGGTAATCTGCTGTCACAAGATTTGAAAACCAAAGCGCCATGATCGCCGGTATAAGGCGGTCATGGCGTTTTCCTTTTCTCCCTCCCTTGTCATTTTCGATTGCGACGGCGTGCTGGTGGACACCGAGCCGGTGGCGAACCGGCTGCTTGCGCGCGTGCTCTCGGAAGAGGGCTTTGCCGTCAGCTATGAAGAATGCCGCAGCCTCTTTGTCGGCCGCACCATGGATGCCGTGCGCGCCCATGTGGAAGCAGCACTCGGCCGCGCGCTCCGCGAGGACTGGACGCCTTATATCCGCGACAGGACGCTCGAGGCCTTCGCCGAAGGCATCGAACCGGTGCCCGGCGCTCCTGACGTCATCCATGCGCTCCGGGCGCAGGGACTTCCCTATTGCGTCGCTTCCTCCGGCAAGTTCGAGAAGATGCGTTTCACGCTCGGCATGACGGGGCTTCTTCCGCTTGTCGAAGATGTGCTGTTCAGCGCAGAGGAAGTGCGCGCCGGCAAGCCCGCGCCCGATCTTTTCCTCCATGCCGCATCGCGCATGGGGCATGAACCCTCGCGCTGCCTCGTGATCGAGGACAGCGTGCCCGGCGTGCAGGCGGCGGTCAGGGCGGGGATGGCCGTGATCGGCTATGCGGGCGATCCGCTGACCGATGCGGCGGCCCTCAAAAGCGAAGGCGCCCATGTCGTCACCGACATGAGCGCCTTGCTCGATCTTCTCGATGCGTGAGTCTCAGGCGTTGACGGCCTGCGGGATCTGCGCCGTTTCGCCTTCCTGCGCGGCAAGAAAGCGCTCGGCTTCAAGCGCAGCCTGGCAGCCCATGCCCGCCGCCGTGACCGCTTGGCGATAGACGTCGTCCGTCACGTCGCCGGCTGCGAAGACACCCGGGATATTGGTGCGCGGCGTGCCCGGCACCGTCTTCAGATAGCCGCCTTCCTTGGTCTCGAGCTGGCCGATGAAAAGCTCCGTCGCCGGCGCATGGCCGATCGCGACGAAAATGCCATGCGCGGGAATCTCGCGCGTCTCGCCGGTCTTGAGGTTCTTGACCTTCGCACCGGTGACGCTGCGCGGATCGTCCGTGCCGATCACTTCCTCGACCGTCGAATCCCAGATCACCTCGATCTTCGGATTCTTGAACAGACGGTCCTGCATGATCTTCTCGGCGCGGAAACTGTCGCGGCGATGGATCACGGTGACCTTGGAGGCGAAGTTCGTCAGGAACAGCGCTTCCTCGACGGCCGTATTGCCGCCGCCGACCAGCAGCACTTCCTTGCCGCGATAGAAGAAACCGTCGCAGGTGGCGCAGGCCGAGACGCCGAAGCCCTGGAAGTGCTGTTCGGAGGGAAGGCCGAGCCATTTCGCCTGGGCACCGGTCGCGATGATCAGCGCATCGGCGGTATAGAGCGTGCCGCTGTCGCCCTTCAGTTCGAAGGGGCGCTTCTTCAGATCGGCGGAGACGATCGTGTCGCCGATCATCTCGGTACCCATGTGGCGCGCCTGCGCTTCCATCTGCTCCATCAGCCAGGGGCCCTGAATGGCCTCGGCGAAGCCCGGATAATTCTCGACGTCGGTGGTGATGGTGAGCTGGCCGCCCGGCTGGATGCCCTGGATGAGCACAGGCTCAAGCATCGCGCGCGCGGCATAGATCGCGGCGGTGTAGCCGGCGGCGCCGGCGCCGATGATGAGGACTTTCGCGTGTTTCCTGTCGGACATGATGTTTCCGTGATGCTTGCCCGCGGCTTGCGCGGGCGAATTCGGAAAATGGGTGGGGCGGCGGGCCCGCCGGTCTCAAGTCACTATATAGGGACCGGGGGCCCGCGCCAAAAGGGAGGCCTCTGGCCTCAGAGCGCTTCGGCGTGGCTGCCGAGATATTTGGCAACGCCGGCGGCGTCCGCCTTCATGCCTTCCTCGCCCTTCTGCCAGCCGGCCGGGCAGACTTCGCCATGCTCTTCATGGAACTGCAGCGCATCCACCATGCGCAGCGCCTCGTCGGCATTGCGGCCGAGCGGGAGATCGTTCACGAGCTGGTGGCGCACCACGCCGTCGCGGTCGATCAGGAAGGTGCCGCGCAGCGCCACGCCGTCCTTCTCGATCAGCACGTCATAGTCGCGCGCGATCTGCTTCGTCATGTCGGCGACCATCGGGAACTTCACCGCGCCAAGGCCACCATCCTTCGGCGCCGTGTTGCGCCAGGCGGCATGCGTGAACTGGCTGTCCACCGACACGGCGACGACCTTCACATTCATCGCCTCGAACTTCGGCACGCGGTTCGAATAGGCGAGGATTTCCGACGGGCACACGAAGGTGAAGTCCAGCGGATAGAAGAAGACGAGGCCGTAGGCGCCGTTGAGATAGGAGCGGAGGTTGAAATCCTCCACGATGTCGCCATCGGGCATGACGGCGGCGGCGGTGAAATCGGGGGCCTGTTTACCGACGAGAACGGCCATACTGAAACTCCTTGGGACTTGGGGTGGACGCCGAATCCGGCAGGAATCGGCTTTCCTGCTATTTAGACCTGTTCTAAAGCGCATTCAAGGTTTTCTACCGCGCTGCGACATGTTGTCAGGGGCGGATTTCCGGGGAAAACCGGGAACGGGAAGGCTAATTGTGCAGGTGCGGGAGAGGTGACATCGACCTGGCAGCGCCTGATTCCAAATAATGGGGTCAGCCGCAGCAACACGCCGATTGCGGCGCGCCGCTCCTCCTGATTCACTCACAATGCCGATTCGTTACGGGAGCGCGTGTCATGGCCGAAACCTCTATTGAATGGACAGACGCGACCTGGAACCCCGTCGCCGGGTGCGCAATTGCCACCGCGGGCTGCACCAATTGCTATGCCATGCGCATGGCTGCACGCCTTGAGGCAATGGGCGTCGAGAAGTACGAGGGCCTCACCCGCAAGAGCGGAGGCCGATATGTCTGGACAGGCAGGGTCCGGCTCGACCACGACGCGCTGAAAGTTCCTGCGAGGTGGCGGAAGCCCCGCAAGGTTTTCGTGAATTCGATGTCCGACCTCTTTCACCCCGACGTTCCTGCGGAATTTATCCGTGAAGTGTGGAGCGTCATGGAAGAAACACCGCGTCATACCTACCAGATACTCACCAAACGACCCGAGCGGATGGCGGAGATTCTGGCTGGCGATTTCCCGGTCCTGCCCAATGTGTGGCTCGGAACCAGCGTTGAGGATGCGGCCGTCATCAGTAGGCTTGATGAACTTCGGAAGGTCCGTGCCGCGATCCGGTTCGTCTCGTTCGAGCCGTTGATTGGTTCAGTGGCCAAAGCCAATCTCAAGAAAATTCATTGGGCGATCGTCGGGGGCGAGAGTGGCCCGCGCGCCCGGCATATGGACCCTGCGTGGGTTGAAGAAATCCAGCGGCTGTGTCGCCGTCACGGTACTGCATTCTTCTTCAAGCAGTGGGGCGGAAAAAACAAGAAAGCAGCCGGTCGTACGCTCAATGGGCAGACTTGGAACGAGTATCCAGCTAGTCAGCCCGGGCTATCCGCTTAGCTAACGCTATGGCCTTCTCGCTGTTGTTAGTGAGGGCGAGATATAATGCGTAGAGCGGCGCATTATTTGGTCCAAGCAGAATTCGCGGTTCGGTCACATATGGAAACAGACCGGAAAGGCGCTGCGATACGTAGGTCAGTATGCCCGCCGCATTTGCAGTGCGCCGCGCGCCTGTTTCATGTTCAGGGAACAGATCTTTGTGCTCGTCTAGAGCGGGTCTGTAAAAATAGTCTTCCCACTCTGGAGTTCCGAGAATTCTGGTAACCGAAGCCCGCTTGTCTTCCGTCAATTTTTCAAAGTTGCCCGGAACGTTCCGATAAACCCCGGACAGTGGAAACAGATACCAGACGTCTAGCTTCGTCTTGCGCGCCACGAAATCCAAAGTTTTCCAGTCGACGGAGTTTCCGAACGGATCAAGAAACAAAACCCCTCGAGAACTCTGCCAGTTTATCTTTTGGCAGACATCCTCCAGCAATTCATTTGCATCACCTTTCAAGATATCAATCTTGTGGTGCGGAAACTCTTTAGCAAGCTGCTTCAGCGCCTCAATGTTTTTTCTCTTCTGTTCGAGAAAGTAGAGACGAGAAAAGCGTGGGCTACATGACAAAGCGACCCGTGCCGAACCGTCGATGCTTCGAATCTGTTCTTCTTCATCTAGAAGTGGAGCCGCGGCGGCCTCTCTAAATGCGAAAGAACCGGAGCCGGCAAAGGCGTCGATGTAGACGAGATCAAATCTTGATCCGAGTGCTCTACAGAATGGTCGAAGATATTCCTCGACCACCTTGAGCTTTTCCAGTGACCACGGCCCACCAAACTTCTGAGAAGTCACACGAGTTCTCCCGCTAATTAACCGTCAGAGTAGATACTAACTCCGCCGATCAATTATTGGAAAAAAATGATCCGTAAACCCCTCAAAACCCGAACATATGATCCAGGCAGAAGCTCTTGTCGCCGTTGACGAGGCCGTGGAAGCCGAAGAGGCGGCAGGTTGTGTCGCGGATGATGACGTAGCCTGCGCCGCCCATGCGCTCGCGGTCCTCGCGCGAGAAGACTTCCGAGAGGCGCCAGTGGAAGGAGCCGCCGCAGGCGATTTCCACCTTGGTTTCCGCGATGGGCTTTCCTTCCGCATCGTGGAGGATAAGGAGCGTCGAACTTTTCGGATGCCACTCGGTCGAGGCCGGATAGATCAGGTGGCAGAGCGTATCGAGCGCGCCATCCTCAAGCGCCGGTCCTGCAAC
>PNMC01000116.1 GCA_013823365.1 Parvibaculum sp. | reverse complement strand
CCTCATTAATACTTTCCGAATCTTGCGTGAAAAAGCCCTTCCACGCAATCATCTGCGTCCGAAACCAGGTTTCCTGCCGCTTCGCATAGGCCCGGCTCTCGCTTTTCCCGGCCTCGACGGCCTCCTCGCGGGAAATCTCCCCCTCGAGATGCCGGATGAGCGGGCGAAGCCCGAGCGCCTTCATGGCCGGCAGCGAAGGATCGAGCCCGAAACCTGCCATTACCCGCGCTTCCTCCAGCGCCCCCTCCTCCATCATCAGGTCGAAGCGCCTGCCGATCCTCTCGCGCAGCCAGTCCCGCTCCGGCGCGAGCACGATCCTCGCGAAACGGCCGGTCACGAGCGGCGCCATCGGCTCCTGCTGCCAGGCGGAAAGCGGCCGCCCCGTGGCCCGGAAAACCTCGATCCCCCGCGCAATCCGCTGCCGGTCGGACGGCCGGATAACGGCGGCAAGCGCCGGGTCGGTCTCCGCCAGCAGCGCATGGGCATGGGGGCCCGCCTCCGCCACCTCGGCACGCACCGCCTCGCGAATATCCGCCGGTATCTGCGGCACCGGCGCGAGCCCTTCGGTCAACGCCCGGAAATAAAGCCCCGTGCCGCCCACCACGATGGGCACCGCGCTACGCTCCGCGACCTCGCCCATGACGCGCGCGGCAAGCTCCGCCCACCGCCCCGCGGACAAGGGCTCCGCCGCGCCCGTCACGCCATAGAGATGGTGCGGGACGCGCGCCTCCTCCTCCCGCGAGGGGCGCGCCGTGATGATCCGCATTTCGCGGTAAACCTGCATCGAATCCGCATTGACCACCTCGCCGCCCAGCCGCTCGGCAAGCGCAAGAGCGAGCGCCGACTTGCCGCTGGCGGTCGGCCCTGCAATAAGGACGGCACGTTCGATATTGACTGATGCGTTCAAGTTTCAACTTCCTCGTCATGCCCGGGCACGACGATAAGAGAATAAAGTCTCGCGATGACATATGTCCTGACCCTGATAGGCAACAAAGCAACGCCGCTTGCAAGTGCGCATGTGGAGGCGGCGCGCGCCGCAATGCCCGCGCCCGGCGCGGCAGACTGGCTCGACGAGGCCATGGCTTGCGACATTCCTTTCGAGGGCGATGCGAAAGCCGCTGAAGCAGCCGCCCGCGCGGCGCTCAAGGGCGCGGCGATCGACCTTGCCGTGCAGCCTGCCGAAGGGCGCCGCAAGAAGCTTCTCGTCGCGGATATGGATTCGACGATCATCGAGCAGGAATGTATCGACGAGCTCGCCGCCGAATTCGGCATCGGCCCGCAGATCGCCGAAATCACCGAACGTGCCATGCGCGGCGAAATCGAGTTCGAGCCGGCGCTGCGCGAGCGCGTGGGCCTGTTGAAGGGCCTGCCGCTGGAGGCGCTTGAAAAGGTTTACCGCGAACGCATCACCGTGATGCCCGGCGCGAAGGCGCTCACCGCCACCATGCGCGCCGATGGCCATGCCTGCGCGCTCGTTTCGGGCGGCTTCACCTTCTTCACCGAGCGCGTCGCCCATGCGGTCGGCTTCAACACCAACCAGGCAAACCGCCTCGTCTTCGCCGATGGGAAGCTCACCGGCGGCGTCGCCGAACCGATCCTCGGGCGGCAGGCAAAGCTCGATGCGCTCATCCATCTGCGCGAGGAACTCGGGTTGGCACGCCATGAAACGCTCGCTGTCGGCGATGGTGCGAACGACCTTGCGATGATCGGCGAAGCCGGCCTCGGCGTTGCCTATCGCGCGAAGCCCGTGGTGGCGGAAGCCGCCGCCGCGCGCATCGATCACGGCGATCTCACCGCCCTGCTCTATCTGCAAGGATACCGGCAGGAAGAAATCAGGGACTGAAATCAGCCGCCGAGCCGGAGCGCCACGAAACGCGTCTCTCCATCGGCGAGGAGGCGCAGAAGAATGGAATTCCGTCCCGCCTTTTCTTCCGATTCCACGATCCGCTTCACATCTTCCGGCGAAGAAACGGCGCGCTGCGCCACCTGAACCACCACATCGCCGACGCGAACGCCCTTTTCGGCCGCCGAACTCAGCGGGTCGACCTCGATCACGACAACGCCGGAGAGATTGCCGCCGACATTGAAGCGCCGTCGCAGATCGTCATCGAGCGCCGAAAGACCGAGGCCGAGCACCACTGTCTCCGCCCCCTCCGGTTCGGCGGCCTCCGGCGCATCGGTCTCTTCCTCCGGCTCGTCTTCGAGCTTGGCCACTGCAATCCTCCGCGTCAGCGTCTCGCCGTCGCGGAACACCTGCATATCGACGGTGGCGCCGATCTTCGCTTCGGCGACGACGCGCGGCAGGTCGCGCATGGTCGCGATGTTGCGTCCGCCAAAGGCCAGCACGACATCGCCAGGCTCAAGCCCCGCGGCAGCAGCTGGCCCCTCCGCCGTCACGCCGGCCACAAGCGCACCGCGCGCCGTGCCTAGGCCAAGACTGTCGGCAATCTCCGGTGTGACGGTTTGTATGCGGACGCCGATCCAGCCGCGCCGCGTTTCGCCATATTCGAGAATCTGCGCGACGATCGGCTTCACCGTGCTTGCGGGAACCGCGAAACCGATGCCGACCGACGCACCGGAGGGCGAGATGATGGCGGAATTTACGCCCACCACCTCGCCATCGAGATTGAAAAGCGGGCCGCCCGAATTGCCGCGATTGATCGCTGCATCGGTCTGGATGAAATCGTCGTAATTGCCTGCATGGATATCCCGGTTGAGCGCGGAAACGATACCTGCCGTCACCGTGCCGCCAAGACCGAAGGGATTGCCGATGGCGATCACCCAGTCGCCGACGCGAAGGCCGCTGCTCTCACCGATTTCGACATAAGGCAGGGGCCTGTCGCTCTCGACGCGCAGGACAGCGAGATCGGTCTTCGGATCGGTGCCCGCGACGGTCGCAGGCAGCGTCGTGCCATCGGTGAAAGTCACCTCGATGCGATCCGCGCCATCGATCACATGGTTGTTGGTGACGACGATCCCTTCCGGGTCGATCACGAAACCGGAACCGAGCGATTGCATGCGCTGCGGGCCGCGCCGTTGCTGCTGTTCCAGAAACTCTTCGAAAAATTCGTGAAGCGGCGAATCCTCGGGGATACCGCGAAGCTCCATCTCGCGCGGATTGACGACATGCGATGTCGATATATTGACGACAGCGGGCGACAGGCGCTCCGCAAGCTCGGCGAAACTGGTGGGCGCAGGCCGCGCGTCGGCCTCAGCCGTGCCAAGAAGGATCAGGGCAGCAAAACAAAGCCCCATAAGGCCGCGTTTGCCGCCATTCGCCAGATACATTAAGCCGCTCCGCTTGAGACACCCCTGCCGCCGATGACAGGGCGCCCATGTTTCGTTCCGATTATGGACGAAATGAGGCGCGGGGCCCGATCATCCGCGGACGAGCCAGACGATGAAGACACCGAGCGCCAGGGCGGCAAGCCCGCCCCCGCGAAGCGCCTGATCGGAAATGGTGGCAAGGGACAGCAGGGCCTTGCGCATCGGCCCCGGAAAGGCGGCATAAAGCACGCCTTCCAGGGCGATGGCGAGGCCCAGTGCGGAAAGGAGTTCGATCACTCCGGAAGGCGCCTCAGCGCCTGGCCGCATCGGCGCCGAAATAGCGGAAGAATTCGCTGTCCGGTGTCACGATCATGGTGGTGTTGTCGCCCTTCAGGCTCTGCCGGTAGGCATCCATCGAGCGGTAGAAGGCGAAGAACTCCGCATCCTGCGAATAGGCTTCCGCGAAGATTTCGTTCCGCCGCGCATCGCCTTCGCCTCGCATGATCTGCGCATCGCGCTCGGCCTCGGCAAGAATGACGGTGACCTCGCGGTCGGCACGGCTTCGGATGCGCTGTGCTTCCTCGTTACCCTGCGCCCGGATTTCCGCCGCTTCGCGTTCGCGCTCGGTCTGCATGCGCTGATAGATCGCCTGGCTGTTCTGCACCGGGAGGTCGGCGCGGCGAATACGCACATCGATCACCTCGATGCCGAACTGCTGCGCGGCATTGCTGAACGCGACCTGGATATGCTCCATCAGCCCTTCGCGATTGTCGCGCACCAGCTCTTCCAGCGTGTGATCGCCGAGCACGTTACGGAGCGACGAGACGAAGATCGGACGAAGCCTTGTATCGACGTTTCGCGGATCGCCGACCGATTGATAGAAGCGCAGGGAGTCGACGATGCGATAGCGCGCAAAGGCATCGACCACGAGGCGCTTGCGGTCCTTCGCGATGATTTCTTCCGGCTCGACGCCATGGATGAGATTGAGAATGCGCTTGTCGATATAGACGACATTCTGCACCACCGGCAGCTTCCAGTGAAGCCCCGGCTGAGTGATGACGGCGCGCGGATCGCCGAACTGCAGCACGATCGCCTGCTGCGTCATGCTGACGGTGAAGGCCGAGAGATAGACGATGATGGCGGCAAAGACCGCAACGACACCGACGCCGATTGCAATTGACCTGTTCATCAGCGCTCTCCCGTCACGGTCTGGTTGCCATTCGCGGCAGGCGCCGGAGAAGAGGCGGCGCCGCTGCGCGGCTTCAGTTCATTGAGAGGCAGATAGGGAAGAATGCCCCGTCCGCCATCCGCTTCGCTCAGGAACAGCTTGTTCGTGTCGCTGAGGATATGCTCCATCGTTTCGATATAGATGCGCTGGCGCGTCACGGCCCGTGCCTTGCGATACTCGTTGTAGATCGCGAGGAAGCGGTTCGCGTCACCTTCGGCTGCCGCGACGATCTGCTCGCGATAGGCTTCCGCGGCCTGCGTGATCTTCGCAGCATCGCCTCGGGCGCGCGGGATAACCGTATTGGCATAGGTCTGCGCCTGATTGACGAGACGTGCCTGATCGGTGCGCGCGGCCTGCACATCGCGATAGGCATCGATCACCTGCGCGGGCGGATCGACTTCTTCCATCGTCACTTCGGTAATTTCGACACCGGCCTGGTAGCTATCGAGCGTTTCCTGCACCTTGCGGAGCACTTGCGCCTGCGCATTCGATCGTCCCGTGGTCTGCAGCACGTCGATGTTCGACTGGCCCACCACTTCGCGCATGACGCTTTCGGCCACGGCCTTCACGGCCTGCTCCGGGCTTTCCACATTGAAGAGAAAGTTCGATGCCTCGCCATGCTTGATCTTCCACTGCACGGTGAAGGCGATATCGACGATGTTCTCGTCGCCCGTCAGCATCAGGCTTTCATGCGGCACACGCCCGATATTGATCGGCTCGATGCGCGTAACCGCCGGCGTGTAGACCGTCTCGACGGGATAAGGAAATTTCAGGTGAAGCCCGGGCTCCACCGTGCGTACGACGGAGCCGAAACGCAGCACGATGCCCTGCTGATCGGTGTTCACGCGGAAGAAGGACGAATAGGCGATCAGGCCGAGAATCACGAGGCCGAACAGGAAGAATGGTCCCGAGCCGCCGCCAGTGCCCGTGCCGGTGCCAGCACCGCCACCGCCCGGCCCGCCTGCACCGCCGAAAACCTGGCGCAGCTTTTCCTGCGCGCGCCGCAGCAACTCGTCGAGATCCGGCGGCGGATTTCCGCCGCCACCGCCGCCGCGCGGGCCTTGGCCCCATGGCCCTCTGTCGCCACCTCCGCCGCCCTGCCAGCCGCCGCCGCCGTTGTTATTGCTCCAGGGCATCAAAAATCCTTTGATTTCGAAGAGATGGGACTGTTGAAACGAATGCACCCGGGTTTATATGACAGAGACCCGGCAGGCGCAACGCGAACCGGACGGCCCCCGGCAAAACGGACATTCCGCTCGCCCGAACAAACCGGAAGGACGATATGACGCGCGTGAACAGGGACGATATCGAAGCCGCTCTCGCAAAAGTGATCGACGAGGAAAGCGGAAAGGATGTCGTAAGCGCCGGTATTGTGCAGGGCCTCGTGGTACGCGAGGGCCATGTCGGATTCTCCCTCGAAGTCGATCCCGCAAAAGGTGCCGCGAAGGAGCCGCTGCGCGCCGCCTGCGAAGCGGCAGCGAAAGAGGTGCCCGGCGTGCTGAGCGTCACAGCCGTGCTGACCGCGCATCGCGCTGCCGCGCAGATGCCGGACAGGCCCGGCGCCCACACCCATTCGCAGGAAGCGCCGCGCCCGCCGCAAGGCACCATCGACATTCCCGGCGTGAGGACCATTCTCGCCGTCGCGAGCGGCAAGGGCGGCGTCGGCAAATCCACGGTCGCCGTAAACCTGGCACTCGCACTCGCGAAGCTCGGCCGCCGCGTCGGTCTTCTCGATGCGGATATCTATGGCCCTTCCATCCCGCGCATGATGGGGCTTACCGGCAAGCCCGAAAGCAGGGACGGCAAGAAACTTCTGCCGAAGGAGAATTACGGCATCAAGACCATGTCGATCGGCTATCTCGTCAACGAGGATACGCCCATGATCTGGCGTGGGCCCATGGTGCAGTCCGCTCTCACCCAGATGTTGAGCGATGTCGAGTGGGGCGAACTCGACGTACTGATTGTCGATATGCCACCCGGCACAGGCGATGCGCAGCTCACCATGGCGCAGCGCGTGCCGCTCGCCGGTGCGATCGTCGTTTCGACACCGCAGGAAATAGCGCTGATCGATGCGCGCAAGGGATTCGCCATGTTCGAGAAGACGCATGTGCCCGTGTTCGGCATCGTCGAGAACATGGCCTGGTTCGCAACCCCGGGCACGAATGAACGCTCCTATATCTTCGGCGAGGGCGGCGCGCGGCGCATGGCAGCGAAACTCGGCTGCGATTTTCTCGGCGAGATACCGCTGCACATGTCGATCCGCGAGAAATCCGACAGCGGCGAACCTGTCGTCGCAACGGCGCCGGAGAGCGAAGAGGCCCGCCCCTTCATCGAGATCGCGCAGCGCGTCGCCGAACATCTTGATCGCGCGACAGGTGGCGGCGCGCGCAAGGCACCGGCCATCACCATCGAAGACTGACACGATCCGGTTATGGAATTTTGCCCTGCCGGCCCGCCATTTCTTTGACTTGGCTCATTTGGTTTGATATCAACTTTTATGCAACCCGAAGGAGAGCCGCAATGTCATATGTAGACGGATTTCTGGTGGCGGTACCCGCCGCCAACAAGGAGCTCTATCGCAAGCACGCGCAGGACGCCTGGCCCATGTTCGCCGAATTCGGCGTCAGCCGCCTCGTCGAGGGCTGGGGCGATGACGTGCCGGATGGCAAGGTGACCGATTTCAAGCGCGCGGTGGAATTGAAGCCCGATGAGGTGGCGCTTTTTTCATGGTTCGAGCATTCCTCGAAGGAAGCGCGCGACGCGGCCAACGAGAAGATGATGGCCGATCCCCGCATGCACGAAATGGGGCAGATGCCCTTCGACGGCATGCGCATGGTCTATGGCGGCTTCTCGGTCATGCTGGATGAAGGCCCGGGCGGAAAGATGGGCCATATCGACGGCTATGTTCTCGCCGTGCCGAAAGCCAACAAGGAAGCCTATCGCGACATGGCGATGAAAGCCGCACCCGTTTTCCTCGATCATGGCGCAACGCGCGTGGTCGAGACCTGGGAAGACGATGTGAAGGACGGCAAGGTGACGGACTTCCGCCGCGCCGTGCAGGCGACGAAGGACGAAGCCATCGTCTTCTCCTGGGTCGAATGGCCTTCGAAGCAGGCGCGCGAGGCCGGCTGGCCGAAGCTCATGGAAGACGAGCGTATGAAATACGATCCCGCCACCATGCCTTTCGACGGACAGCGGATGATCTACGGCACCTTCTCGCCCATCGTGGATGAGGCCCTGAAGAGCCCGCAGCGCAAGTCCGCCTGAGACTTGCCCGCCTGAAAATGAAAACGGCCGGTCCGACAGGACCGGCCGAATTCGTTTTTGCGATTTGCGTGGATCAGCGGCCTGCGACGAGCGTCGCCGTTTCCGTCGAGCCGTCCGGCGCCGTCAGCTCCCAGGTTTCGCCGACCTCGCGCGACTGCGCCGGCACGCAATAAGGTTCATCGCCGCCGAGGAAGCAGGCCGTGTCGCCATCGACCTCATACTTGCCCTCCGCCGTGCTGCCATCCGGCAGCTTCTGCGAATAGGCGCCGCCCGCATCGATATAGACCTGCCGTTCGCCGGCAGCGCCGACGACCTTGACCGTATTGCCGTAGAAATTCGCAAAAGGATCGGCGAGAGCCGCTCCGGTGAAGGCAAACAACGCAACGAGTACACTGACAAAAAGGCGCATCTCTTATCCTCCCTGATAATTCTGACGCCGCGTACCCC
>PNMC01000115.1 GCA_013823365.1 Parvibaculum sp. | reverse complement strand
TCTGAAATGCGACCGGCAACAGCCGGAAAAAAGCCTTTGGGATAAGCGTCTTAGGCGCCGCAGCCGCGGCCCCGGGGAGGCGCTTGCGGGCAGGGGGTGTGAGTGGCAGGGGCCGAGAGCTTTCCGGAGACCTATGGCGCCAGGGCGACGCTCAGGGAAGCGCCCGCGGCTGCGCTCGCCTGGGCACGCCGCTCATTCGCTGCCGAGGCCGACCGCTACTTCCTCTGGGCGCCGGTTTTCATGGCCTTCGGGATCGGGGCCTATTTCTCCCTGCCTGTCGAACCGGGCCCCTGGCCCGCTCTTGCCGCGCTCGCGGCGAGCGGGCTTCTCCTTCTGGCGGTGCGGCGGCGGCCCATGGCGGCGCTTTGCGCGGCGGCACTCTTCGCGGTGGTGCTGGGCTTCGGCGCATCGGTCTGGAGGGCCGAGCGGGTCGCGGCGCCGGTGCTTGAGCGGCCGCTTTCGGGGGTACTGGCCGGACAGGTCGTATCCGTCGAGAAGACGGAGACGGGCGCGCTGCTGGCGATCATCGCGCCGCATTCCTTTGCCCGACTGGCGAAAAACAGGCTGCCGGCAAAAGTGCGGCTCAATATCCGCATCCGCGAGGCCACGCTCCGGCCCGGCGCCACGGTGGAGCTCCGGGCAAGGCTGATGCCGCCGCCCGAACCGGTCTCGCCGGGAGGTTTCGATTTTGCCCGCCAGGCCTGGTTTCAGGGACTCGGCGCCGTCGGCTTTGCCTATAGCGCGCCGGTGGAACTTGAGGCGCCCGGCGGTGCCGAGGCCCGGCTCATGGCACTGCGCATGACCATTGGCGACCGTATCCGTAGTGTGATCGGCGGCACTGGCGGCGCGGTGGCGGCCGCGCTGATCACGGGCGAGCGCGCAAGTATTCCCGACGAGGTGTCGGATGATCTGCGGTCGGCAGGCATCTATCACGTGCTCGCCATTTCCGGCCTGCACATGGTGCTCTTTGCGGGTTCGCTCTTCTGGGCGGTCCGGGCAGTGCTGGCGCTCGTTCCGGGCCTCGCCCTTCGATACCCGATCAAGAAATGGGCCGCCGCCATAGCCATTCTCGGGGCAAGCTTCTACCTGCTGATTTCGGGCGGCGCGATCGCGACGCAGCGCGCCTGGATCATGATATCGCTCATGTTCGTGGCGGTACTGCTGGACCGTCCGGCACTCAGTATGCGGAATGTGATGCTGGCGGCCATTCTTGTTCTGCTCTGGCGGCCCGAAAGCCTTGTCGGCGCAGGATTTCAGATGTCGTTCGCGGCGGTGATCGCGCTTATCGCCTTCTACGAGAGCGACCTCATCCGCCGCTGGACACTCTCCCCGCGCGGCTTCGGGGTTGCGGACTGGCCGCGCCTCGCCGTCACCTATGTGCTCGGTATTGCCCTGACAAGCATAATCGCCGGGGCGGCGACCGGTGCGATTGCTGCCTATCACTTCAATCGTATCGCCGTATACGGGCTTGCCGGCAACATGGCGGCCATGCCTGTCGTCGGTCTCGTGGTGATGCCCATGGCGCTGCTCGCCTTGCTGCTTATGCCCTTCGGCCTTGACGGGCCGGCGCTCCTGGCCATGGGGTGGGGCGTCGAGACCATGCTCGCCATCGCCGACGAGGTAGCCGGCTGGGGCGGCGCGGACCGCATGGTGCCTGCGGCGCCGCTCCACGCCTTGCTGCTCGTAACGATGGGCGGCTTGTGGATGGCGATCTGGCGGCGGTCCTGGCGCTATGGCGGCGTGGTACCGATCCTGCTCGGCCTGATGCTCTGGGGCGGCGCGCCGAAACCCGACGTTCTGATCGACCGCGATGCGAGCCTGATGGCGGTGCGCATGGCGGATGGCAGCCTCGCCCTGTCGTCGTCGCGACCCGATTATGCCGCCCGGCAATGGCTGAGATATGAGGGTGACAGCCGGAGCCCCCGCGAGGCGGCGCGCGCGGACCCGATGCGATGCGATGGCAGCGGCTGCTTCTACAGGGAGGCGGGACGGCCCGCGGTCGCCTTTTCCGGATCGCTCGATGCGGTGGCGGAAGATTGCGCCCGCGCCGATGCCGTCATCTCTCGCGTGGCCGTGCCCGCCGCCATGCGGCGGGATTGCGGCGCCCGGCTTCTGCTCGACTGGTTCCACTTCTGGCGGAACGGCGCGACCGGACTTGCTTTCGCAAGCGACGGAACGATTGAGGTTGTGACGGCGCGGCAGGTACGCGGAAACAGGCCCTGGGTGCAGCGCCGGGGCGAAGCTCAGTAGCGGCGCAGAAGCCCGACAAGCTTGCCCTGAACCTTGACGCGGTCCGGCCCGAAGATGCGCGTTTCATAGGCCGGGTTGGCGGCCTCGAGGGCGATGGAATCGCCCTTCTTGCGCAGCCGCTTCAGCGTGGCCTCATAGCCATCGACAAGCGCCACCACGATGTCGCCGCTCTGCGCCGTGTCGCAGCGCTGGATGAGCACGGTGTCGCCATCGAGAATGCCGGCCTCGATCATCGAGTCGCCTTTGACCTCCAGCGCATAATGCTCGCCGGAGCCGAGCAGCGTGAGCGGCACGCTGACCTGATGGCTCTCTTCCTGCAGCGCCTCGATGGGCGTACCGGCGGCGATGCGGCCCATGACGGAGAGGGTCATCGTATCGCCCGTATCGCGGACAGGTGCGAGGTCGCGGCTGGAAGGTTTTGGCCGGGCGCCGCCTTCGATGACGCTGGGCGAAAAGCCCTTGCCGCGGGACACAGCGAGGCTCGGCGAAGCGGCATCCGGCAGTTTCAGGATTTCGAGGGCGCGGGCGCGATGCGGAAGCCGGCGGATGAAGCCGCGCTCCTCCAGCGCCGTGATGAGCCGGTGAATACCCGACTTGGAGCGCAGATCCAGCGCTTCCTTCATTTCGTCGAAGCTCGGAGAGACGCCGCCTTCCTTGATCCGCTCATGAATGAACATCAGCAGTTCGTGTTGTTTGCGCGTCAGCATATTCTCCAGCCCCTCAATTCTTCCGAAAACCCTCATTTTGCTGTTTTCGGAACAAAACAAAAACGCTTCGGGCTGTTCTAGTTTAGTTCTCGTGAATCTGTCAAGCGTCTTTGTGGATAAGTCAGGCACGCAAGGGCAAAACCGTAACGATTTCACCGGCTTTGGCCTCTTTTGCGTGAGGCGGACGGACGATCAGGCAGCCCGCCCGGGCAAGGACGGAGAGCATGGAACTGTCCTGAATGGAGGCAGGCGTCGCCAGCGGAAGCTCCCCATGAATATGGTCGAGCGTCGCCCGCACATAATCCTCCCGGGCGGCATTGGCGGGCAGGGCGGAACCGAGCCGGGCCGGCATGGTGTGGAGTTCCGTCTCGCCGCCCTGAAACCGCTGGATCGCGGGCTTGAGAAACAGCGTGGCGCAGACAAGCGCCGAAACCGGATTGCCTGGAAGACCGAGCAGCGGCATTTCGCCCAACCGTCCATAGATCAGCGGCTTGCCGGGGCGCATCGCAATCTTCCAGAAGTCGATATCGAGCCCGAGCGGGGTGAGCGCCGATTGCACCAGGTCGTGATCGCCGACCGACGCCCCGCCCAGCGTGACCAGCATGTCGGCATGGCCCGCCCGCTTCGCGGCTTCGCGGATCGCCTCCTCGTCGTCCGCCACGATGCCGAGATCGAGCGGTTCGCCTCCCGCTTCCTGAACAAGGGCGCAAATGCCGGCATTGTTGGACGAAACGATCTGGTTGGGCCCAGGCTCCGTGCCCGGCGGGACAAGCTCGTTGCCCGTGGAGAAAAAGGCGATCACCGGGCGCCGGTAGACATTGAGCGTCGCGAGGTTCATCGCCGCGGCAAGCGCGATGTCGGCGGGCGAGAGCTTTTGGCCCGCTGGAAGGCCCGGATCGCCGGTGCGGAAGTCGAGCCCCACCTCGCGTATATGCTGGCCGGGCGCGGCAGCTTCCTGCACGACGACGATGTCGCCCTCGCGTGCGGTGTCTTCCTGAATGACGATGGCGTCGGCGCCGCGCGGCAACGGCGCGCCTGTGAAGATGCGCACCGCCTGCCCGGATTTGAGCTCCTCCGTATAGGCGCCGCCCGCCGGGGCCTCGCCGGCAACCTTGAGGCGGGCGGGGGTGAGAGACGTATCGGCGGCCTTCACGGCATAACCATCCATGGCGGAAAGGTCGGCCGGCGGCTGCGTGCGCCGGGCAATGGCTTCTTCGGCCAGCACCCGCCCGGCGGCTTCGGAGAGCGGCACGTTCTCTGTCTGCGTCGGGCGCAGCGAGGCGAGAATGCGCGCTCGCGCCTCGCCGACCGGAAGAAGAGGTTGCTGTGGCATGGGCTTTCCTGAGGCTTTCCTAGCTGGCCTTGTAGTCGCCCGACTTGCCGCCCGATTTCTCGACAAGGCGGATGTCGCCGATGGTCATACCGCGGTCGACCGCCTTTGCCATGTCGTAGAGCGTGAGGCAGGCGACGGAAACGGCGGTCAGGGCCTCCATCTCGACGCCCGTCCGGCCGGAGAGCTTTACCGTCGCCTCGACCTCGACCGAACTCGTCTTTCTGTCGGGCCGGAGTTCAACTTCCACTTTCGATATGGCGAGAGGATGGCAAAGAGGGATGAGGTCCGCGGTTCTCTTTGCGGCCATGATGCCGGCGAGCCTTGCGACTTCGAGCGCATTCCCCTTCTTCAGCTTGTCATCGAGAATGAGTTTGAGCGTCGAAGCCTTCATGGATATCCGGCCCTTCGCCGTCGCGCTGCGAGACGTGACGGGTTTCTCCGACACGTCCACCATGCGGGCCGCGCCCTTGTCGTCGAGATGCGTCAGCTTCTTTTTCGGGGCAGTTTTTCTCGTCATTCCGCGAGTTCCTTGCGCATGAAGCACCGCCGCTCGATCGGCAGGCCCAGATCCTCCTCGCGATAATGGGCGAGAAGAAGGGCCGGCGTCCACTCGTCGCGGTCAAGTTCGCGAAAGCCGCAGGAGGCGTAGAAGGGGCCGTTCCAGGGCAGGTCGCGGAAGGTGGACAGCGTTACCGCGATAAAGCCCTCGCCCTTGGCATGGCTGCAGACGGCTTCGACCAGCTTTCGCCCGAGGCCGCGTTTGCCATGTGAGGGGTGTACGGACAATTCGTAGATATGCATGTGCCTGTCGAGTGGCGCGGCGAGGATGAAGCCTACAGGCTTCCCGTCTTCCGTTGCGACGAAGACCGCGCCGGCGCGCCCTGCCGCTTCGACGAACTCCACATCTGTCGGCTCATGCGAAGCGATTTCGGCGAGCCCCGCCTCGACGAAAAGCGCACCGGCGGCACGCTCGATCGGGCCGAAATGGCGGAAATCATCCGGCCTTGCCTGACGGATTTCATAGGTCATCGGATTTGTCTTTCGATGGCGCAGTCACCGGACCCGCATGCGGTTGCCATACGGAACGGCGGCGCGCGAAAACTGGGATATGAGTCATCCGGCGCGGGCGCGAATACATGTCCCGCGTTTCCGGCCCCGGCGGCCGATATGCCTGCGGTCAGGCGGGACCGGCAAGCAACGCACGCGTTGCCGCCTCCACATCGTCCTGCCGCATCAGGCTCTCGCCGACGAGGAATGTCCTCACACCGGCTTTTTCGAGGCGCGCCAGATCGGCATGGGTGAAGATACCGCTTTCGCCCACGATGAGCCGGTCCTTGGGGACGAGCGGCGCGAGGCGCTCGGTCGTCGCCAAGGTCGTTTCGAACGTTTTCAGGTTGCGATTATTGATGCCGAGCAGCGGGCTCTTGAGCGAAAGAGCGCGGGTCAGTTCTTCCTCGTCATGTACTTCGACCAGCACATCCATCTTCCACTGGAAGGCGGCATCTTCGAGTTCGTGCGCCTGTGCGTCGGACACGGCAGCCATGATGATGAGGATGGCATCCGCTCCCATCGCGCGGGCTTCCGCCACCTGATAGGTGTCGTACATGAAATCCTTGCGGATGACGGGAAGGGAAGTGGCCGCGCGTGCCGCAGCGAGATAGTCGGGCGCACCCTGGAACGAGGGACCGTCCGTCAGCACGGAGAGACAGGCCGCGCCGCCCGCTTCATAGGCCCGGGCAAGCGCTGGCGGATCGAAATCGGCGCGGATGAGCCCCTTGGAAGGGCTCGCCTTCTTGATCTCGGCAATGAGCGCAAACTGGCCGGCCGAAACGCGAGACCTCAGAGCATCGGCGAAGCCGCGAACGGGCGACGCCGCGCGCGCTGCCGCCTCGACGCCCGCGAGCGGATGGGCCTGCTTCGCCGAGGCGATCTCGCCGAGCTTGTAGGCGCCGATCTTTTCGAGAATGTCAGCCATCTGCGCGTCCGTTCGAGGCGGCGACGAGCTTGGCAAGCGCGGTTCGTGCGCTGCCATCGTCGATGGCGCGGGCCGCAATAGTGACACCGTCCTTGAGCGCGGAAACGCGACCCGAAACGATGAGCGCGGCGGCGCTGTTCAGCAGCACGATATCGCGATAGGCGCCAAGCTCGCCATCGAGCAGGCGGCGGATCGCGGCCGCGTTCTCGGCGGGGCTGCCGCCCTTGAGATCTTCGATGGAGGCCCGCTTCAGCCCTGCATCTTCCGGCGTGATGGCGAAGAGGCGGATCGTGCCGTTCTTGAGTTCGGCGACGGTCGTCGGGCCGGTCGTCGTGATCTCGTCCATGCCATCGGAGCCGTGGACGACCCAGGCGCTGTCCGAGCCGAGATTGCGCAGCACTTCGGCGAAAGGTTCGACCCAGCCGGACGAAAAGACGCCGAGCAGGTGATGCTTGACGAGCGCCGGGTTGGAAAGCGGTCCCAGCATGTTGAACACGGTCTTGATGCCGAGATCGTTGCGCACCGGCGCCACATGCTTCATCGCCGAATGATGCGCCTGCGCAAACATGAAGCCGATACCGGCATGGCCGATGCAGCGCTCGATGGTGGCAGGCTCGATGTCGAGATTGACGCCAAGCTCTTGCAGCGCATCTGCCGTGCCCGAGAGGGACGAGGCCTTGCGGTTGCCGTGTTTCGCGACGGGGACACCCGTTGCCGCGACGACGATCGAGGTGGCAGTCGAGATGTTCCAGGTGCCGAGCGCATCGCCGCCCGTGCCTACGATGTCGATGGCATTGGCCGGGGCCTGCACACGCAGCGCCCGCTCGCGCATCACCCGCGCACCCGCCGTGATCTCCTCGACCGTTTCGCCGCGCACGCGAAGCCCCATCAGGAAGGCTGCGATCTGCGCCGGGCTCGCCTCGCCGGACATGACGGTTTCGAAGGCCGAGCGGGCCTCCGTCGCGTCGAGTTTATTGCCCTCGGCAAGCGCCGCGATAATGGTCTTGAAATCGGTCATTGTTCTGCTTGGTCTGTTCCTGCCCGCCCGAAAGATATTCGCTCAACGGCCAAAAATACAGTCATTCCGGCGCCGGGCGTCAGGCCAGCTCACGGACATTCATGCCCGCAAGCTGCAGGAAATTCCGCAGCAGGTCGTGCCCATGTTCGGATGCGATGCTTTCCGGGTGAAACTGCACCCCATGGATCGGCAGCTCCTTGTGCTGCATACCCATGATGATGCCGTCCGTGGTCCAGGCCGTGATTTCGAGGCAATCCGGCAGGCTCTCGCGCTCGACGATCAGCGAGTGATAGCGCGTCGCCTCGATGGGGCTCGGCAGGTGCTGGAAGATGCCTTTACCGCCATGATGGATGTCGCTCATCTTGCCATGCATCAGTACCGGCGCGCGCACGACCTTGCCGCCGAAGGACTGGCCGATGGCCTGATGGCCGAGACAGACGCCGAGAAGCGGGATGCGGTGCGCCGCGGCGGCGGCAATGAGGTCGAGGCAGATGCCTGCCTTGTCCGGATCGCAGGGCCCGGGGGACAGGACGATGGCCTGAGGCCGCGTCGAAAGCGCCTCCTTCACCGTGATCTTGTCGTTCCGGTGGACGGCCGCCTCCGCCCCCAGTTCGCCCAGGAAGTGGACGAGGTTGTAGGTGAAGCTGTCGTAATTATCGATGAGCAGCAGCATGGGCCGGTTCCTGATCAGCGGCCGGGGGGCCGTTCACTTCATATAGGTGCGCGCCCGGCGAATTGGCAAGGCGCCTTACTGCCTCTTCCCCGCCTGCGAGGCGTAGCGCACCGCCTCTTCCGCGGCGCGGAAGAGGGCCTTCGCCTTGTTGACGCTTTCCTGATGTTCGCCTTCGGGCGTTGAATCCGCGACCACGCCGCCGCCCGCCTGCACATACATCTTGCCGTCCTTCACGATGGCCGTGCGCAGTACGATGCAGGTGTCCATCTCGCCCGCCGCCGAGAAA
>PNMC01000114.1 GCA_013823365.1 Parvibaculum sp. | reverse complement strand
GGCGGGCGTCTGGTCCTTCTCGCCGATCAGCTCCGGCGCGCAGGTCCAGCGGATTTCGACACCGCCGAAAAGATAGGCCTTGGAGCGCGCCATCTTGTAGAGGCGCTTCGGAATGAAATGCGCGCCCTTGCCGAAGATGTCGGCATCGGGATGGAACGTCACCTTCGTGCCGCGCCGGTTCTGCACACGGCCCTTGTTTTCGAGCTTCGTTTTCGGATGGCCGCGCTCGTAACGCTGCGTATAGAGCGTCTGGTCGCGCGCGACTTCCACCTCGAACCGGTCGGAAAGCGCATTCACCACCGATATGCCGACGCCGTGCAGGCCCCCCGACGTCTCATAGGCCTTGCCGCCGAACTTGCCGCCCGAATGGAGCGTGGTGAGGATGACTTCGAGCGCCGACTTGTTCTTGAACTTCGGATGCGGGTCGACGGGAATGCCGCGGCCATTATCGGCAACGGTGAGGCTGCCATCTTCCGACAGCGTCACCTCGATCCAGTCGGCATGGCCGGCCACCGCCTCGTCCATCGAATTGTCGAGGACTTCCGCAAAAAGGTGATGCAACGCCTTCTCGTCCGTGCCGCCGATATACATGCCAGGACGCCGCCGCACGGGCTCCAGCCCCTCCAGCACCTCGATATCCTTCGCCGAATAGCCATCGCCCTTGGCAGCACCCTTGGGCGCGCTCTTGCGAGGCTCCGTGGGCGCCTTTGGGGCGCTCGCGGCGGCAAAGAGATCGTCGGTATCGTCGGATTTGCTGGTCTTGGGGGCGGCCATGCACTCGGAACTTCGATGAAAGAGAATCACCCGGATTGTAGGGCGCGGCGGCGGGGGCGCCAATCTCGCGCCTTGTGCCATTCCTGCCGCCGGGAGGCCAGCCTAATCCGCGCCCTCGATCCGGTAGTCGATGGGCTTGAAGGCATAATTGTTCGACTGCTCGGCGGAACAGGCCGTGAGCCCGATAATGAGGTCCATCCTGGCCTCGATGGTCAGATGGTCGCCCGCCCGGCTGAGCGGCGGGTCCACCCGGAGCACGCCCGTTTCCGCGTCGATCGGCACATTCATGAAGACGTTGAACGCCGTCGGAATCCGGTCCGGCCCGATGCCGTAAGGCGCGAGCGCCTCGGCCAGATTGCCGAAGCAGCCGCGATGCGGGTTCTCATGGCCATAGATGATGCGGAATGTGTCGGCGGAGCAGGGCGTCAGCAGAAAATCGTGCCGCCCGACCGCGTCCTCCACAATCTCGAACATGACATTGCTGCGGTTCGAATAGACCGCGTCGCCGGTCGAGAGATAGATCTTGCTCAGATAGTCGAGCGTCCGCCCGTTCGAGATGACCTCCTCCGTGTCGTGCCGGTTATAGGCCACGAGATCGGAGACCTGCTCGCCTTCGGGGTCGATCACGGTCAGCCGCGCGCCTTTCGGCAGCAGGAAGGCGGTGCCGGAACGCGGTGGAATACGGTTCACTGTCATCTGCGCTTGAAGGGGCAGCGCCAGCTCTCGCCGACCGCGCGCCCGCTATATTGCCGCGCCTCGCTCACCGCGCCGTGTTCTGCAATCATCGGATTGGCCGTCCCGTCCAGTTTGATGTCGCGATCGATGATGGTCTCCTTCATCCGGCCATATTGTCCGCGCGCACGCAAGGTGCGGAACTGTTCATGCAGGTTGAAGACGATGCCGGGGCAGGGGAAGCGCCGCGCCGCGCGCCCGGAGCCCGGATGAAAGCCGACGACGAAAAAGGCGTGCCCGCCCAGGCTGAAGCCGAAATCGGGCGCCGCCGGATCGTCGCTTACCTCGCTGCTCCATCCATGATTCTCGGCATCGAGCCGATGCAGCGCATTGAGCCGCGCCCAGAGATGCGTCTCGAAAGCGCGTTCGTCGAGATCGCGCGGCCCCTCGAACAGCACGGCGAAACTCGTGAACATTTTCGGCTCGGCCTCATGGCTGCGCAGGAACGCATAGGCGCGATCGAGTATCCGCCGGTCGTCTTCCGCGCAGCGGATGTCGCGCGCGGTGACGATCTCGATCTGCTCCCGCGCCAGCGCGGACTTTGCGCCCACGCAGGGAAACTCGCTCTGGCGAATAAAGGCGCGGAATTCTTCGCTCAGGCTGTCGCTGCCTTGCGTCATGGCCTCACCGATGGTGATAAGGGGTTGTCTTGCCCTATCAACGGGCGGCAGGCGGTATCGTTCCGATGGCGGCGCCCCCCGGCTTATGGCAAAGTCGCGCAAAACAAGCCGGAACTCAGGGAACCTCATGTCCGAAAACGTGAATATCGGCTCGCCGCTGACGCTGCCCTGCGGTGCCACGCTGAAAAACCGTATCGCCAAGGGCGCCATGACCGAGGGGCTCGGCGATGCGCGGAACCGGGCGACGGAAGCCCATGTCCGGCTCTATCGCCGCTGGGCCGAGGGCGGGGCGGGCATGCTCCTCACCGGCAATGTCCAGATCGACCGGCGCTACATGGAGCGTCCCGGCAATGTGGCGATCGATGGCGAGCAGTCGAACGAGGCAATTGCCGCGCTCCGTGACTATGCGAAGGCGGGCACGGCGAACGGCACCCATCTCTGGATGCAGATTTCCCATGCCGGGCGGCAGACGCCGGCCCTCGTGAACAAGGAGCCGGTGGGCCCGTCGGACAAGGCGCTCGATATGCCGGGCGCGCAATTCGGCAAGCCCCGCGCGCTGACGGGCACCGAAATCGAGGACGTCATCCGCCGCTTCGCCTTCGCCGCCTCGGTCGCGCGCGACACGGGCTTCACCGGCGTCCAGATCCATGGCGCGCATGGCTATCTGATTTCTTCTTTCCTCTCGCCCGATGTGAATACGCGCACCGACGAGTGGGGCGGCAGCCTCGAAAACCGCGCCCGCCTGCTGCTGGAAACCGTGCGCGCCGTGCGCAAGGCGGTCGGTAGCGATTTCCCGATTTCGGTGAAGCTCAATTCGGCGGATTTCCAGCGCGGCGGTTTCAGCCACGAGGATGCGATCAGGGTCGCAAGCTGGCTCAATGCCGAAGGCCTCGACCTGCTTGAGATTTCCGGCGGCACCTATGAGCAGCCGCGCCTTGTCGGCCTCGACGACATGACGCTCCATCCCGAAAAGGCGGAGACGCGCCGCGAAAGCACCATCGCCCGCGAAGCCTATTTCCTCGACTATGCGCGGGACATCCGCGCGGCGACCACCATGCCGCTCATGGTCACAGGCGGCTTCCGCACGCTCACGGGCATGAATGCGGCGCTCGCCAGCGGCACCATGGATGTGGTCGGCATCGCCCGTCCGCTCTGCGTCGATCCCGAAATCGCAGGCAAGCTTCTCTCCGGCGCGGCGCAGGAAACACCGGCTTACGAAAAGACGCTCCGCCTCGGGCCGGGCTTTCTCGGGCCGCACAGCCCCGTCAATCTCATCAAGGCGATGAATGGCTGGGGCCAGCAGGGCTGGTTCTGCCTGCAGCTCTTGCGCATGGGCGCCGGCCAGAACCCGGACCCGAAAATGGGCGTCTTCTCCGCCTTCCGCAATTACGCGAAGAACGAGGCGAAGACCGCCTCCGCGCTACAGCGCTAGACGGGGCGGGCATGGACAGCGTGGAAGGCCACAAGGTCGGTTTCGGCCGCAGGCAGATGGCGGGCTGGTTCATCGGCCCGGCGCTTCTCCTGCTCACTTTCGTTGTGCCTGCGCCGGAAGGCCTGAGCGAACTCGGCTGGCGCACGGCGGGCGTGGCCGCCTTGATGGCGGCCTGGTGGATTTGCGAGCCGATCCCCATTCCCGCCACCTCGCTTCTGCCCATGGTCCTTTTCCCGCTGCTCGGCATCGTGGAAATGCGCGGAGCGGCCGCGCCTTATGCGCATCCGATCATCTATCTCTTCTTCGGCGGCTTCCTGCTGGCGCTTGCCATGGAACGCTGGGGCCTTCACCGCCGCATCGCGCTGGGCCTCATCGGCGTCATGGGCACGAAGCCTGCGCGCATCGTCGCGGGCTTCATGGTCGCGTCTGCCTTTCTCAGCATGTGGGTGTCGAACACGGCGACCGCGCTGATGATGCTCCCCATCGCGCTCTCCGTCATCGCGCTGCTCGAACAGCAGGCAAAGGACGAGACGGCGAAGCAGCACGCGAACACATTTTCGCTCGTGCTGCTGCTTTCCGTCGCCTATGCCGCCACCATCGGCGGCCTCGGCACGCTGATCGGCACGCCGCCCAATGCGCTGCTCGCCGCCTTCCTCAACCAGAATTACGGTCTTCGCATCGGCTTTGCCGAATGGATGCTGATCGGCGTGCCGGTCGTTCTCGTCGGCGTGCCCTTCGCCTGGTACATGCTGACCCGCGTGATCTTCCGCGTCGAGGGCATGGAGGTCACGGGCGCGCGCGAGGTGATCGCCGCGGAACGCGCAAAGCTCGGGCCCATTACGCGGCAGGAGCGGAACGTCGCCATCATCTTCTCGCTGACGGCGCTGGGCTGGGTGACGCAGCCTTTCCTCGTGAGCTATTTTCCGCTCATCACCGATACGGGCATTGCGCTTCTCGGCGGGCTCGCGCTCTTCATGATGCCGGTGAATATCCGCCGCGGCGAATTCCTCATGAACTGGGAAACGGCCAAGAAGGCGCCCTGGGATGTCTTTCTGCTCTTCGGCGGCGGCCTGAGCCTTGCGAGTGCCATGGAGGCGCATGGCGTGGCCATCTGGCTCGGCACCATGTTCGACGGCGCAGGCGCCATTCCGATCGTGCTGCTCGTCGCCGCCGTCTGCGGGCTGATCCTCATGCTGACCGAGCTCACCAGCAACACGGCAACGGCCGCGACCTTCCTGCCCGTCATTGCTGCCGTGGCGATCACCATCGGCGAAAATCCGCTGCTGCTGCTGATCCCGGCCGCCATGGCCGCGAATTGCGCCTTCATGCTGCCGGTCGGCACGCCGCCAAACGCCATCGTTTTCGGCAGCGGGCGCATCTCGCTGCCGCAAATGGCGCGGGCGGGCTGGTGGCTCAACGTCTCCTTCGTGGTGATCATCGTCGCGATGGTCTATGTGCTCGGCCCCATCGTCTTCGGCATCGAGCACGGCGTGCTGCCGGACTGGGTTCCCCGCGCCGCGCCCTGACCCGCGAGGCAGGCGGCAAAGGCGGCCCGCCTCTCGATGGAGGCGAGTGGCAGCGGAACCGGCTCATAACCGGCCTCGACATAGGCCGCGCGGATCGCGTCATGCGTCGCCACGGCCTCGGCGAAATCCTGTCCGCGTTCTTCGTCCTGCCCGTAGATCTCGCGCCATGGCGGCGCGATGAGCACCGTCTTGTTGTAGCGGTAATGCGCGACGGCCCGGGCGAGTTCCTCCGGCACCGGCGCGCCGATCAGCCGGCTGTAACCGATAAGGTCGGGCAGGCCGCGATCGAAGAAGACCGGCCCCTTCGCTTCCGCCATCTGTTCGTAAGTGGACATGGCATCGCGGAACATGAGGTCGCGATAGGCGAGGCGGTCGCCGTCATGCGTGGCGTTTCCGCCGCTCTCCCTCTGCTCGCGAATGATGCGGCGGCCGGCTTCCTCCACAGTGGCGAAACTTTGCGCGGCAAGCCGCTCGATCAGCATTGTCTTGCCCGCGCCCGGCCCGCCCGTGACGATGAAGAAATTTTCCTGAAGACGCATGATGTTCCCGTAATGGCAAAGGCACACGCCCGCGCATGGCGCGGCGTGACGAAGCTCGAATGGTGAAAAGGAAAGTGGGGGAGAAGAGGGGAAGAACCACGACGCAACCCCGCTCAAACGGAAGCCCCGGTTTCCTGTCGGGCGTTCCTTGCGGGGTTGCTATTGGATGTGCTGCTCGCACTCGCCCTGGTGAAAAACCGGGCTTGTCTCCATTGCCTTTCTGCCTGCGCGCTCAACCAGTGCGGCCCGGGCGTCAAGCTGTCTTTGCGCTGTTTCCTGGCCTATAAGATTTGCTGACCGGCCGTACCTGTGACCCGCGTCGGGACATGGCGATGTATCGATCGTCTTCTGGCTCAAATGTCGAACCGCGTCGGTGGAGTCATCTTCGTAAACCTCCTCCTTCATGAGACAGGAAAATGCTACGCCCCAAACGGCGAAGGGGTCAACTGGAATAGGAATTTCCGGCTTGTTTTTATGAGTAAGCCCTGCTGACCGAATATATAATCCGTATAAAGATGAATGTCCGGGCGGTCGCGCCGGGCGAGAAAAAACGGGAGGGAACATGTGGTTGAGACAGATTGCGCTTGTCGCGCATGATCTGGAGCCGGTGGTGAGCGAGCTTGAAACCGCGCTGGGCGTGAAGGTCGCCTTCCGCGATCCGGGCGTCGCCGTCTTCGGCCTCGTCAACGCGGTGATGCCGGTCGGCGGCGAGTTCCTCGAAGTCGTGCAGCCCGTGAAGGACGATGCTTCGGCGCTGCGCTATCTTCATCGCCGCGACGGCGATGCGGGCTACATGCTGATCTTCGAAGTGGCCGATGCGCTGGCGCATCGCGAGCGTGTGCTCGGTCTCGGCGCGCGCCAGATCGCGGCGATGGACAAGCGCTATGTCTTCACCCATTTCCACCCGGCCGATTTCGGCGGTGTGTTGACCTCGATCGACAGCGTGAAGGGCGTGGAGAACTGGCTCGACCCCGGCAGCGACTGGCCGCCCGCGGGTGACGACTGGCGCCAGGCGAAAGCCTCGAACGCCACGGCGATCCTCGGCGCCACGGTGCAGACGAAAGCCCCCGCAGCACTCGCCGCGCGCTGGGGCGAATTGCTCGCTATGCCGGTGGAGGAGGGGGACGGCGCCCCGTCGCTCCGCCTCACCCGCGGCCATGTCCGTTTCGTCGAGCCCGTGGACGCAGACGGCACCGGCGTCATCGGCATCGACATCGCCATGTCAAACCCCGCCGCCGCCCTCGCCCGCGCCAAGGAGCGTGGGCTGCCGGTGGAAGGCAACAGCGTCACCATCTGCGGCACACGCTTCGCGCTGCATCAGGCCTGAGCTCAAACAAAAAAGGCCGGAGCTTTCGCTCCGGCCTTTCCGTTTCGCCGAACCCTAAGGCTCAGACCGAGTAGTACATGTCGAACTCGACCGGGTGCGGCGTCATTTCGTAACGCATGCATTCTTCCCACTTCAGTTCGAGATAGGCGTCGATCTGCTCGTCGGTGAAGACATTGCCCTTGGTGAGGAACTTGCGGTCCTCGTCGGCGGCCTTCAGCGCTTCGCGCAGGCTGCCGCAAACGGTCGGGATGTCCTTCAGCTCTTCCGGCGGCAGGTCGTAGAGGTTCTTGTCCATCGGCGCGCCCGGATCGATCTTGTTCTCGATGCCGTCGAGGCCCGCCATCATCATCGCCGCAAAGGCGAGATAGGGGTTCGCCGTCGGATCGGGAAAGCGGATCTCGATGCGCTTCGACTTCGGCGACGTGCCGTGCGGAATACGGCAGGAGGCCGAACGGTTGCGCGCCGAATAGGCGAGCAGCACCGGCGCTTCATAGCCCGGCACGAGGCGCTTGTAGCTGTTCGTGCTGGGGTTGGTGAAGGCGTTGAGCGCCTTGGCATGCTTCAGGATGCCGCCGATATACCACAGGCATTCCTGGCTGAGGTCGGCATATTTGTTGCCGGCGAAGAGCGGCTTGCCTTCCTTCCAGATCGACTGGTGGCAATGCATGCCCGAGCCGTTGTCGCCGAACACCGGCTTCGGCATGAAGGTCACGGTCTTGCCGAAGGCCTGCGCCACGTTGTGGATCACATACTTGTAGATCTGCATGTGGTCGGCGGCGGTGGTGAGCGTCTGGAACTTCGTGCCGAGCTCGTGCTGGGCGGACGCCACTTCGTGGTGATGCTTTTCGACATGCACGCCCATTTCGCCCATGACGGTGAGCATTTCACCGCGGAGATCCTGTGCGCTGTCGATCGGGTTCACCGGGAAGTAGCCGCCCTTCGTGCGCGGACGGTGGGCGAGGTTGCCCGTCTCGTAATGCGTGTCCGAGTTGGACGGCAGTTCGATCGAGTCGAGTTCGAAGCCCGTCTTGTAGGGATTGGTGGAGAACTTCACGTCGTCGAAGATGAAGAACTCGGCTTCCGGGCCGAACACGATCGTATCGCCGATACCGGTCGACTTGAGGTACGCCTCGGCGAGCTTCGCCGTGCCGCGCGGGTCGCGGGCATAGGGTTCGCCGGTGGAGGGCTCCATGATGTCGCAGAACACGGCGAGCGTCGTCTGCGCATAGAACGGATCGATAACCGCGGTGGCGACATCCGGCAGCAGGACCATGTCGGACTCGTTGATCGCCTTCCAGCCGGCAATCGACGAACCGTCGAACAGCGTGCCTTCGGCCCAGAAGTCGTCATCGCAGAAGCTTACGTCGAAAGTGACGTGCTGCATCTTGCCGCGCGGATCGGTGAAGCGCAGGTCGATGTACTTGACGTCCTTTTCCTTGATGACGTCCTGAATTGATTTGCC
>PNMC01000113.1 GCA_013823365.1 Parvibaculum sp. | reverse complement strand
GGCGGCGAAAAGAATTTCCTCTTCCTCATTGCCCGGCGTTTCGAGGAAGGCCGTGTCGCCGTCTTCGGCGCGCTTGCCGAGATGAATGAGGAGCGTCGCATCGCCACCATCGTCGAGGATCATGTTCGGCGTGCCGCCATCGGCCCATTCGAAGATGCGGTGCGTGTATTCCCAGTATTCCTCGAGATTTTCGCCCTTCACGGCGAAGACCGGGATGCCGCGCGCGGCAATGGCGGCGGCTGCATGGTCCTGGGTCGAATAGATGTTGCACGAGGCCCAGCGGATATCGGCGCCGAGCGCGGCAAGCGTCTCGATCAGCACGGCCGTCTGGATGGTCATATGGAGCGAGCCCGCGATGCGCGCGCCCTTCAGCGGCTGCTTCGGGCCGAACTCCTCGCGCGTCGCCATGAGGCCCGGCATTTCGGTCTCGGCGATATCGATTTCCTTGCGACCCCAATCGGCCAGATTGATGTCCTTGATCACATAATCATGCGTGTCGGCTTTTGCGGCTTGGCTCATGGGGCGCGCTCCTCTCGTAAGGTCGAATTCGGGAATCTGGCCGCACTCGACAGGCGAGACGGCGGGCCGGCGCGCAACGGCATGTTGCGCCAGCCGACGCTGGCTTCGGGAGGCCTTATAACAAGCGGGGCCGGGCCCGGCAAGGCCGATATAAAGAAATCTTTATATGTTTTTGCCGGAGTGCGACCCAGATCGATTGAATGTCCAGGAGTTTCAAAGACCCGCAGGCAGCGGATCGGCAAGGCGGGCCCGGTGGCGGTCCCTACCCTTTATGGGCGCGCCTGCCCTTCACCCTTCTTGTCGCCGCGCTGGTGCCGGTTTACTGGCACCATTACGGCCCCGGAAACTTCCTCTGGTTCTCCGATATTGCGCTTTTTGCCGTTCTGATCGCGCTCTGGACCGGCAATCGCCTCGTCTATTCGATGATGGCGGTTGGCGTGCTGCCGCTCGAAATCGTGTGGACCCTTGATTTTCTCAGTCTGGGCAATCTGTTCGGACTGGCGGCCTATATGTTCGAGTCCGACCGGCCGCTCTATCTGCGGGGCTTGTCGCTTTTTCACCTGCTGCTGCCGCCGCTGGTGCTCTGGATGCTGATCGCACAAGGCTATGACCGCCGGGCGCTTGCGGCGCAGACCTTGCTTGCATGGGCAGTGTTGCCGCTTACCTATGCCCTGACGACGCCAGCCGACAATATCAACTGGGTGCATGGCCTCGGCCCCGACGCAGAGCAAATGCTGCCGCCGCTTCTTTATCTCGGGCTCTATATGGCATTGCTGCCCCTCGTGGTTTTCGTGCCGATGCATCTGCTGCTGCGGCGGTTTTTCGACCGGCCGGCCTAAGCGGGGGCCCCGGCAAGCGCCGGAAACGGGCTGCCCGGTCTCTTTTTCAGGATTGGTCCCCCTCTTCTTACGCCCAAGGTCATGGACGGAGGCGGCAAGCGCATGTCATATGGGGCGCTTTGTCAGTTCTGAAACGAGACCCACCATGACCCGTCACCCCCTCGACATCGCCACACAGCTTACGCCCGCGGGCGAAGGCCGCTTCGAAGGCCAGACCTCCGCCGACTACTGGAACATGATGGGCCCCTTTGGCGGCACGACGGCGGCGACGCTGCTCAAGGCCGCACTCGATGCGCCGCAGCGGCTGGGCGACCCGGTCGCGCTGACAGTGAATTTCTGCGCCCCGATCGCGGAAGGTGGATTCGAGATCGAGCTCACCGAGGCGAGGACGAACCGCTCGACGCAGCACTGGATGATCGTCATGCGGCAGGCTGGCACCGTGGTGGCGACGGCGAGCGCCGTATTTGCCGTGCGGCGCGAAAGCTGGGCGCATCAGCCGGCTGTCCGGCCCGAACTGCCGCCCGCCGAGACACTGCCCGTGATGGAGACCGAGGGCCGCAATGCCTGGCTGTCGCGCTACGAGTTCCGGTTTGCCGACGGCGAGGTCCGCTTCGAGCCGCGCGCGCAGGACGATCCGGCCAGCGCCTACTCCTCGCTCTATATTCGCGACCTGCCGGAGCGGCAGCTCGACTTCGTCGCACTGGCGGCCTTGAGCGATTCATTCATTGTACGGATTTTTCAGGTGCTCGGGACGTTCCTGCCTGCCGGCACGGTGTCGCTCACCACTTATTTCCACACCGATGCGGCGGGGCTTGCGGCGCAGGGATCGAGGCCGCTGATCGGGGTTGCGGATTCGAAAGTGTTCCGCCAGGGCTATTTCGACCAGTCGGCGGAACTCTGGGGCATAGACGGAACACTGCTCGCCACAAGCGTGCAGACGGTCTACTACAAGGCCTGAAATCAGTCCCGCTCGCCGAAGCCGTCATCGACAAGGGCGGCAAGCGCATCGAGCGCGGCTTCGGCCTCGGGCCCTTCGGCCTCGATCAGGATGCAGCAACCGGGCGCGGCGGCGAGCATCATCAGACCCATGATCGACGTGCCCGGTACCGTCTGCCCTTCGCGGGAGACACGGATATCGGCATCGAACCGTTCGGCAAGCTGCACGAATTTCGCAGAGGCGCGGGCGTGAAGACCGCGCGTATTCACAATATTGACCAGGCGGTTTGCGGGCCGCGGGCCGCTATGACCGACAGTGACCGTCACGCGCCGTCACCTGCCAATACGCGGCTTGCGATGGAGATATATTTGCGGCCGGATTCCTGCGCCTGATCGACCGCATCGCCAAGCGCGGCGCTGTCGCGGACCGAGGCGAGCTTGATGAGCATAGGGAGGTTCACACCGGCGATCACCTCGACCTTCGCCTTGTCCATGACCGAGATGGCGAGGTTCGAGGGTGTGCCGCCGAACATGTCGGTGAGGAGGATCACGCCTTCGCCTGAATCGGCGCCCGCTACCGCCTTCAGAATGTCCTTGCGGCGCTGCTCCATATCGTCGTCCGGCCCGATGCAGATGGCCGCGACCTGGGTCTGCGGCCCGACGACATGCTCCATCGCCGCCACGAACTGACTGGCCAGCTGACCATGCGTTACGAGTACCAAACCGATCATCCGACGACCTCAATGCCGCAATTTCCGGCAGTCCGGCGCCAAACCTGCCCCTGAACCGCCCGCGCCCCCGCGAAGGGGCGTATCGTGACCCCAATCACGCGCATAAAACAAGTGTTGCGATGCAACAATCGGCAGTTCGCGAGGGCCTTCGCTCAATTTAGATGCATCAAATCCGGATGCGATCAACCGCCAGGGCCGAAACGGCCATCTCGCCCTGGGAATCCGGCATCGGGTAGCACTTCGAGCGCGAGGCGAAGCTTCACGGGCGCGGTGCCGTCGAAAGCGTGGAGCGCCACCACCGGCAGATGGATGCCGAGAATGGTCTCGTAGCGGGGCTCGGCGAGACGGGGCACCGAGACCCGCGCGACCAGATCGCAGATCAGGGCCACAGGCGCCTCGGCGGTCGCGGGCACCGCCAGAAGCCCGAGGCCGCGCAACTCGATGAGGCCGGCAAGCGGTGGGGGCGCCGTTGCGAGAAGGCGGCCGCCTTCTTCCCTCAACCCCGTCTGATCGTCGGCAACGAGGCGGGTTTCGCCGCTCTGGTCCTCGCGGATGAGACGAAAGGCGAGGTCGGACTTGCCGGCACCGGAAGGCCCGCGCAGCAAGACGGCACGCGTGCCAAGAGCGACGCAGGTGGCATGGATATAAAGTGGGGAACCGCTCATGAAACCCGCCTATTCCGCCGAGGGAAGCTCGACGGTGAAGCGCGCACCGGCGACGCGGCCGTCCGGGCCCATGCGGTTGCCGGCTCGGATGGTGCCGTCATGTGCCTCGACGATCTGGCGGGAGATGGCAAGGCCGAGGCCTGAATGTTCGCCGAAGCTGTCCGGCCGGTCGGTGTGGAACCTGTCGAAGATGCGCTCGAAATTTTCGGGCGCGATGCCCGGCCCCTCATCCTCGACGCGGATGACGACGCGGCCCGGCTCGCGCAGACCCATCACGCGGACGACGCCACCCGGCGGGCTGAAGGAGAGCGCATTGTCGATCAGGTTGCGTACGACCTGACCGAGCCGCGTATCGAACCCCTTCACGATCATCTTTTCGCGGCCGGGTGCCCCGGCGTCGATCTCGAGCTTCACCCGCGCCGAGCCCGATGCGCCCGACTCGTTGAAAAGATCGCAAACCGTTTCGAGAAGGGTTGCCACGTTTACCTCTTCGCGCTCGGCACGGGAGAGTTCCGCATCGAGGCGCGACGCATTCGAAATATCGCTGATCAGGCGGTCGATGCGGCGGACATCGTCCTGAATGATTTCCATGAGCCGCGCCTTCTGCGTATCGTCCTTTGCGAGCGCGAAGGTCTCGATAGCGCTGCGCAGCGAGGTGAGCGGGTTTTTGATTTCGTGGGCGACGTCGGCGGCGAAGCTCTCGATCGCATCGATACGGTTGTAAAGCGCATCCGTCATCTCGCGGAAAGAACCGGAGAGTTCGCCGATCTCGTCGCGGCGTTCGGTGAAATCGGGGATCTCAATGCGTGCGTTCTTGCCGCGGCGAACGGTTTCCGCCGCCTGTGCAAGCCTGCGCACGGGCTCGGCGATGGTGCCTGCAAGGAGAACCGAGAGGAGAATATTGACGCTGAGCGCGACGAGAAAGACCTGCAGGATCGCGATGCGTTCGGCGCGGACGATGCGGTCGATATCGCCGCCGCGCGTGGACAGCATGAGCGCACCGAGGACAGCGCGGTAGCGCTGGATGGGCACGGCGACGGAAATGATGAGCTCGCCGCGCTCGTTCACGCGCTCCATGGCCCAGGCCTCGCCCTGCAAGGCGTGACGCACCTCGTCATACATGAGGCCATTCTGGCTGCCCGCTTCGCGGAAGCGCTCGAGATTGCGGCCGGGCAGCAGAGCAAAGCCCCATTGGGAAAGACGCGCGAAAAAGCCCCATTCCTCTGCGCCTTCGGGGGGCGGAAGCTCGAAGGCGACGACCTGGCCGGACGCCGTGAGCTGGCGGGAGTCGAGGACCAGCCAGCCCTCCTTGCCGTAGAGCCGCGCGCGGGTGCGGGTCGGCAACACGAGGCGGCGCAGGATCGGCGCTGCGGATTCGGGGTTGATCGGAAGAACGGCGGCAATGCCGGAATCGGGATCCGCATCCGGCGGCGGCGCGAGAATGGCGCCGGCGGCGAGCGGATCGATCAACGGGGCGTCGGGAGAGGTCGTCGCGCCTTCCTCAATGGCGCCGGCAATGATTTCCGCCTGGGTGAGAAGGCTCTGGCGGCGCGCATCGATGAGGCCCTCGCGAAACTGGTTCAGATAGAGAATGCCGGAGAGGAGCACGAAGAGCGCGGCGACGTTGAAGGCGACGATGCGGCGCGTGAGACTGGAGAAGCGCCCGCGTGCGAGAAAGCCGCGAAAGGCGACGAGAAAGCGCCGGCCCGCCCCGTGCAGGCGCGCGGCAGGGCGGGGAGGCGCAGAGGCGCGGCTCCGCCGTGCGGATGCAGTATCCGCCTCGTCGCGCGCTTCCTCATCCGTCAGGCTTGCCATTCACATCCTGTCGTACCGCCCGGGGCGCGGGCCCCCCCGCCCGCGACGCGCTCAGGCCTCGCGGTAGCGATAGCCGACGCCGTAAAGCGTCTCGATCGCGTCGAAGTCGTCGTCGACTTCCTTGAACTTCTTGCGCAGGCGCTTGATGTGGCTGTCGATGGTCCGGTCATCCACATAGACCTGATCGTCATAGGCCGCATCCATGAGCGAGTCGCGGCTTTTCACATAGCCCGGCCGCTGGGCGAGCGCCTGCAGGATCAGGAACTCGGTGACAGTAAGGACGACCTGTTTGCCGTCCCAAGTGCAGGTGTGGCGCTCCGGATCGAGCACGAGCTTGCCGCGTTCGAGAACCTGCTGGGCGACCGCACCATCGGCAGGCGCGCTCTCGCCGCGCGGCGCCGCGCGGCGGAGCACCGCCTTCACCCGCTCCACAAGAAGACGCTGCGAGAAAGGTTTGCGGATATAGTCGTCGGCACCCATCTTGAGGCCGAAGAGCTCGTCGATCTCGTCATCCTTGGAGGTGAGGAAGATCACCGGCAGGTCCGACTTCTGCCGCAACCGGCGAAGCAGCTCCATGCCGTCCATGCGGGGCATCTTGATGTCGAAAACTGCGACATCCGGCGGATTCGCCGAGAGGCCGGCCAGCGCGGCGGCGCCGTCCGTGTAGGTCTGAACGTGGTAGCCCTCGGCTTCGAGCGCGATGCTCACCGAGGTCAGGATATTCCGGTCGTCATCGACCAGAGCAATGGTCGGCATCTGCCCCTGTCCCTTTTGGCCCAACTGGCCCTTGCGATCACTCCCGTCCCGGACCTCTTGCATGACATACCCCGCACACAGAACGCCACCCAGCGCGGCGACGAGGCATAGGCATGCTTTTGGCCCAAAATGTGGCGGCAGTATAAGGGGTTGAGGCCGGGCGCGCCATGCCGCCCGGACGGCGCGTTCCGGTCATTTGACAGGCGGGGCGAAGGCCGCCATGAGTGGAGCAAGGCTGCGGAAAACCGCAGGGCAAAGTCGGGGGGACACAGATGCTCAAGAAGATCCTTGCGGGCGCGGGCGCCGCGCTGGTGCTGCTCATCGCGGTGGTGCTTGGCCGGACGCTGACAATCCCGGCGGCGGACCTTGCCGCGGCGGGTGCTCCTGCGAGCATCGATGCGGAAGGGGCCGCAGCAAGGCTCGGCGAGGCGCTGCGCTTTCCCACGATTTCCTATCAGCGCGGCGCCGAGCCCGGCGACGTGGCCCGCTCCGCGGCGGCTTTCACCGGTTTCCGCAGCTGGATGGATGCAACCTACCCGGCGTTCCGGGAGGCCACGTCGCGAGAAATCTTCGGCGAGCACACGCTTCTCTATCGCTGGGAGGGCGCCGATGCCTCGCTCGACCCCGTGCTGCTCATGTCGCATATCGATGTCGTGCCCATTGCTCCGGGGACGGAGGGCGATTGGGAATACCCGCCCTTCTCCGGCGCCATCGCGGAAGGCTATGTCTGGGGGCGCGGCGCCATCGACAACAAGGGCTCGCTGATCGCGATGGTGGAAGCGGCAGAGCTTCTCATCAAGCGCGGCTTCCGCCCGCAGCGCACCATCCTTTTCGCTTTCGGCCATGACGAGGAAGTGGGCGGCGGCGAAGGCAACAAGGCGATTGCCACGGCGCTTCAGGAGCGCGGTATCCGCCTCCATTGGGTGAAGGACGAAGGCGGCGTGATCGGCCATGGGCTGCTGCCCGGTGTTTCCGTGCCGGTCGCGACCATCGGCGTTGCCGAGAAAGGCTCGATATCGCTCGATATCATCGCCTATTCGAAAGGCGGACACTCCTCCATGCCTTCGCCGGCGGCTCAGACCGCCATCGGCAAGCTCGCGATAGCGCTTGAGCGGATCGGCGACCGGCCCTTCACATCGCGCGTCGACGGCGCGACCCGCAACATGATCGAGGCGCTTGCGCCGGCCGTGCCGTTCATGCAGCGCGCCGTCTATGCCAATCTCTGGCTTTTCGAGCCGGTGGTGCGGAATGTGATGGAGGGAAGCCCCACCGCCGCCGCCCAGCTCCAGACGACCATCGCCCCGACCATCATCGAAGGCGGCAACAAGGAGAATGTGCTGCCGCAGCAGGCGCGGGCGGTGGTGAATTTCCGCATTCATCCGCGCGACACGGCGGAGGGCATCGTCGCGCATGTGAAGCGGGCGGTCGACGACCCCGAGATCGACGTCGAGCCCCTGGCCGGCATAAGGGAGGCCTCGGCCGTCTCCAGCATCGAGGGCGAGGGCTATCGCCTCATCACGCAGGCGATCGGCGAGAATTTTCCGGGCACGATCTCGGTTCCCTATCTGGTGGTCGGCGGTACCGACTCCCGCCACTACCTGCCGCTGACCGACAATGTGTTCCGTTTCATCCCGATCCATATGGGCCCCGACGACACGCCGCGGTTCCATGGCACCAATGAGCGGGTCTCGGTTGCCAATATGGGAGAAGCGGTCGCCTTTTATGTGCGTCTGATGGAAATGATGGATGAGGCGGACCGGGCGCGCTGAGGCTTTCTGCCCAAATCTGCGGCAGCAACCTGTTCCCGCTTAACCATCCGGCGCCCGGACGCCGCAGGGGAATGCGCCCCGCTCGACCCTGCCGCCATATCCACAGGCGCGGCAGGGGTGTTTTGCGGTACAAAAAGGGATTTCGGAGCCTGAGCGGACGCGTTGCCGCAGGCGCTGCGAGGCGCTTGCAAAGCGGTTGCGCCGGACAGGGGCGGGAACTATGTTGGCGCCGAATTTCCGGGGACATTGGGGCCGGCCCGCGACGGGCGCTGGCCCCGCTTTTGCTTTCGTCATCGTGGAGCCCTCTTACGGACTCTGCGGGCGGCAGGACCCCGTGATAGACTTCGGCCCATGAGGGCGGCAAACAGGGATTTGGCCAAAACGGCCATGAGGAGCACGAGGAGAGAA